>CAVVTN010000001.1:0-114288 GCA_963751115.1 uncultured Candidatus Altimarinota bacterium
CCCTTATTTGTAAATAAAACATCCATTTTTGGTGTGGTTATTTTACTAGGAAATCATAACAAAATAGCAAGTGTAGACTGGGCTAATTCGGTATTTGTTATTTTTCCAGCAAATCATTTTTCTTTTTGTTTTGAAACTTTTCTTTCATAGGATATGTTTTTCTTATAGAAATATTCTTGTATTGCTATTTGAATATCATCATTTGAAACAAAATCTCTTTCGTTCGTTGAGTTTTGTGAGTTTGTAGTTTGAGTAATTGTTTTTATTTTACTTTCATCAATAGCAAAAAACCTACATAAAACATAGGAATCTTGATCGATATTCTTTGAGTTCATAATTGCCCAGGAAGTTTGTTGTCAATTAATTATTTGAGCATTCTTGATGGTTAAGATATTAGTTTTTTCGCTTAAATCTATTTCGCTTCAAATAAATGTTATTCAGTTATTATAAAGAAAAAAATCTATTCCTTCTTTTTCTAAAGTATTTAGAATATTTTTATTTATTTTGGTACTTAACCTTCATCTTATATTTTTTTGAAAGATTTTTATATTATACTTTTCAATTGCATTTTTGATATCCTCACACTTTACTCTAGCGATATATCATCTATCTATTCAGCTTCGAAAAAAATATTTATCATCATAGTTGATATTTAAAGATATTAATTCATCAATTTTAAATAAATCTTCATAGTTTAATAGTTCAACTTCTATTCAAGAAAAAATTTTAGAATATTCCTCTGGTTTCTTATAAGTCTTAAGCTCCAATATTCTATCTGGAATATAAGGGTCGCTTAAAGCATTACTTTTATCACCTAACTCACAACAGTAGTATACTTTTATATTTTTAATTTTATTTTTAGATAAATTTTTAATAAAATTATTTAATACGACATTCTTAGTATCCTCTGTTTCAAAAATACAGGTTAATCATTTCTTAATTTCTTCTAAATCTTTAGGTGAAAAATTTTTACTTTTATTTCATTGTTTACAGTTAATAATACTTAAAATTCAGTCATCAAAAAAAATAAAATCAATCCCTCTTTCATCTCATCATTCTAATCATGGCCAATAATTAAGAAGATCACTTGATGATTTACTTTTTAAAATACTATTAAAACAATAAGTCTCAAAGGTTTTTCATTTCTTCACCTCATCTCTAGTTAAGTATTTTTCTACAATACTTAAATGTTTAATATCAAAATCCGCCCTAAATTCTCTTAAATTTTTATCGTATATTTCTTTTTTAATGTCCATTATTGGCTTTTCTTAAAAATTAAAATATACTCATGCTTAAAGATATAATAATCGCTATTTAATGCTCGATATCTCCATATTCCACCGCTTCCAAGTTTCCCTCTATTTCCTTCCATATTCTTTACTATAATGGATTTTAGTTTTAATCAAGTTTTTTGTGCTTCCGCCATACACTGAAAACCGAGGGGAATCCATTCTCCTCCTGTGTATTTATCCCCGATGATTATTGCAAGATATCCGTCTTTTTTGAGGAGGTCTCGACTATTCTCCACGACTCTTTTAAATTTCTTGAGAAAATCTTCATTGGTTGGAGCATTAGAAAGGTCTTCTTTTTTATCGCTAAATTTTATGATATCGTGATACGGCGGATGAAGGATAACGAGACTTACTCCAGGTTTATTTTTGAGAGTTAAGTATGCTTTGATTCTATTGAAAGTAGTTTTGGACCCCGAATTCCCGAGAATGAATTCTTTCTCGATTTTATCGGAAGTTATAAGCTCTTTTGCTCGATCCACAAGCTCTTGTTTGATATCCACTCAAATAATTCCTCTTCCGAGCTCTTCACATTCTATCGCGGTTGTCCCGCTTCCGAGAAACATATCCAGAACAAAATCTCACTTTTTCGTAAACCTTTGAATCAACTGATTTGCGATTTGTGGAACAAAATTTCCATGATAGAAATTGGAGTGTTTTCCACTCTTGTCCCGCTCATTGATAATCCAGAGGCTATCCGTCCAGATATCCGTGAGAGCTTTCCAATTTTCTCCTTCCAGATTCAGATCATTAAATTTCGGCATTTTTGGTATGGAAAGTTTTAAATTACTGTAATAATAAACATTTCATTAAAAAATCCAAATTTCATATTTTTAATTTCGAGATCTAAAATAGAAAAGTTTATCTCTTTTACAGGTATTATCAGATGGGCGGGGCTCTTTTTTCTCAGAGTCGCACAGACTTTTACAAAGCCAGTACTCGCTCTCCAAAACACCTTGCGACGAAAAGCCAGCTTCAACTGGCTTTTTCCCCGACTCTCCCGTCTGCGGGATCATCCGTGTGCCTGCAGTTTCTCACCCCGATTCATTTCATCTTTTTGCCACGTAAAAACCCCCTTTCGGGGGCTTTTGGGTGACAAATGGTGGGAACACCGGGGCTCTTTTTTCTCAGAGTCGTCCCGATTCCATCGAGTCTCGCTTCGAAAAACGCCTCAGGACAAAAGCCATCTTCAAATGGCTTTTTCTTTTCTTCGTTTCACTCCGAAAAGCCTTCGGTTCGAGCCCTGCCTCCGGTCTCAAAATTTGCCACGTAAAAACCCCCTTTCGGGGGCTTTAAGTGACAAATGGTGGGAACACCGGGGCTCGAACCCGGGACCTTGGCCTTAAAAGGGCCCTGCTCTACCAACTGAGCTATATTCCCATATGGAAATCTACATCTCTATTCTCGGAAATGTGGGCGTATTGTATAAAAAAACTCTGCTTTGTCCAATCTTTTTTATTTTTTCTGGTTTTTATGTTTGGAGTTTCCCTGTTTTCTTCTATAATCAGCCATAATTCTATATTATATTCTCTTCACTTTTTACTTCTGTAAAAGGACGGAAGTAAGAATTCACCCTTCAATATTCTCATGCCTCCTATTATTGCTTTTGACCTCGAAACTACTGGACTTGATCCGAAAAATGATGCCATTATCGAGATTGCTATGATTAAGTTCGACGAAACAGGTATTCTCGAACGATACACGACGCTTATAAATCCTGGTTTTTCTCTCCCTGCCGAGTCAGTAAATATCACAGGGATTACCGATGAAGATCTGAAAGATGCTCCTTTTTTCTCGGATATCCGTCCCAAGATTCTGGAGTTTCTCGCGGAAGGCACTCCCCTACTCGGGCACAATGTAGATTTTGATATCTCTTTCTTTCGAGAATATGGCATTGATGTCGGTTCTCGTCCATTACTCGATACATTTCGAATCGCAGAAATCCTCTTTTTTGATGCAAAAAGTCTAAATCTCGGGAGTCTCCTCGAGAGTTTCGGGAAATCATTCGATGGAGCTCATAGAGCACTCGCCGATACTGAAGCAACCATTATTCTTTTTGAACATTGTATAGAAGAGATGCGAAATGCACCAGCAGAGAAGAGTATGATTCTCTCTTATCTCGCTTCTGCTTTTTCTTCGGATAGTGCGATTGGATATGTATTGCAATATGCAGGATTTCCACGAAAAGCCATTTCCCTCAACCAAATCCAGAAACTCATTCTCGATCGCCGCAGAGCCATACCAGAACTCCAGTTTTTCCACGATGAGAATCTCGATATTTCTTGGAAAGAGATATTGAAAAAAAGTGAAAATAAAATACCCCCTCGGATGAGGGGGGAAGAGCGAAGCGAAGGGGGGAGTCTTGAACTAGAGGAACGAGTAGAACAAGGAAAGATGTTGGACCTCACCACACAAGCTTTTCGGGAAAAAGAACTCATTCTCATAGAAGCACCAACGGGAGTCGGGAAGACTTTCGCGTATGGAATTCCCTCTATTATTACCTCGATCCAGACAGGGAAACCAGTGTATATTTCTACCAATACAAAAACGCTCCAAGATCAGATTTTCGAAAAAGATATTCCCGCGATGCGCACTACTTTGTGCGCTCAGGAAATCGGGGATTTTTCTGTTACCAAAGTCAAAGGACGCTCCAACTATCTGAGTATTTTTCTTTTCTTTGAATACCTCGATGAAAATCTCCGAGAAGAAATCGAATATATTGTCGTAGCAAAAATTCTCTTTTGGTTAATGAAAACCGAATACGGAGAACTCGATGAACTTTCTTGGTATGGTCAAGAATACAGCATCATAGATAAACTCCGATCCAATGATCGTCGAGTGTCTCATTCCTGAGAATCCATATCGAAAAGAGGAATTTCTCTACCGAGTCCGTCAGGATGCAAAAACTGCCAATATTATCATCATCAATCATGCGCTTCTGCTCTCAGAAACCACCGATGATACACCTTCTAAAATACTTCCAGATATCAAACTTCTCGTCATAGATGAGGTCCATAATCTCGAAGCAGTTGCCACCGATGCGCTCAAATATGCAACAACACTTTCCGATATCGAAGGGGCTCTTGCAGGAATTGATCTCATTATCAAACGACAAAAAAGCAAACCCGTTGCCGATCCTTTTCTCTTTCCAGAATTCAAAGAAATCAGTGAATCAATCGTGCTCAATTTTGGTATGACATTTGATGTACTCTATCGCTATCTCGCTTTTCGAGTACCACAAACGGCGGATAATAAATACAACCAAACACTTCTAGAACCAAACTTTTTTAAACAGGAGGGTGTTGTTGGAATATCTCGAATTCTCGATGCACTTATCAGATCGTATTCATGAACTCATTACTCATCTTTATGGTGCACCGGAAGCACTGTATGTGCAGATGGATCGACCTATTAGTACTATAGAATGAGCTCTCAAAGTATTGCAAACTATTTTCCGTGAACAAGAGAAAGATTTCATCAAGATTATCACTCTCAAAAATGGAGAAATATCTGTTTCTATAACTCCACTACATGTCGGAAAAGTACTCGATGATAAGCTCTATAATTCCCTCGATGCCTGTATTGCAACCAGTGCAACCCTTTCCGTGCACGGAGATTTTTCGTATATAGAAAAATCTCTTTCTATGCAGAGTTTTTCGAAACATGTACTTGCTTCCGATTTTGACTACGCGAGCCAAGCACTTCTCTTTATCCCATCCGATATTGGAGATATCAAAAATACGATTGATCCGAGAACGAATCCATGATTTTATCGGAGATATTCTCTCGATTGTACGAGGTCGAACACTCGGGCTTTTTACTTCATTTGCCAGCATTAAAGAAGTTTTCCTCCAAATCAATCCACGTCTGAAAAAAGAAAATATCACACTCATGACACAAGGACTTTCTGGAGGACGCCAAAGGATGATAGAATATTTTCGTCAACATTCTGAATCCTCGGTACTTTTTGGAACCGATAGTTTTTGGGAAGGGATCGATATCCCTGGGAAGAATCTCGAAACTCTTATTATTTATAAATTTCCATTCGCTGTTCCGACCGATCCTGTTTTCATCGCACGATCTCGACTCTATCGAGATAGTTTTTCAGAATATTCTCTGCCCGCTATGATTATAAAACTTCGACAAGGACTCGGGCGACTGATTCGTACGAAGACAGATAAAGGAATTATCATCCTACTCGACTCTCGAATAAACTCCGCTTGGGGAGAAAAAGTAAAAGCGGGATTTCCTGAAGGTATCAAAATTCGATCCGGAACCAAAGAGATATTCTTAGAAATGCTCAGAAAAAAGAAAATGTAAAGCCTTTTTTTTGTAAAAATTTTGTTTTTATGCTATTATTGCTTTAGTAAGTTTTAATTCATCATTCTTTCTCTCTTATGGAAGAAACAAATAATACAGAACAAAAGGCACATTACATCGAGCTTTCTGAAGATCCGAAAAATGTTGGAAATATTTTCAATGAACTTTCTGGAGATATTAATGAACTTGATTTCAATGCAAGGCCTCAGCAAGTAAAAGAAAAAAAAGAACCAATTGAGATCGCTCATATAGTGAGTGGAAAACTTTTTATCCTGGGTATTATTATCACTATTCTCCTGAGTATCGATGTATACGCTCGTTCCGCGGATAATAATTCTTTGTTTGCAAATCTTCCGATCTGTCCATATCTTTCCTATGGGATAGAAAATTATGATAATACAGAATGTAAAACTCCTCTCATGATATCTTCCGAAGTAACAACCAAAAAAGAAAAAATAGAAAATGATATTATCACGAAACTCGTGATTCTTGTACCGAAACTCATGCAATCTCTTAATATCGTCAATTCACCAAAAGTACAATTCATCGAGGAACACACAGGAAATTCACGAGTCTCTATTACGGAAACTGTACGAAATTTTCTCGATATCAAAAATAAATCAGATTATCAAGGAGAAGATATTGAATGTCAAACACTTTCTATCGATGAGAAATGAGTATTCTCTACATCTTGTAAAGTATACGGAGGATCTCTTCTTGCTCCTCCAGGACAGAAAACAAAGACATCACGAGAAACAGCTATGGAATTCATAGCAAGACTGAGTGATCCAAAGAGTAACCTCCAACTCCTTTCTTATCCGAAAACACTCGATATCTCAGAATTTAGTAGTACTGAAGGATTTAAAACTATTTTTTCAACACAGACTTCACTGAATTTAAAACTCCAATATTTAGCTGTTAATAAAATGTAATTATGGAAGCAATGGATAAAAGAAAGAAGGATCGTCTCATAAAGGGTATTGCGCTCAATACTCTTGTATTAGTTGGTTGTATGTTTTATGTATTTACGTATGTAGTTCCGCAATATACCACGATTAATGATGCAATTATTCAAGTAAACAGCACTATTGCCGATACTTCAAATCTCCAGTTACATGGAGTTAATAAAGATTCTTTCACAGAACTTCTCAATAAATCAGGAAAGAAAAAAGAAATTCCTGATGTTATTTTTACCGATCCTGCAAAACTCAATGAAGTACTCAAAAAACCATCTGATGTTACAGAAGATTATCTGAGTTGGCTAATGGATGAGAGTACTAAAATAAGTACTATCGATAAAGAAATAGCAGAAATCGATACTGTTCTCGGAAATATTATTCCTGTCTTTGTAAATTCTTCTCATACCAGCATTGATGATAGTATAGATAATAAAATTACTCTCGCGAGTTTTATATCATATATAGAAAAGGATATTCTCGGAAAATATTCATTGACGAGTTATGCTCCGCTTGGTATTTCCAATATTACATTTCCAGAAAAAAATAATACTTCTGTGAATATTGGAAGCTTTAAAATAACGCTCGATTTTAAAGGAAAAAATAGTAATATTCTTGCTCTTATTGATGTCGTACAAACATCAGGAGGTATTACGATACGTAATGGGAAAATTATTCCAAATGCAACAGAAACTCGTATCAGATCAAATGAGAAATGATTATCTGGCTTATCTAATCTTCTTATAACTATCGATACCTTTTCTCTCACCGATATTCCCGCCATTTCTACTGCTAGTAATCAAGGAAGTATTACTCTCAATTTCTATGTAGAAGGAATGAACTATCAAAAAATTCTTCTCTTACGATCTCTTATAACAGCCAAATTTACAGGACTACAAAAATCAGTACAAGAAAAAGGTATGCTCTGCGCGAAACCAGGAAATCCTCTTTGTAATGAGACTGTAACTGCTAATGCTATCGCTACCATTAAGGGGCTTACAAGTAATCTCACAGAACTTCAACCAAAAATCAATGGATTTAAAACATGAGATGTAACGAAAGATATTGATACAATTAATGATATCAACACTTCTCTTCAGACCATAGAAATCATCTATCTCAGAAATAATGCTATTTTAGAAAAAGTTAAAAAACAAGCCACTACCAAATAATATAATAAATCATGGAAAATACTCTCGTAAATCTTCTCAAGGAAGAAATATACAAATGAGATAATGCTCAGAAAATCTGTGATCTCATCATATCTGCCGCGGCAGATGTAGGAGCCTCAGATATTCATATCGAACCTCTTTCCAATGTCATTCGTATTCGTTACCGCGTCGATGGTGTACTCCAAGAAATTCTCGAATATCAACTTTTTCTCCACCCCCAAGTGGTAGCACGATATAAAATCCTTGCAAATCTGAAAATTGATGAATCACGTATTCCACAAGATGGACGTATCTCCATAACACTTGAAGGAAGATGACTCGATATGCGTGTTTCCACCCTTCCAACGGTTGCAGGTGAGAAGATCGTTATGCGTATCGTAGATAAAAGTAAAAAGGCTCCTCCTCTTCAGAGACTCGGTATCGAAGGGAAAAATGGAAAAATCCTCGCTCGAGCCATTGCTCTTCCTAATGGTATTATTCTTACGTCTGGTCCAACAGGATCAGGAAAATCTACCACACTCTACTCTTGTCTCGCCGAACTCAATAAGCCCGATGTAAATATTATGACCCTCGAGGATCCCGTCGAAAATACCATCGATGGAGTGAATCAAAGTCAGATATTTCCAACGATTGGTTATACTTTTGCTGCTGGACTTCGTACTGCCCTTCGTCAAGATCCCGATATTATCATGGTCTGAGAGATCCGTGATTCAGAAACGATTAACATTGCCATCGAGGCTTCTCTCACAGGACATTTGGTACTTTCTACTATCCATACAAATTCCGCTGCAGAAACGATTACTCGTATTTTGAATATGGGAATCCAGGCCTTTCTCCTTCCTGCTTCCATCAATGCTATTATTGCACAACGATTGATCCGAAGACTCTGTGATTGTAAAAAACCCATATCTGTCAATGATCTCGATGAACGTACGAAGCAATCACTCAAAAGAGCCATTGGACGAACCGACAAAGAAGAACTTAATGCCCGCGTTCCCAAAGAAATTCTCGCTAATCCAACATTCTATGAACCAGGCGGATGTGAAAAATGTAATCAAAGCGGATACAAATGACGAGTTGGTATCTATGAAATTATGGAAATTACCCCAAAAATCAAAGAACTCATTCTTGAATGAGCGAGCGGTGTAACGATCAATGAAGTTGCCATCAGTGATGGGATGATTTCATTGGAACAAGATGGTATTATGAAAGCACTTACCGGTCTCACTTCTCTCACAGAAGTGTACACTGCCGCAAAAGAAGAATAAATATCACTAAATTATAATAATCCTCTCTATGTCCGATTTTATTATTCTCGATACGAAAAATGAAGCTCAGATCGTCAAGGAAACTTGAGGTTTTAGTATGGATACAATTGATGCATGGATGGTATCCAGGCAGAAAATCAAGACAGAGCAAAAAGTAATATTTTTTCGATTGCTTGCCACCATGGTAAATGCGGGACTTTCTATCATGAAATCCATTACGATTCTGGAGAAGCAAGAGAAAAATGTACTCTTACAAAAAGCATATGCAAATATTATATCGGGGATAAAAAGTGGAAAAAATTTGAGTCAAACTCTTCGTGAATATGGAGAAAATTTCTCTGATTCTGAATGTTCTATTATTGAATCGGGAGAAAAGACAGGAAAACTGAATCTTTCACTTTTACAACTTGCCGATCAAGTGGAAAAAGTGTCTGGAATGACTAAGAAATTAAAAGGAGCTCTTATGTACCCAGCGGCTATCGTAGTAGTTATGATCGGATCTATTATGGTACTTATGACCATGGTAGTACCAAAAATAGTAGAAATATTTGGTGACAAGGACAAACTCCCTCCTCTTACTCAGTTTCTCATTGCAACGAGTAATTTCTTTGTGAACTATTGGTGGGCAGTTGTTATAGGAGGTTTTGGATTTGTTATAGCTGTTTCTTTTTGGAAAAATACAGAATCTGGACATTATCGATTTGATCAAATCATGCTCCGTCTCCCCATTATGGGAATGGTTATGCAAAAAGTTATTCTCTCAAAATTTTCTCGAGTTCTCTCCAATCTTCTCTCGAGTGGTATTTCCATTGTCGAATCTCTTCGAATCGTATCGGATGTTGTAGATAATGAGGTGTATCGTCAGCGTATTCTCCTCCTGCGAGAAGATATCAAGAAGGGTATCCGCATCGGGGAAAGTCTCGAGGACGATCGGCTCTTCCCAGATATGCTCGTGCAAATGATCAAAGTCGGAGAGGAAACAGCGAAACTCGATACTATTATTCTCAAAATTGCCGACTTTTATGACGAAGAAGTAGATACAACTATTAACTCTATTAATAAACTTCTCGAACCGATTATTATCGTTTCTATGGCGGTCGTAGTCGGATTTATCGCAGTTGGTATTATGCAGCCGATTATGAATATGGCTGATGTCGTAAGTGAGAAATAAAAAATAATTTATTTAAAATAAAAGATTATTCCTCAAAAAAAAACCTTCATCTTTTTTTCTGCCTCCTTCATATCTTTGTAAGATGTGGAAATATCTTTTCTCACTCCTTCATTTTTATCCTTCAACGAGAGTGGTATTTTATCATGATATACCATATTTTTATGATTCTGATCTATTGATCATGCTTCTTGAAAAAGAGCATCAATTTTCTCACTTATATCATAAAAATCTATCAAAGTTTTTATGAAAATTCTTAATGCAGTATAATAACGAGTGCAAGTCATATAAAAACTGTAAAAATTCTTATATTCATACACATTACTATGTAGTAAATCTTCTATAAAAGTATGATAATAACTATCAAACTTAGATTCTTCATATGTGTATAAAACATTCACATCAATGGGTATAGAAATACCGGGTCCATGAGAAAATATACTCGTCTCTATCAAACTCATTTTCTCCTTATTATCCTCTTTTTTTACATTTTGCAATTGGTTTCTCAATTCTTTCAACTTTTGATAATCCTCTATGATTTTTTCAACTTCTTGAAAATGTGAAAAATCTCTATTAAGATCTCTCCATTCCTCATGCAGACTTTCTATTATAACCATTTTTAGATCATTCTTAGATTCAGATTTATACCATTCCCAAAGAAATTTCAGTATCAGAAAAAGAGAAGTTCCGATAAATAAGGTAACTATCACAATAGATACAATCCCTACTGCTCGCCCTCAGAATATATAGTCTGTGATGAACTTTTCGTACCAAATACCAGCAATGTTCATATAAATGGAATAGAAGAATAAGTTTTCTCAATTATGAAACAGATATGTTTTTCTTTGAGACTCAAGTGTATCTTTTCTAAAGAGAAATCAAAATCATTATTGCACAATAATATGATTCTGTCCAAAAGATAAATTTCTACTTATTATTCAACCAGGAGGAGTATATTCAAATTACATATCAGAATGAATATCTTCTTTCTGATATTCTCGTAATTCTCCAACACTTATAGCCTTTGGCTTACTGTATTGAAGCAGTACACCAGCTTTTTTTATTCATTGCATAAAACGATCAAAGAGAGAAATACCATCTTCCAATAATACTTCCAGACCTTTCCCTGCGTTTCCTCATTCTCCAGCAGAATCCTCTAAAAATTGTTTCTTTTTATTTTCTGAAATACTGTGCCAAAACAGATCAAAATAATCTTTCATCCCATTATCAAATGGAGATTTCCCTTTATAAAGAGTATTTCGTAATGTTGCTACCATTCTCAGAATTACATATTTTTGCAATCGTTCATTGGTCTCGATCATATCGTATATAAATGCGTGTCCAGATTTACTATCCGATACACAAGATATCATCTCGTCAGACAAGATAATTTCATCATCATCTTGAAGTCCTATCCATCATTTATGTCCTTCTATTTTACACACATAATATCCATGAGTATCGCTGAATCGTTCTTCCATCAACTGTCGTCATTCTTCATTATTGAGACGCTGAATAGCATCTGTGATAAATTTTTTGTCTGTTTCAGAAATACTCTCCCAATCGCTATAGACTTTTTTTCTATAATCTGTTTCGGAATCTTTATTGAGTAGTATGTCTGATATTTGTTTGTCGCTCAATAATTTCTGTGTTCTTCCTCAAATCTTTGATGGAGTTTTAGAACTCGTATTATCGAAGATTTTTCTTCATGTCACTCCAAAAAGCATAAGGATAGATTGAAGGATTCCAGTAAATGCATTTTTAATGATAGGATCTACAATACCATCCAGTCAAGATATTTGGAAATAAGGAAAGTAGGAAAGAGAACAAATATCTCCCTTTATAAGAATATTTGTTTGCGATATGGCAGAAATAGAAATTTCTGAATTTTCTCTGGAAGGCATTCTTATATCCAAGGATATACCTATTGATATGCACATATCTTGTAATTTCTGTAACTTCTCCAGATTTTTCCCCAATCCCAACATCCCTGCCGAGTAATATCTATTATATCTACAATCGTTTAATACTGTTGGGATATCTAATATACGATAATCGGAACCAATAAGCCGTTCTGTTACGGTTCGGAGGAATGTTTCTGTAACTTTTAATGAGTCCAACATTTTTTTCCGTTCTATTTGTTCTTTTTTAGAAATTTCTTCGAGAAAGACTTTTCTCAAATCATCTCCGATAAACTCCAAAATTCCCGATTCTTGTCAATCGGCGATTCCAGAAAGTATTATTTTTTTATTCTGAATATTGTATACAACAGAAACTGATCATTCTCCTCATTTATCTCCCAAGAAAATAAGTACATATGTTTGGTTGTCTGAAGATTGGTTTAATATATATGTTCATGTTTCTAATTTATCAAGCAAAGAAAGTATTTGTTCTTCTACTTCATGTACTCAGGTGGCCTCAATTGCCTTTGGTGAATTATCCACAGGTGGCATTATTGCTGTTATTGTCTTTGCAACAGTTTTGACAACAATACTTTCTAAAATTTTTGGCTCCAATACGAAAGATATCCTCGGGGAAATAGTTTCATCTGGAGGCAGATCGCCTGCAAAATCATTTTCAGAAATACAAAATACATACGATTGCTTTTCTCTAGAAGATACAAAAGTAATTTGCTCATCCAAAGTATATTGTTTCCATATTATGGAGTCTTTCTCTCCAATCCCCAGCCAAAGAGCATATGTGCCAATATTGGAACATATCTTTGTAACTGGTAGAGAAATCTTTCCTCCTGTCATTTTTCATATATCACACTTAAATTTATTATCTAATTTTGGTGCAGGATAGCTGATGATTTGTTCTGGCGACTGTAATCATACACGAACGAACGACTCACTCGTTACTCCAGATGTGTATGTATCTGATAATACAGATGGTGATTTCTGTGGTTTCGGCTTTCTTTTCTTAGGTTTTTTCTTTTCTTCTGTTGTTTTCTCTCATTCTTCTTCCTCTACTCTATTTTTCAGAATGCGCAGTATTCTCTTTTCTTCTGATCATTTACAAAGTTCAGGACGTTCCAAGAAAATTTCTCTATGCGCCGTCAGAAATACGCTAATCATTTCTGGATTCAACTTCTCTTGCATATGATCAGGAATTCACAATACATAAGACATTTTCATGCTTTCCATATCTCTCCAGTCGATAGTTTCATCTGAACGGAGTTCTCGAAATACACGTAAAAATGTTTTATACTTCTCTTGAAAATACCGGGTATCAGTGTCTAATTTATGAGTTTCTATCTGTTGATGATGATTTTCTAATACAAGTATACAGGATGATTCTCACTTTCGATCAATAGTCATATAATCTATCCAAACTTCTAATGCCATACCATAATCAGATGGTACTCCTCATAGAATTCAAAAAAAACGATGTGCCGATCCGAGATCCTTCCATAAATGCAAACAGGCAAGACAAAAATTATGTCGAGTTTCATAAAATGATCCATATTCTTTATATTCTCAAAAATAAGTTGCGATATATGAAACATCTCTACTTAGATTTTCAGGAGTGAATATTTCGGATATAAATTGTTCAATCTCTTTGACTCCTAGCCTCTCTGGCATTTCTGTGCTTCTTTCTATGCCCATATGTGCATAAATTGTTCTCTCTATAGCAGAGGACTGATTTTTGGAGGAACTAATAACTCAGAATAATGCATCAAGGTATTTAACCACTGGATGCTTTCTATCATCAAGTTTTCGAAGAATCTCCAATGCTGCAACTTGAGTTTTTTCTATGTACACAATCTGATTATCTGTAAGTCAAAACCTATAGGCCAATTGGATTTGTTTTGCTGAAAGATATCATTCTCGCATTTCCGCGTCTAATCCATATTTTTTCAGAATCTCAGCCGATGGTGTATCCCGGCTTGCTGATCACATTTCCATAAAATCTTAATATAAACTATAAAATAATTATCAAACTAATGTATATATAAGCAAGTGATATGCAAATTTATTTTGAAGAAGAGAGGAGAATGATTGAGAAAATCCTTTTTCTTTCCATTGATCAAATGCTTTCTTCCAGATATTATCTTCTTTACTATTTGTAATGGTGCATATTGATTTATTTATAGTTGCGATGCATCGTCTATCTGGAACAAAGCGATCATGATACTTCGTAGATATATCGTATCGATTTTGGAGAGTATTCAATTTTTCTACTTCCGCTATTTTATTCGCCATTTTAGTACCTTTTTTATATTTACCAAGACATGGATTTTCACATCACTCATAATGAGTATGTACAACTCTATCTCCCGATCCATCTATAGCAGTAATTTGTACTCCTAGGTTTATTCTTTCTTGACCACTTTGTATGCGAGAAATAATATCCATGCGTCCAGGGGGTCAATCTAATCCCATAGGAGCATGTATATGTTTCATAGGAGAATCATCATTCAGACACTCTCGTCTCTTGAGATTATCCAGAAAAAAATATTCAAGTGCTACTCAGTTTCTATTAAATATATCATGCATTCTTTTCTCCCAATCAATAGCATTGGCCGAGGTAAAATTAGAAAATATAAATTCCAGATATACTCTACTCTGCTCTCTAGTAGTTTGATGAGAATTAAGTACGCCCCATACTTGTGTAGAAACAATATCTCTCCATTCAACAGAGTTCGATCATTGGTATCATAATAACCGGTCTACAAGAGATCATGGGGTTTTAAAATTATAATGGAGGAAAAATCGAATATTATCTTTATCCATAAGATGGATTTACTAAGTATTGTAATAATTTATATCTGTAATATACATAAAGTCAAGCTTATTATCTCAACCCCACCCACTTTTTTCATAAAAAAGTGGGTGGGGTTGCATTTCTTATGTCTATCTTTTCTTATGCCCACTAAAAAGTCTATCACTTCCCCCGAGCGATAGACTTTTTTGTGATATTTTCCCTCTATTATAAACTCTATGCGTGCTTCACGTCTGTATGTTCGGAAATCTCTGAAGAGAGTGCTACGAGATCAGTAGAATCGAGTTCTTTAATATCTTTCTTTCCGAGAATTCGGATGAAATCTTCTATCTCACGTTTGTATACATGGAAGAGTCGAGCGAGCATCTCGGCAGATTTATACATATCGAATCGGGCTCGAAGATCAGGATTTTGTGTCGCGATTCCAACGGGACAAGTTCCTTTATGGCACACACGATATTGTTGACATCCGATACCAATCATCGCAAGTGTGGAAACACCGACTCCATCAGCCCCCAGAGCGATTGCTTTCGTTATATCAGCACTCGTTCGGAATCCTCCAGTAACTAAAAGTGTTACACTTCTTCCGATTCCTTTTTCATTCAAGAATTTACGAGCTCGGTAGATAGCATATGGTGCAGGAATACAAACATTATCTTTCACATGATTTGGTGCAGCACCCGTTGCTCCACCACGACAGTCTATAGTGATGAAATCTGGTTTACAGAAGAGAGCAACCTCCAAGTCATCCTCAATATGAGATGCAACGATTTTGATACCGATTGGCTTTCCACCAGAAAGTTCTCTCAGATATGCCACACGCTCTTGTAAATCCTCCTTTGTCTTGATATCTGTATGATTTGCTGGGGAAATAATATCTTGCCCAACTGGTACTCCTCGAACTGCTGCGATTTCTTCTGTAACTTTTGCTCCCATGAGATGTCCACCGAGACCAGCTTTTGCTGCTTGTCCGATTTTAATCTCTATCGCATGAGCTTTTTTCATATTTGCTTCAGTTGCTCCGAATCGTCCAGTAGAGTATTCAAATACATAGGTACTGGCATTATCAAACTCATCTTGAAGGAGTCCTCATTCACCCCCACAGATCATCGTCCCTGCTGATTTTGATCCTTTCGCGAGCGCTATTTTTGCCTCTCGAGACATAGAACCAAAGGACATATGAGAAACATAGAATGGGAGCTTCAGTGTAATAGGAGATTTGGCATTTGGTCCGATAATGAGATCGAGTTTTGGAGAAAGCTCGTGTTCATCATAGACTCGACGAGCGAGTTGTGCTGGGAGGAATACGATATCCTCGAAAAGATTTCGCCAATTTTTCTTGGTTCCCATAGCAGAGATTTCCTCTTTTCCATTCACCGCTTTTTCGAAAATAGTACGAAAATCCCCTTCTAGTTCGTCGGAAGTTCGTTCGTATTTTCCGAGATAAGAAATACCTTCCTGAGCCACACTTCCTGCTTTTCGAATAATGTGAGTAAAATCATTTTTTCCTACGCCACACACGGGACATTTCCAAGAGGCAGGAATATCTTCCCAGCGAGTTCCTGGAGTGATTCCTCCATCGGGATCCCCTTTGGATTCATCATAGATCCAACTACAAACATTACATTTGTATTGTTCTCCAGTAGAAGTATTATTGGATGGATCAGTTTCTGCGAGTCTTTTTCGAATCCAAACAGCCGATCGTAAGAGAAATACCACTCCTCCGAGAATAAGTGGAACAGGATCTATTCCTCCATATCCAACCAAAGCCACGTGAATACAAGTCGTATAAAAAACAACACTCACACTTCTATGAAGCCATTTCCATTTTTTCCCCATAATTCGTACAGAGATATCATTGGAAGTTACTAAGAGAAGTGTTGCAAAAACCATAGCGATAATACCGTACACAAACATTCCATTCCACGCCCAAAGATAACTCGTGAGAACAGGGAGTTTCTTGATAGCTGATGGAGAAGCATAAAAGAATCCGAGTCCATGTGTCAATCCTGCCATACCCATCATAATCCCCATTCCTCGTCGTACAGTGAGAAATTTACTAAATAATAGGAAATTCGGAAACAGATCCACAAGTGGACGAACAACCATAATTAAGATAAGGAAAAACCAAGCAATTCCCCCAAAATCTCCGAACTCGATTTTGAAACCGATATCATATGCGTTCGTTATGTAAAATGCTACTGGAAGCAAAAAACTTCCGTATATCATAATATTATTTCCCCACTTGAAAATATTGTTTACCTGTGAATGTTTCATCAAATTATTGATTTTGCCTATAAAACCTGCGATCATAATAGTGAAAGAAAATAAGTAAAAGTGTCATTCTCATATTCGATTACAACGAACCTATTCTATGTATTCCCGAGAAAAAGCAAGGAGATTGTTTCTAATGATAAAATGAATCATATCCTCCTATTTTCCCTGAAAATGTTGAGCACAAACATAACCACTTGCCCAGGCTTGTTGGAGATTGAAACCCCCTGTCTTCCCAGTCAAATCCAGTACTTCTCCGATAAAATAGAGACCTGGGACTTTTTTGGACTCAAAATAATTGGTAAGTTCCGAAAGTCTCACTCCCCCACCCGTCACCTTCGCTTCATTCCAAGATTTTAGATCCTGAAGATGGAGAATAGTACTATCGACTATATCGTCCAGGTGAAAAAAAGTCTGAACTCGCTTCGTCATACTTTCCGTATGAAATGTCAATTTAATAGTAATATGTTCCTCGAAATAGGATTTCTGTTGTGATTCTTTCACCCCGAGTTTCCGTAAATGCTCTCCGAGCTTTATGACCGCATTAAAAACGATCGGACCAGAAAGTCCTGTATGCGTAAAGAGAAAAGAACCTTTCTCATCATAAAGAAGTTTCTTGCCATCGAAGAGAGAAAGTGTCACATCGATAGTACTTCCGGAAAGCTCTGAGAGATCTTCTCGCGTCACCATACCACAGAGTCCACGATACGGATCGGTCATTTCTATATCGAACTGTTTTGCTATATTATAGCCAAAACCATCCGTTCCTACCTGAGAAAAACTCTTTCCTCCACTCGCGATAATCAAATTTTTTCCCTCAACAATATTCCCCGTAATATCGTGTACACGGAAAATATCATCGACTTTTTCTATCTTGGCGATATCGTATCGCGTCCGAATTTCTGTACGATTTTTCTCTGATTCAGCAATCAAAAGGTTCAAAAGATCTTTCGATTTACCGCTCTCCAATATAACTCGTCCACGATCTTCTATACAGGTGGAAATCCCGTGTTTCTCGATCCATTCGATCATATCATAATTCGAAAACTTCGCCAAGAGTCCGTGCATCGCCTTGATATTTTCCCCGAAATAATCATCCTCGGGCGATATATCGATATTGGTCACATTACAACGCTCTCCGCCCGAAAGTATGACTTTTTTCCCGAGAGAAGCATTCTTCTCGAGGATGATTTTTCGCATATTTTTTGGAGCAAATATAGAACAAAAGAGTCCTGCCGCACCTCATCAGATGATGATTATATCGTACATGAAAAATAAAGAGAAGAAATATATTTATACTTTTTTATTTTTAAATTTTTTATTCTGATGTTTTAGAAAATATACAATACCCACGAATCATAAAATGACAACAAAGACACTAACTTCTCTCGTATACTGCGCAAAAAGAGAAACCATTCCCTCTCAGAAATAATACCCAACAAAGAGAAGAACCGAACACCAAATCCCCGCTCCGAGTCCAGTCAAGAGGAGAAATATGGGGAAATTCATACGAAATACTCCCGCTGGGATAGAGATCAGATGTCGAACAACCGGGATGAGTCGTCCAAGAAAAGTATAGAGTCTATCATTGCGAAGAAAAAGAGTCTCTGCTTGGAGATATTTCTCGTGATTGATGAGGAAATATTTCCCGTATTTTATAAGAAATGGTTTTCCAATCCATTGACCGAGTATATAATAGTTGACAGTTGCACCGAGCATACTTCCGAGGGTTCCTGAAAGCAAAAGGAAAGTGAGACTCAATTTCCCCTGAGAAGCGAGATATCCCGCTGGGATCATAACTGCCTCCGATGGAACTGGGAAAATACTCGATTCCAGTGCCATTAGGAAAAATACCGAAGTGTACGAGAGTCCCCCAAAGAAGGAAAGAATTGCTTCAAAAATCTGGTGAAACATAAGAGAGAATTAGTAAGAATAATTAAAAAGGTCATTGCGAGCGAAGCGTGGCAATCTACCGCTGTTTTTATATTAAAATACTTTCATATAAATCTTTCCAAGTTGGATTCATAGATTCTATGAGCATTAATTTCTTTTCACGAGAACCTGCTTTTATCTACTTTTCTCTCATTATAGCACTCTCTGGATTATCCAAAGTCTCATAATATAGAAGATCAGAACAGTTAAATCGACTCGTAAATCATGGGGTAATTTTGTGTTTATGTTCATAAATTCTCTTTGGGAGATTGCTAGTTATTCCCGTATAAAAAACACTTCTATTTTTATTTGAGAGAATATATACTGCAAATATTTTTTCGATCATAAAATTTAAAAACAATGGTAGATTGCCACGTTGCTATCGCTTCTCGCAATGACTTTCTTATAATCTAAAAAATGCAGCAATTTTCATAGGATAGACGAGCAGATAATCTGTAACACATTTTTTATTACGAAGTACATAAATAACATATGCACCAATGAGTCCAATGAGATATCCAACGATAATATCTCCAGGATAATGAATCCCTGCTAGTACCCTCGAAAGTCCCATAATGAGTCCGGTAATAAGGAGAGTCCAAGCAACACTTCGGCGAGTATAAAGAAATGCTGCTAATACAGAAGCTCCAGCAAAAATCCCATGCCCCGAAGGAAATGAGTTATCAGGCAGATGATCCACGAGCGGTCGAATCGCAGAAACCGTTTCTGGACGAGGTCGGAGTGGAAGTCCAAGATTCAAAATAACATAAATAAGAAATGCAAAACCAATAGAGTAGAGCATCATTAGAGCATCCATCTTGAACTGATTATTTTTCTTATACACTCCATAAAGCCATAATCCCACAAGAACCAACATAACGAGGAGTATTTCGATATCTGCTCCGATATGAATCAGTTTTATTTCTAATAAAGAGTTTGGGTTTACAAAAGAACGGAGAAAATTCAAAAGTGCGATATCTTGTGAAACGAGGAAATCAATCATAATTTTTGGATATGAGAAAATAATAGTGGGAGTATAGTGAGAATAAGAGGAAAGGCAAAACAAAGATAAAAGAGATGTCACTTTAAAAGTTAAAATGTCGTAAAGATACAAAATAGAAATGTCGTAAACTACAGAAAGTATTTTTACTTTCTGTAATAAAAACAAGATTTCTATGATTAACTATCTTTGTATGACCCAAAAAGAACTTAACCTCAAGAGTATTATGGACAAACTCATCGTCTGAGAGCTCTTTGAGCATGAAGCGGCAAAGCTTGCTCATAAGAGTCACCGTCAGATTCAACGAATCAAAAAACTATACAAAGCATATGGTGATGTTTGACTCATTCATAAAGCACGACTCCGTAAATCGAATCATCAGTATGATGGTAAAAAGTACGATGAAGCTGTATCTCTCATACAAAAATACTATCACGACTATTCATTCGTCATGATACACGAGAAACTCAAAGAAAAACATGCTATCTCGTTTACCATGGCAACGCTCCGTAACGAACTCATTCGCAGGGGAATTCGAGAAGCAAAGAAGCAAAGAAAACCAAATATTCAGAGAACCATGCGACTAAGAAAAGAAAATTATGGAGAGATGACTCAGTATGATGGAAGTTATCATCTGTGGTTTGAGAATCGATGAGCAGAGTCTTGTTTGCTTGTATGAGTGGATGATGCGACTGGGGAAGTTACTGCCAGGTTCGATAT
The DNA here is from genome assembly GCA_963751115.1 of uncultured Candidatus Altimarinota bacterium. Classification (GTDB taxonomy): domain Bacteria; phylum Patescibacteriota; class Gracilibacteria; order BD1-5; family UBA2023; genus UBA1545. The sequence continues at coordinate 20,825 of CAVVTN010000001.1, forward strand.
CAACGAAGGAATTCGTGCCACATTTGAGTTCTGGATAGACTATATTCTCGTATACGGAAAACCAAAGTCCATTTATCTGGATCGATTCGCTACCTACAAGATTAACCATCCAAACGCTACAGACGACAAGGAGCTTGTGACCCAATTTGGTCGAGTCTGCAAGGAGCTCGGAATTGAGCTTATCTTTGCAAACTCACCAGAAGGAAAAGGAAGAGTGGAACGTATGAATGGGACTCTTCAAGATCGTCTTGTAAAAGAACTTCGGGAAGCAAATATTTCAACCATTCCTGAGGCGAATATTTTCTTAAAAGAAGTTTTTCTTCCAGCCTTTAATAAGAAGTTCCGAGTCGAGGCAAGAGGAAGTTCTGATCTTCACATTCCTCTTCGGGACGATGAGAAAGAATGACTATTTCGGATATTTTCTATACAGAAGATACGAAAAGTCATGAATGATTATACTATCCGTTTTGAGACAAAAATAATTCAGCTCTACCGAGATAAATCAGGATGATCAATGGTCTACAAAAAAGAACAGGTCACGGTTGAAAAACATATGGATGGAAGTATCCATGTATGCAACAAAAACAAGAGATATGTACTTTCAAAAGAGATTAATGCAAATGAAGTTCTACAGAAGTCTTGTACTCTTCCACTCCCTCCTGTCATAGGGGAAAATGAGAAAGAAATCAAGGAACAATTCCTTCGAGAACAAGAGAGTTTGAAACAAGAAGATATTGTCCGGAAACTTAATGAGAAAACTAAGGAAGATGAGGTACGACATATGCGAAGCAGGAATAGACAACTCTATCACAAAGAACACTGAAGACTTGCGAATATGCCAAAAACTGCTTTATCGAATTCTTCTTGTCTCTCGCTTCAAAACTAAAACACGACATTTCTACTTTTAAAAAGCTTACGACATTTCTATTTTAAATTGACAACAAAGATAAAAGAGAATTTGACTTTATGATTTGTATCAATATAAAGAAGTTACCTTTAATAATGTGGGAGTAAATAAAAATGGCAAGAATTATACCAAAACAAAAAACATGGCGTTTTTATGTAAGTGTTGTATTTCTCATAGCATACATCTGTTGGATTCTATTTCTAGCGATAGAAAAAAATCCAACAAAATTAAGCAATGAAATCGTTGCTCATTCAAAACCTACAAGTACGAATAGTCGTATCATGAAAGAACAAGCTTTTAATGAAAGTGGCTGTTTCATAAAAGTCACGGAATTTCAGCCATCAAAAAATGGTCTGTACTCCTATCTTAGGATGAACAGACTACCTGATCTGCCGTGTAAATAATAATACCTACCGGACAAATATTCCGAGTAGATTTCTGAAGCCTTGCTACGTGCAAGGCTTCTTTCTTTATGCATATTATTTTTTTACTCTTTCTACTGGATCATATCCACCTTTACCCCATGGATTACATCGAAGAATCCTCCATATTCCCTTGAAAATCCCTCGTACTATTCACTTTTTCTCGATGGATTCGACCATATACTCACTACAACTCGGTATATGTTTACAATACGGCGGACGATTCATTGCCCGAGCCCAGATGGAATGGTCGGGAGACAGAAATTGCTGATAAAGATGAACGAGAGAAATAAGGAATCGAGAAAACATTTGACTTTGTATGAGTTTTGGATATAAAGAATCTACCTTTTAACAAAGAAAGAGAGAAACAAAAAAATGGATACGAGATCACTTGCACAGAAAGAGGAAGAAACTCCTCTCTGGATATTACTTGGCAAGGTAGTCATTCAAATAGTGACACTTGTTGTCGGTCTTATCGCACTATTTGCGATATACCTCCTCTTTACGGGAAGATTATAAATTGGTAGATTACCGATTTATATCTCTATTTAACAAAAACCCCGCTTTCGCGGGGTTTGCTTTTTATTCTTTATTTTTTGCGAAAGAATGAGAGGAGTTCGAGGAAAAACTGAGCATCGAATGAGGCGTAGTGAACTACGATGAATGAGACGCGGAAGTTTTGACGAAGAAATCATCCATTATTTTCGCAAAAAGATTTATTTTACGAAGTCAACGATTTTTGCGAATACAGCTGGATGGCTGATAGCAAGATTTGAGAGAGCCTTTCGGTCAATCTTCACGTTCTTCTTGTAGAGAAGGTTGATGAAAGTTGAGTAATTAAGTCCGAGAGTTCGAACTGCATTGTTGATACGGATAGTCCAGAGACCTCGAAAATCTCGTTTCTTGAGACGTCGTCCGATATACGCATTGGTTCCTGCTTTCATAAGAGCATTTTTAGCTCGGGAGAACACATTTCCATTCATCATACGAAAACCTTTCGCACGAGCGATGACATTATTGTGTCGTTTCTTAGTCTGTAGACCACGTTTTACACGTACCATAGTAGTTGTTAGTTAATTATAATTAAAAAGTGAATGAATCATGTATCATAGTACCGTCATACTGAACTCGTTTCAGTATCTTCAACTTTTCTCGTATTATGAGAAAAAGGAATGGAAGGTCCTGAAATAAATTCAGGATGACAACTATTTTACTCCGTAAGGAAGAGATCTCTGCGTAGCAAGTTTATTTGTTCCGTGAGCCACGATACCGTATTTATTTCGTCCTTTTGCCTTCTTGGATTTATCAGAAAGAAGATGACGTTTGCATGAATGAGCAAATATGTATTTACCAGTTGCAGTAACTTTTACACGTTTTTTTGCTCCTGAGTGAGTTTTCTGTTTCATAAAATGAAATTAAATGAGAAATAAATTATGATTTTTTAATGTGGAGAAGGATGGAGAAATTATTTCCTGCCTTCATCACCTTTCCATCTGCCTTGTAAACTTCTGCGAGAGAAGCTACGAATTCATTCACCTTATCCATAGCGAGAGCCTCATAGTGATTCTCTCTTCCTCGAAGGGAAAGGATAATCTTCAATGGATGTCCGGCAGTTCCAAACTTAATTGCTTGATTCTTTCGAATCTCCAAATCGTGATCTCCTATTTTATAGGTAAGTTTAATGGTTTTTACATCAGTCTTTTTTGAATGAGACTTATTTTGAGATTTTTGTTGTTTGAACAAAAATTTCCCATAATCCATCATCTTCGTAAGGAGAACACCACCTTGCATTCCTATCTCTACGATATCCATCTCTAAAGCACTTGCCTTACTGATAGCTTCGGAAAGAGGCATGATACCAAGTTGCTCTCCAGATTCAGAGATAACTTGAACTTTATCAGCTCGAATACTTTCATTGGTACGTTTTGCTTTTGGAGCCATTAATTAATTACGCCTTAGTGGATACAGATTTCAACATCTTAGCGAAACGAGATTTTTTTCTCGAACCATTGTTGATGTGAAGGATATTTTTCTTTACAAGAGTATCTACACGAGAGTAGAGTTTCGCAAGAAGATCGGAAGCATCTGCAGATCCAGCGATCACAGCCTTCTGAAAAGCCTTGAGAGTTTCTTTGTAAAGTGCATTGAAACGACGATTTCTAGATGCTTTAGTTTGGCTTTGTTTAAGAGCTTTCTTTGCCGATGAAGTATTTGGCATGGAGTAGAATAATAGAGAATAAATAAAAGAAACGGCACTACTTTTATAGAGACAAAAATAGTACTGTGTTTAAAAAGTAGGGGCATTGTATAGAAAAAGGTTCGAGAGTCAAATTTTTGTTTTGGAAAGTATTTCCTATATTTTTATCATCTTTTCAAATGATTCTTGTAACTCTTGGATAGTTCCATTATTTTCGAGGATAATCTGAGAGATATTTTTGAGTTCACGTATTCGTAACTCCGTTTCTGCTTCCGTGTCTTTCATAAATTCTTCGATGGTTTTTGTCGTATCATCACTATTTTCTTTACGACAAGTAATGCGTGTATATCGTGTAGAAATATCTGCATCTATATATACGAGACGGAATCCTTGAAGATTTCGAAGATATTTTATATCACTTTCTCTTCGCACTCCATCGATGACTATAAATGGTGCAGTACTTTTTCCAATATCTGAAAGGATAATTTCTGATAATACATCATCTCCAAATACTTGTCTGAGAGCCGTCGAGAGATTCGATATATTTGCACGACTTTTCTCTCGATGCATTCGGTCGAGGATATCACGCAAGGGATTGGAAAAACGATAGACTTCCGCGCTATGTTGCTCGACCAAGTATTTTGTCAATGTCCCCTTTCCACAGCCCATCTCCCCTGCAAGTGCGAGTATTATTTTTTGCATAGTATTTTTCGAGTAAACAATAAGTGGCACGAATAGTATGGAAAAAATATGAAGAGGCAAATGAAATTAAAAAATCATCGTTCAAAATTTGAACGATGATTTTTTTGCTTTTTAATGAGTATTAGTAGTTTCAATTTTCTCTATATATTGCTGATTTATTGTCATTTATAAATCTTTTAAGAACATTTGCCTGCTCGGAATTTGCTTGATCTTTTATAAAATCATCTATCGTAGAATATTGATTATTCTCAAGGGAATAAATCATATGTCCTTTGGTAGTTTTTATCATAAAAAAATTTATGGTTCAATGACTTCCATTTTCAAGGAAATTCCAAGAAATAGTTTTTAACTTTATATCTTTTAGATCGTAAGGGAATTTAGTAAATTCTAGTGAGTTAGACATACGAATATAAATACTTTTTCCATCAAATGAAATAGCTTGTATAGGTATATCATATATTCCATCAAAACCTCATGTATAGTATTTACCTACCGATAATATCTTGGATTTTTCTGTAAATTTATTCGTTCATAAATCAATTTTCTGAATTCAATCACCATTAAATTGATAGAGATTTCAGTTTGAAGATACAATCTCTTTATTTCCATTTATTGGGAAAAAATATTTATCATTACTTGATTCTAATTTCCAAAATCAATGTTCATTTGCTCTATAAAGTCAGTTTCTATCTGAAAATAAAGATTCTCGGTCGTCTTTATCATACACATGAACTGTCTTAAATGTTTCTATATCTATATTTCAATATTTATTTCCCGTTCGCTTTCAAATAATATATCCATCCTTATCTATTTTTAATGTCTTCGGTATTAAAAGCATATTAATTTCCACCAACTTCTTAGGATGATTATTAATATCATGGGATAATTTTTGAATTCCTTCTTTAGAACAATTATGAATTTCTTTTTTGATATCATGTTTGGTGTCATTGCCTCTGTCACATTCTATTGGTCCTTCTTGCTTTGTTTCTGCCATATAATTTTGATTTAAAATATAAAAAATCTCATCAACCAATTCTATTTTAACACTTTACTTTTTTTTTTGCAAATTTTCCATATACTACAGAAAATATAATCTTTCCAGCCCATAGTTTTCTCATGTCTTTCGTTCACCTTCATACCCATACTCACTATTCTTTTCTCTCTGGTCTCGGAAAACCGGCAGCTTTTGTGAAACACGCACAAATCCTAGAAATGCCCGGACTCGCCATCACCGATGCGGGGAATCTGTATGGAGCATTTGAGTTCTACAAAAAAGCAAAAGAAGCAGGAATTAATCCCATCATAGGAGTGGAGGTAACCATTTCCAAGAAAGGAAAAACCAATCGAGACAAGGACAATGAGCTCTTCGAAATCGTGCTCTTGGCGAAAAATGTAGAAGGGTATAAAAATCTTATAGATATGGTAACCGAATCTTGGCTCGAAGGGATGTACAATGGTCGACCACGAATCGATTTCGAACTCTTAGAAAAATATAAAAGCCACCTAATAGGACTTTCTGGGTCTATCATGGGAGAGATTCCACAGCATATCACGACGGGGAAAAGTGAAGAATATATCCGAGCGAGGATCGCTTACTATGAGGGGATATTTGGAAAAGAGGATTTCTATCTGGAACTTCAGGAGCATCCTGATCGAGGAAATCAACCGAAAATCAATGACTATCTCGTGAAACTTTCTCGTACCTACGGACACAAAGTAGTTGCTACCAATCATGTCTACTATATCAACCAAAACGATGCGGAAGCTCGTGATCTTTTCTATTGTATCGGGGATGGTCGTTCGCTCGAGGATCCTGATCGTCCGACTCTTATCGAGGGGAATTATGCCCTCAGAAGTCCTGCAGAGATGGCAGAGCTTTTCGCTCATGTGCCAGAAGCGATTCATAATACGCTTGAGATCAATGATAAAATACGAATCGATATCCCATATGGAAAAACACTTATCCCTACTTTTGAACTCGGGGAAACAGAAAAAAATCGTTACAAAGCCTATATGGAACATCTCCCAACAGGCATCAAGAAGCTCGAAGAAGAAGAATGGAATCTTCGTCGTATATGTATCGAAGGACTCAATCATCGCTATAACTTCGGACTCGATTATACGACTATAGAGGAATTTATCCACAAAAAGGATATCGTTGGATCTGAGAAGAAACTCTCAGACATGTCTGCTTTTGAGCTCCAAGAACTTGCCAAAACGTATTACACCGACAAGAAAAATGAGATAATCACAGAAGGAAAAGAACAAAATAAGATAATCGTTGATCGACTGGAATATGAACTCGTCGTGGTAGATTTGATGGGATTTAATGGATATTTCAACATCGTCTCCGATTTTATCATATGGGCAAAAAGAAATGGCGTGCCTGTCGGACCAGGGCGTGGATCTGCCGCTGGGGCGATACTCGCCTATCTTTCCAATATCACCGATATCGATCCACTTCCCTATGGACTCCTGTTCGAACGATTCTTGAATCCTTCTCGTGTTTCCATGCCCGATATCGACGTGGATTTCTCCGATACGGGACGTGACAAGGTTATCGAGTATGTACGCGATAAATATGGAAGTGATCATGTTGCTCAGATTTGTACTTTTGGAACTATGGCGGCTCGTGCAGCAGTGAAAGATGTCGGGAAGGCTCTGGGAATTCCATTTGCTGAGATGAATAAACTCGCGGCAGCTATTCCATCCAAACCAGGAACCAAGCTCAAAGATGCACTTATCGAATCGATAGAATTCAAAAAAGCATATGATACCGACGAACGATATCATATGGTTATCGATAACGCTCTCAAATTGGAGGGTTCTATCCGACAGCTCGGAGTCCATGCCTGTGCAGTTATCATTGCACCACGTCCTATGACGGATTATTGCCCACTCCAGCATCCACCAAAAGATGCAGTAACAACGGTTACACAATTTAGTGCGAAGCCACTCGAAGATCTCGGACTTCTGAAAATGGACTTCCTCGGACTTCGGAATCTGACCATCATCGAACGATGTCTCCGAATTATCAAAGAAACGCACGGAAAAGATATCGATATGCTGAAAATCAGTTTTAGTGACAAGAAAGTATTTAAGATATTTGCTCAGGGAGATACTGCGGGTGTATTTCAGTTTGAGTCTGCCGGGATGCGAAAGTATTTGAAAGATTTGAAACCCAACTCTTTTGAGGATATTATCGCGATGGTAGCCCTCTATCGTCCGGGACCTATGGCATTTATCCCTGTCTATATCGACCGAAAATACGGACGAGAAAAGGTTTCTTATATGATGGACGAACTCCGAGATATTCTCGAGAAAAAATATGGAAAAGACACTGTGAAAGAAGAAACCAGAAAGCTCGAACGAGATCTCGGACCATATTTGAATGTCTCCTATGGTATCGCCATATATCAAGAACAGCTTATGCAACTTTCCCAATCTATGGGAGGATTTTCACTCGGGGAAGCCGATGTCCTCAGACGATGAGTCGGAAAAAAAATCCGTGAAGTTGTTGAAAAAATCAAGATTGATTTCGTGAAAAAAGCGGCAGAAACCAACGGATATAAACCAGAAACGAGCGAATTTATCTATGAGAAAATGGTTATGCCGGCGGCGGATTATTCTTTCAACAAATCCCATGCTGCCTGTTATGCGATGATTTCTTACCAAACCGCATACTTAAAAGCGTATTATCCGACAGAGTTTATGACTTCTCTAATGGTGTCAGACGAGGAAGATATGGAGCGTATCACTATGGAAATCGGAGAATGTAAATCCAAAGGAATCGAGATTCTCCCACCTGATGTGAATGAATCTATGAAACATTTTACCTATATCGATCGACACCATATTCGTTTCGGACTTAAAGCTATCAAAGGACTTGGAGATGGGCCAATCGATTCTATTCGTCGCAATCGAGAAACCTCTCCGTATACAACAATATACGAATTTATCGAACGAAATAGTGGGGATGTTATCAATAAAAAGGCATTAGAGGCACTCATACTTTCTGGAGCACTTGATAAGTTTGGCGATCGTGCGAACCTTTTCTCGTCGATATTGAAAATGAGCGCTGTCCAAAAAGAAAACGAGAAAAAACAAGCAACCAGTCAGATTGGACTTTTTGATCTTGGTGACCATGGAACTGAGCATCTGAGGTTTTCTCTCGAGCAAGCGAGACCGATGACTTTCGAAGAACGTATTCGTGGAGAAAAACAATCCATCGGATATGGAGTCTCTGGACATGGTCTCGATGGACTCAAGCCGTATATTGATAAACGAACTATCGGTATGGAACATATAATCGAGTGGCGAAAAAAGATGACAAAAAAAGCAGAACATAGTGAGTGAATGATACAGAATGAGAATTCACAAAATGAAGAATGAGAAGAAGAAGTAGGGGCGAACTCAAGTGTTCGCCCTGATAATCAAGCAAGTATTCGCCCTGAAAATAATAATGGCAAGAAAATAGAAACACCAACCAAAACGAAGCAAGAAGCAATGAAACGAGTGCGTTTCATAGGTCTCGTCACATCTGTGCGACAGGTTCAAACCAAAACAGGGAAAATGATGGCAATCGCGACCTGTGATAGTTTCGATTTTAAATTTACCGTGCTCGTATTCTCCAAAGAATACGAAGCTCTTTCTCCCCTACTCGAGGAAGATAAAATCCTCTTGGTGGAAGGGATTTTCCGGGGAAATGAGGAAAATGGAGAAATGGCAGTCACAGCACAAACCATCCGTCCTTCCACTATCACTTCTACTCGGCAACAGGCAAATGATATGAATCTCTTCGATGCGAAAGCACTCGTAAATCTCTCGGGATTTACAGAAGAAATAATCGAAAAAGTTAAGAATCCAGAAGAAAATAGTAAAGAAGAAAAATGAAAAGAGGAGGAAATAATGGAATCCAATGAGTCAGAGTCAGAAACAGAGGAAGAAGATACAAATGAGAATGACACAATCGTAGGGGCGAATCCTAAAGGACTGCCTTCGGAGAGCCTACGTGTTCGCCCTGATACTCAACCGAGTGTTCGCTCTAATAAGCAACCAAATATTTATCCAGAAGAAATCTTTTCAGACAAGCCATTAAAAGAAGATATAAAAGAATTCATAATTCTCGTTCCATCTTCTGCATGCAGACAAGATCTCGTAGATCTCAAAACCTATCTCGAAAGCATAGAATCAGGGTCTATACAGGTATTTATCGAGATACAGGGACAAAAAAAAGATACAAAAATATCAGTAGAATCTATAGGTGCAATCGAGAAATGGACCCAAGCAAAAGGTTGGTAGAATAGAAGGAATCACCGATTCTCAATATAGACAAGGTTCGAATGTAAAATCCAGATTTTTAGAGATTCTCTAAAAATCTTTTGCTTTCTCCTGATTTTCCATATAATGCTTGTCGCCCGGCGGGGTAGCTCAGTGGTAGAGCAGAGGCCTGAAAAGCCTTGTGTCGGCAGTTCAATTCTGCCCCTCGCCACCATTCTTGCAAAACAAAAATCCCCTCATTTTAATGAATGAGGGGATTTTCTAATATTTCTTACTCCGCACTAAACGCCATCATCGTAATATCATCTACGAAGATATCAGTCTGGGCAAATTCCTTAATGTCTGCGAAGATATTATCACAAAGTGCCTCACTCGAATACTCATGATATCTCTCAAGACTCGCAGCAAGTCTCTCGACTCCAAATAATTCTTCTGTTGGACTTTTCGCTTCCGTGATACCATCAGTATAAAGAAGAAGGACATCTCCCGATGCAAGTGTAAACTCTTTACTCACATCTTTGGCAAACATATTTACAAACATCCCGACTGCGATTCCGCCCGAAGGCATTATTTCCACTTTTCAGGAATCTTTTCTATAAATTAAGAATCTCTCGTGTCCTGCTCCCATGTACGAGAATGTTTTCGTCGCTACTTTATATTTCATAAATAACATCGTCACGAACATCTTTGGTGGTATTCGTGCCATCACAACATTATTCAGTTTAGATAGAAGCAGTTGAATATCCCCACCCACTTCCCGATTAAACGTATATACGAGCGAACTAATAATCGCCATAATAATTCCAGAAATAAGTCCATGTCCGGTTACATCTCCGATATAGAGAAGATACTCATCCTTGGTCGCCGATGGGATAATATCGTAGAGATCTCCTCCGATTTCCGTCGCAGGATATACCACACAATATGTATCAAAATGAGGAATAAAATTACTCGTCACCTGAGGTAGAAATGTTTCCTGAATATTTTTCGCCAGTTCAAATTCACGAGAGATACGCTTCCCTTCTATAAGTGCTTCAGTATTTTCCTGGAGTTTCTTAAAAGAGTCTGCCAGTTGAATTTTGGTATTTTGTAGTTCGGTAATATCGGTTCGTATGGACATATATTCAAAAATATTTCCATCGATATCCAAAATTGGAGCAATGGTCGCTGTCACCCAATAATCGGAACCATCTTTGGCACGATTTTTTATAATACCTCTCCAAATCTTTTTCGCAGAAATCGTATCCCAGAGATTTTTGAATGTCTCTTTTGGAGTATCGGGATGTCGAACGATATTATGTGATTTCCCAATAAGTTCCGCTTCGGTAAACTGAGCTTTTTCACAAAACTGTCTATTGGCATAGGTTATAATTCCTCGTACATCTGTTTTAGAAACCAGACTACTCTCATCAATAGTATGTTTATATTGTTCCATCAAATTGATATTGATTCGAAGATTCAGAAGCATATCACGAAATGTCTGCGCCAAAAGATTAATCTCATCACGCGAAGAAATGGAAGTAGTAATATTTTCCATGTCCACGAGATAATTTCCACTACCAATCTCCTTCGCCGCTTGAGCAAGACGTGTTAATGGTTTCGATATTCGTGTATGAATAATATACACAAAGAAGAGCACTAAGAATATCATAAATGCTGCAAGAAGAAAACCATATGTAATGAATCTTTTCAACGTCCAAAATGCCTCTTCTGTATCTTGTGTCACCTGAATACCCCATCAGAGTCCTTTGTATTCCTTGTATCCTGGAAGAGGTTTATAGGCAGTAATTGCCTCGGTTCCCATTTCAGATATCTCTATAGTTTCTCCTGATTCTCCGCGTAAAAGTGCTTGAATAGAAGGAACAATAATCTTTGGTCGTGTAAGTATTTTTTCTTTGTAACGATCGGCGATGGTAAACCCAGCTTTATTATAGAGCATCACTTCACCGGTCGTACCGATTTTTATATTATCAGTAATCTCCCAGATGTGTTTCATATTTACATCTCCGATGATAGTACCAATAAATGATTTCTTACCGTCTTGTTCGAGATAAATAGGAACAGCAATATCGATGGTAACATTTCCATCATCTTCTCGCACAGCATCTTCTATATAATAAGTTTTATCTCCCGCTCGTGCTTTTATAAAAAGATCTTTTGTCGTGCGATCTCGTCCCAGTTTTTCGAGAATAAGTTTCCGTGATATGACATCATTCTCGCTCAGTGTTTCTTCTGATATATATGCGATGGTTTGTCCCGATGCACTAACGAGTTCTACCGAATGGAAAGCACTATTAATCAAGATAAAATCTTTCAAAACTTCTTGTAAATTCTCGTTTTCTTTTATGGATGAATTGGAGGTTTGAAAAGTGTTTTCTTTTTCTGAGAGTACCTGCTTCATCGGAATATTTTTATGTACAATATTTCCAGTACCTTCTCATTCTCCGGTACTTGTCTTCTGTACTCAAACCGAAACATTTGTTCAAGTTTCCATTATACTGCCCGTTCCTACTATGAAAGCATTTTCCTCAATTTCAATTTTTTCGTGTGTATTTCTTATATCATTCGTTCCTACCATTTCCACTTTTACTCCTTCATTATGAGAAAGAGTTTCCAGACTCAAGATACGATTCAATAAAAAGCTATCAATTTCTTTGACAGCACTATTTGCAATCTGAGAAAAGTCATTATAAAGACTTTTTACAATCATCTCCTCGGTTCGAAACAATAGAAATGCCAACGTGCTAATGAAAGCAAGAAGGATGATGGAAAAAAAGAGGAGAAATTTATTTTTGATACTCATATATAAATGGAAGGATGTTTCTTAAAAAAGAGGAGAAATAAAATAATGCACAGGTATGTTTATGATTGTGCAGCGATAACTGTTTTAAATACTTCCAGCGATGTATGGTGCGGAATAATATGTAGAAGACCCACAAGTTCGAGAGTATCATAGATATTTTCACTCAGCCCTATCATATGTACTTCAGATTCTTTGTCCTGAAAGAGTGAATACCAATGTGCGATATTTCCAATAGCTGTGGAGTTCATATAAGGAACTTGTGAAAAATCGAGCAATATAATAGACGGACTGGTAATAGTGGTAATAAGTTTATCAATAACATTACTATATGGTTCAATCGTCACAGCATCGAGATCACCCAAAAGCTTGATAGTAAATACGGATTTCATATACGATAAAAGTAAAAATATAATGTGAAATAAGTGTGTGTTTTTTTGAGATATGTCTATATAATAGATACTTCGATTCCTATATCTGCAAGCGCAGGTACGAGTTCTTCTGAAGTTTTTTTCACTTCTTGACAGTCAGGCGTCAGATTCTTCACAACTTTCACGGTCAAGCCTCATTTTCCATCGGGATTATCTTGGATTTCAAAAGTATCCGTCCAATTGATGACAATCTGAGCTAATCCTCTTCCGCGAATCGTAGTATTTAAGAGTGGATTTACTTTCATAAGTTCATAATTTTCATACATCTTTTTAGTCAGCACTTCAGCGGTTGTTTTTTTCGCTCCTGTTCCTGCATCGGTTATAGTTACTTCCAGACTCCCATCGGTTGGATCTAAAAACAGACTGATAGTTACCAGAGAATGTCCCATCTGATCCATGTTCGATAGCATTATTGACCAATTCGTCAATAACAGATTGGAGTCTATATGCCCAACGAGAGGAAAATTTGGTATTGTTACGAATAACAGAAAGTACTAGTTCCCGAATACGTGGAGAAAATTCCATATTACTCAGAATGGCAATAGCAATAATCTTCCGCCCCTTTCATGAATGAGTCAATAACATAGGTATATTCATAAAAAATAAAAAATGAGGAAATCTCACGAGAAATAGTCTATCATCTAAAATCTTTAAAAGCAAATATTTCAAGCAGAGAAATACCCATAAGAAATATAACTTGGATTAATTTTCTGAATAAATATAATCATTATAACGTATCAGAATATATACACATAATTTCCTTTGCCATGAATCATGAAGATATAGTCAAAAGAGTATCTGAAAATCCTGAGGTTTTCGCTGAGATTATTGACACCTATCAGGAAAAACTGATGCGATATATTTTGCGTACAACCAATATTTCTCCTATCGATGCCGAAAATCTTTTGCAAGATATTTTCATAAAAGTGTATCGCTATATTAATGAGTATGACAAACGGTATAGTTTTTCGAGCTGGATTTATCGCATCGCACACAATATGATTATCGATAATTTTAGAAAGAATCAGAAAGAATCATGAAATATATCATTACAAGATGAAGAATATCAAAACATCGTCAATTCTCTCACAGATGGAAATTCCCCACACCATGATCTAAAAAGAAAAGATATACAACTCTGTGTACAAAAAGCTATTTCCGCACTTAATCGCGATTATAGGGAAATAATCCTTCTCCGATGCATTGAATGATATTCCTACGAGGAAATATCTGATATATTGAAAATCCCTATCTGAACTGCTAGCACACTCGTAAATAGAGCCAGAAAACAACTCAGAGAAAATCTCGAGAAACTCCACTGTAATACTTAAATTTATTCCCTATGAAAAATGATCTTAAAAGTAAAATATTCTCGAAAATTGAAGAGGAAAAGATAAAGCCTCTTCCTGAATCGTATTTTGTAAACAAACAAAGAATACTCTGGTTTATTATCGGAATATTGTTATTATTTGCCATGCTTTTTGGCGGATTTTTCCTCGATGATACAACAGAATTTTTTGATATGCGATGATATAATGGATGAAATCCTAGTTTTTTCATATTGCCTAATATATTTTGGTTAGGACTTATTGTATTGCTCACTTTTATAGGGATACGAAAATTGCGAGATACACCTACTGGACATAGACATTCCTATCTGCAAGATATTTTTATCGGAATTATTATTATTTTCATCGGGAGTTATATAGTGAGAGGAATTGGTATTGGACCAAAGTTACATTCTGTCTTGATAGATACTGTTCCAGTCGTTTCGAATATTCTCTATAACGAATCTGCTTGGAATAATCCCGAAAATGGCAGACTGGCAGGAACTATAGAAAATATAGATTCGCAAAATATAGTTTTCAAAGCACTCGACGGAAATATATGGAATGTTGGTATGCGACAATCCAACATTTCCCCGATGGTATCACTCGTAAAAGGTGAGAAAATACGAATACTTGGGAATAAAAATACAGACAATTATTTTGAGGCAGTAACTATTATGCCCTGGTTTGGACGCTGAATGGGAATGGGCTGATGATATGGTAAAAATCATGGAATGTACGGATATTAATTATATTGAATGTAAAAACTCTACTTTTCACGAGTAGAGTTTTTTTATTTTCTGAATAAATAAAGAAAGTTGTTTCGTACTAGTGAGTGAAGGTTCATTTCAAACGATACACTTCAAAATTATTTTTAATATTACTATTTATGAAAACAAGTACAAAATTTTATACAGCAATTCTTGCTGCAACTTTCTTAGTTACAAGTATGGGCACTCTTAATGCCGCATGATGACAGGGAAATTGACAAGGAAATAAGGGAAATTCATCTCCATCTATGAATCAGGGAAGCTATGATAATAATTCTTCACTTGTATGACAAAGAAATAATAATTCTATACCTCGTTCCGGTTCACAAGTAACTACTGTACAGAACATAGCTGCATCCCCACTATCAGAACAAGAGAAATTGGATATTGCTTATCAATACAGTGAGGAAATGGTGGCTCGTGACGCATATAATTATTGAGATAAGCCTAAAATGTGTTGGTTTTTCGATTAAGCCTAAAATGTGTTGGTTTTATTCCTAAACTTTTGCCTTCCTGTTCTGTTCTTCGAGGAGAAAGATAAGAAGAGAATCTCGCTGAATCCGAGAGATTCCTCGATGAGGCTTTAGCTTCTCTTTTACATGTGAAAAATAACCGTCACAAATGCCCGTAGTTCTCGGTATCGAAAGGTGCGGATATCTCTCGTACGTATGCAGGTATGGAAGATAATACCGAATGCTTGCCACGGCACTCCGTAATCGCTTGTGCTCGTACTGTCCGTTTGTGTTCCGTTCTTTGAGAAAGTCAATGTAGATATGCTCTACTTGGGATAATATCCGAAGAAACATTTTTTCTGGAATGCGTCACAGTATCGTTTTGAGGATTTTAAGGGCTTTCCCGAGCCTTGTTTTCGGTCTGAGAGTGGTATATCTCCTGATAATCGCTTTCATATGAAAAATGCACATCTGTATGGGAATAGCAGGGTATTTCTTTTTAAGAAGATCGAACATGAATCTCCTTCCGTCGATCGTAAATGCATCGGTATTCTTTGTATATCAGGCAGAGTCAAAAGTGCTCATGAGCTTGCTAATACTCGTTAATGATTCTGATGATACAAAATCATATACCAGATTGAGTCCTGCATTACTTCGGATTAAAGCCATGCCATCCGTACGGGAACTAAAATAGGTTGCGTCGATCACAACGCACATACGTTCGGTCTCACGAAGGATTGGTAGTTCTCCGGTATAGTGGATGTTTCCCGTTAGATATTTTTGAACGGTATTTCGATTCTTTCCAAGTGTTTTTCCAAGTTCTCTATGGGTTTGTTTATGAAGAGAGTAATCTACATAAGCAGTGCGTATCCAAGAGGTGTCTTTCGGTATGAATACAGCGAGACACACAAGACATTTGTATCGCTGTTTTCCTCTGCTAACCCCGTATTTCTGCACCCTATTTTTACCGCATTTGTTACAAGTGTTTTTTTGTGTAAATCATACAAAGATAGATTAGAAACTAAGTACTGCCAAGTTTAGCAGATACAGTAGCTAAAAGCAAAGGATTTGTACCAACACATTTTAGGCTTATCCCTAATTATTTCTATACACTCTATGGAACGCCGATTTTTAAAACTATAGCAGCCTCAGAACAGGTGCATATGGACGATGTAAAAATACTGCTTGATCGATATAATATCGAGATTCCTGCAAGTTACGGAGAACTTACTGCTACATTTGAGGCACTCAAAACAGAATGAGAAATCGGACTCAAACAAGCACTCGAAGTAGGGATAAAAATTGAAATTCTTGATATAAAAGATATAGTGAACACTATTAAAACTACTGACAATCAGGATGTAAAAATTATTCTCACAAATATCGGAGGTGCTTCCTATAATCATATGCGAGGTTTCATAAATACTCTTGCAAATAATAACCTCACCACTACTATCGATTATAGCGATTATCTTTCACCATCCGATCTGAATACACGAGGGAATATCAGTAGTAAACTTTCCGAGAAACTTGCCTCTGAATGAGTAGTATTACCAGAACAGGTCAATCCAACATCTATGCAACAGAAAGATATCAGAGATCAGGAAAATATGAATACACAAGGACGATACAAAGATGCTATCGATAAACAATATGGCAATACTATTCGAGCACTCAATACTGGGAAGTTACAAGTTCTCGATACACGAGTGGACCAAGCGATACAAGCAGTAGAACATTCTACGACTCTCTCAGACACAATCAAAGAAAATTATTTGAATATCTATTATGCACTCAAAGATTACATTTCTGGATTGTTTAGATAAAAAATAAAATCTGTTAATATTTACACAGATGAAAGAAATGCAACAAAGTTTTCCAAGAAATCTCATTTTTAAAAAAGAGAAAAATCCATATACTTTCGCTATATGGATTTTTCTTAATTTCACTTTTTCATTTTATGCAACGATTTTCCTTTCCTGATCTCCTTCTCTGAAAAGATGTAAATATCTCCGAAGATGCTTTTGTTCACCAAGTTTCGCGAGTACTTCGTTCAAGTATTGGCGAAGAAATCGTTCTTTTTAATGGAGATGGCGCAGAATATATCTATACTATTCACACTATTTCCAAGAAAGAAATAGAGCTCACATTTAAGGCAAAATACAGAAATACAGCAGATCCAGAAATATCTGTACGACTCTATCAAGCAATGCCGAATAAATATGAGAAGATTGAATATATTCTCCAAAAATGAGTGGAAGTCGGAGTATCTGAATTTGTATTTTTTCGATCGGAGCGAAGTCAGAAACTTATCATAAATGAACGGAAAATAGAGCGTTTCAGAGAAATCGTACGAGAAGCTACCGAGCAATGTGGAGGTAATCGAGTTCCTACTATAACTTTTCTCGAATCCAAAATCCCTCTCCCAAGCGATGGAGTATCGTATGTATTTCATACGGAAGATACAGAGAGTAAACCGATATCTCATATCATCAAAAAGTTTTTTTCTTCTCAGGAATTACAGAGTAATTCATCTGAATCTGATTTCCTAGAAACACGAAAGAACGATGAGATTTGTACGAAAACCGCGGACCAAAGCGAACCGTACGACTTGTACGGAGAGCGAGGATCGCAAGGTTTGAGTGCAAATATTGAAGTTATTTCGTGTTTTCTGAATCTTTTTGTTGGTCCAGAAGGAGGCTTCTCTCCTTCGGAGATATTATTCTTTCAGGAAAATAATGTGGAGAAAATCCACCTCGGAGCGCGAATTTTACGCACCGAAACCACCTGAGTTGTCGCTATATTTTTTCTCCTCCAAAGATAATAATCCTGAGGAATTCTTTTTTTTTGTGTTTTTGCAAAAAATCGCTATAGTACGGTGGATTTTATCCACTTACCACTTATGCGAGCATGAATCGAATTTTCGAAAAAAGCTCCGGTGGAATCGTTTACAGAAAGCAACAAGGAAAGATCGAAATACTTCTTCTGGAATGGGAAAATGCCAAGAAAGAACGAGAATTCGTTTTACCAAAAGGACATATGGAGGATGCTGAAACTGCCAAAGATACTGCACTACGCGAGATCAACGAAGAAACAGGACTGGCTATAGCTGATCTGGAAATCATAAAATTTATGTCCAAGATTAACTATAGTTTCATAGCCACTTATAAAGAATGATGTCCTGTTATAGAAAAGGATGTCTACCTTTTTCTCGTGAAGTATAATGGCAATGAAGAACCTGTCATAGAAAAAGATAAACGATTCTACGGATTTCGATGGTTTAGCATCGAAGAGCTTAAAACAGCCAGTATCAAACCTGATATCTACGGCTTTGTAAAAAAGAATTTACAATATATGTAATCTCTAACTACTCATATTTATGGACATAACTTCTCAAAATAATCAGATAATTATCACTTCTGATAAAAAAGATATTATTTTTTCTGATGCTTCATCTATCAGTCTTGATGGTATGATTATCGATTTTCATGGAGAATATGAGAAATCAGGATTTCTCACCGAATTTAAAGAAATCGAAGGAACTCCTCTTTTTACTCTTCGTGTTGAAGGGAAAAATATCGCATATATTCCAACGAACAAATTGGAGATTACTGAGAAAGTAGTAGATTTTCTCGGAAATATTGATCTCCTCATACTTCCTGGAGACAAGAATGCTACGAAGATTTTCGAGAATCTGGAAGCTCGCATGGTAGTTCCTTATGGAGAGGAAACCCCACTCTTTCTCTCTTCTCTCGGACAAAATATCGAGATGGTCGATAAATATAAAACTAAAGAAATCGATTTTGAATCTGAATCAACGGTCTTTGTACGACTCGGTTACTAATGAACTTCTACAAAATAAAAGCCAATCTTTCAAAGATTGGCTTTTATTTTGTATCAGGAACAATATTATTTATATCTTAAGTGAATCACTCAAAGCTCTGTTAAATAATCCTATTAAATCATTTATTCCTCCAATGTTTCCCCATCTAGTATATTTTCTTTTCCTTGAGTGATAACTTTCTGCCCACTCTGGAGTCCAGAAATAGCAGTCATATTTTCAGACGAAGCTTTTATGGTAATGAGTGTATATTTCGCCTGCCCATTCTCCAAAACATATACTCCTGTTTCTCCATATTTCGTAATAATGGCAGAACTGGGAATTACAGTGTCCATCTGTTTCGACTCGTCATTTTTATTCTTTTCGAGAAGTAATTCTACTCTATCTCCGATATGAAGTTCTGCCCCTATCGGTGCAAGTTCGACATATTGTTTGTTGTGAGTCAGATCCGCCTCTTCTCGAATACTTGTCACTTTCGCCTCAAACGCAGCTTGGTCAGAAAGTCGAGATAATGCCACTTTTTGTCCGATTGTGAGCGGAGTTTGTGTACTATTAAAATTTGCTTTGAGAATATAACCATCGGTGCTCGTCAGGGAAAATATAGGCTGAAGATCCGAAACTGTTGCTCCAGGATCACTATTTCGAGTCAGTACGACGCCATCAAATGGAGCAATTATTGTTCCAGATTTCATCGTGTTATTTGCGAGATTATAGTTAAGACGAGTCTCAGAAATCTTTGCACCCATTTCCTGTAGTTTAGAATCTCGTTCTGATTCTAGAATCTTTCGATTCTTTGCGATATCGAGAAGTGCCACTTTTGCTATCTCCAGAGCATCTTCTTTGAAACTAATATTGGCAGTGAGAATATCTCTGTTTTTCTTGACATCATTCGAAGAAATATCTTTCCCCGTTTTCGCGAGATTGAGAGATTCTTCTGCGATATTAACCGCGTCTTGAAGCTGTTGAACCTTGAGAATATAATCAGAATCAAACGCACCAATCGCTGTCATACTTCCCTTGATTCCATTTCCAAAATTATCAAGAATAGTGAGTTCTAGATTCGAGAGAAAGTTACTCGTTTTCGTTTTGAGACCAGCGAGATCGCTATCCGGAAAAGTAGAAGAAATAATGGAATTCTCCAGAACTGTGGAAAGTGCATGGAGCATATCTCGGAGGTGTTCCATAGTGGTCAATGAACGAGTCAGTGCTTCATGGAGAGTTTCTTTTGATACATCGGTTTTATTGATGATATTTGCATAATACCATGTATACATCGACTCATATTCTGTATTGAATGTACGAAATGCATTTTCTGCATCGGTTTTGGTCGTAGAGTTTTTTGCTCCGAGATAGTTCTGATAGAGGTCATTTTTCGCTCGATTTGCATCGGTCACACCGAGTACTTCATCGGTGAAATCTCGAGCGTTTCGTGCTATTATAAAAGCGTTCGAGAGGCTATTGAGAGCATTTCTTCGGAGTGATTCCCCTTGTGTTTCGAGAAGTTTCGTAGAATTAGTCAGATTATTACGAGCGTATTCGAGATTCTTCTCTGCTTGACTGATTTTCTCGATATCAGAAAGAGACGAACCCGAGAAAATAGCCGTCGAATTTTCGAGAGTGAGCTTCGCAAGTTCCAAATCCTTCTCGGCGATTTGTATACCAATCTGAGCTTTAGTTGTATCATTGGTCAGATTATCTAGACGTGACGCATAGAGTGAATCGATACTTTCAGAGATTCCCGAAAGATTAGAGAGTACCGAAGAGAGTCCCGCGGAAGTTATAGCACCTTCCTCATTTCCGAGAACTGCAAGCATCTGTCATCTCTTCACTTTGTCTCCTGGCTTCACGAGAACCTCCGTCAGTCGTCCCGAAGTTTTAAAAGACAAATCGATAGTATTATTCCCTTCTACCATCGCAATCACGCGATCCGTAACAGAAATACTCCCTGTCGTAACCAATGCGGTTTCATAAAATTTCTTTTCTTTTGGTATTTCCTGACCACAAGAAGTAAGGAGAAGAGTGGAAAGAAGAAAAATAGAGATGAATATTTTCATAAAAATAATTGACTTAAGTTTTAAAATGATTTTTATTCCCCAAAGAACAACTTCTGAATCTCTCCAATCATTTCCTCTTTTCTCTCTCCTTCGCAATTCTCGAGACAGGCTTTCTTGGAGAGACTTTCAACGAGTGCAAAGAAAAGTTTCGTTCTCGCAGGATTCCAGCCGAATCGATTCTGACAGAGTTCTATTTTTTGTTTCCCAAGTTCTCCATATTTTATCTCGATAGCATTTTTAATATCATTCATCTGACAGTATCCTTTCTGGGAAGCTATCGCGAAGAGGTTCTGAGATTGGAGAGGGAAAAGAATAAGTCCTGTAATCATTTCAGAAACATCTTCCATTTGTAAGGTATTTTCTAGAAATGTTTTATACGTTGTAAAAGATTGTTCCAATACTACGAGAAACATTGCTTCTTTCGATGGGAAATGATAATAGAGCGACGGTTTTTTCATACCGAGTTTCTCGGCAATCATATCCATCGAAAGATCCGAGAAACTATTCTCCCAAAAGAGAATTTCAATAGTCCGAAGGAGTTCCTGTTTTTTCATAAATTATTGACTTATATTATAAAATGAGTATTAATATATTTATTAATTTGAATAATATTTATATATGAACTATAAACACCCTATCATCCCTGTTTACCAAGAGCATAGGAAAATCTATCACCTTCCTATGTCTCTAGGATGTCAAAAAACATTAGAACTCGTCGATGCTACATTTGCAGATTACTTTGAAACACCCTGTGGGATTAAAAGTCTCAAAGAACTTGTCGCATGTCAACAATCGCTCATAAGAACACACGAGGTAAAGAAATTGTATGCTTTGATTATGGGTGAACAAACAACTTTTCCAGATTATGAACTCGAATGTTTACTGAGTCATATTCGTCGAATGGAAGAAGATGTGCGAAAGAATATACAATATGTATCATATGATGACGAATAGATGTACTTTTCTTTCATAAAGTTTTGACTTACCAAGTAAAATGAATATAAGTTCAGCCCTGATTTTCCAAAAATCGAGAATCGGGAATTTCTTAAACAAAAACAGAAAGGCAGTATATGAAACAGAAGTTTTTTGGTGTAGTAAGACACACAGTCACCA
This sequence comes from uncultured Candidatus Altimarinota bacterium, assembly GCA_963751115.1. Lineage (GTDB taxonomy): Bacteria > Patescibacteriota > Gracilibacteria > BD1-5 > UBA2023 > UBA1545. Next base: position 43,122 of record CAVVTN010000001.1, read on the forward strand.
TTGCGGTTGCTGTTGTGGTTGCAAAACACCCGCAGTCGTCAGCTACCTCAGCTAACGACTGAATTGTCCCAGAAAAAGGTAAACTTACCTTCTTCTGGGCATTTTTATTTTTGTATAAAATCAAAATGATGATTTCAAAGAATCGGGTTTTTAGGGGGAAAACTGTCTGAGTCCGATGATAATCTGTTTACAAAGTTGTCACCCGACGAGTTTTTTCCTCCTAAAGACTTTTGGTACTTTTGGTCACAAAAGTATGCAAATCCATCCCTTTTTATTTTTCCAACTCTTTCTCATGCTCCAGAATATGTCTCAACTGAATTTCTTGAGCATCATTTCTGTGATATTTTCGTAGAAATGTATAGTAAAATATCGGGATAAAGAAGAGCGTGAGAACCGCGGAAGCCGAGAGTCACCAAATGATAGACCAGGCAAGTCCAGACCAAACAGGATCGCCAGTGATTATGAACGATCCAGCAACTGCCGCAACCGAAGTAAGCATAACAGGAATGAATCGTTTCTTGGCTCCTTCTATGACAGCAAAGTCGAGACTTTTCCCATCGGCGATAAGTTGGTTAATATAATCCAGGAGAATAATCGCATTTCCGACGACGATTCCTCCAAGAGCTATTGCTCCAATCATAGCTGTTGCGGTAAAATACGTTCCAGAAATGAGATACAAAATTGAGAATCCGGGAAATATTCCAAAGAATGACAGAAGAAATGTCGTCATAACGATTCCCCCTATCATGAAACTCCGAAACTGTGCAACAATCAGGAAGTAGATTCCAAGCAAAGAGAATATCATCGCGAGTCCGAGATCACGGAAGGTGTCCATAGTGAGTTCCCATTCTCCACCCCATTCCAGTCTGTATTTTTTCCCATCTTTTGTACCAATAAAATCTATCCCGTACGGTCCAGAACCGACTTTCTTATATCCAAGTGCTTCAAAATCTTTTTCTCCGAAAAGTGTGTAGAGATTGAGAACTGGATACACGACAGAATTATTTCCAAGTTCTGCATAGATATGAACCGTTTCTGCCCGATTATCCGTATAAATCTCACGACCACTGTTTTCAAAACTCACTTGTGCAATATCATCCAGACGTATTTTCTGTCCTTTTGGATTCGTAAAAGCAAGGGCTTTAAGAGTTTCTAAATCTTGTCGTTCTCCTCTCGGAAAACCGATGACGATATTCCCCTCTTCTTTATTAATTACATTTTCATGAATCACCGAAACCGAATGCGGATTGAGGAATTCTGCGACTGTTATCGAAACTTGATTCACTGAAAGTCCCGTTTCTAGAATTCGTTCTGAATCCAATTTCACTCGTATTTGTTGATAGGCACTGGAAGTGGAATCGGTGACATCGACGATTTCTTCCTCAGGAGCGATTTTCATAACCACCGATTTCAAAGCATCAGCAAAACGAGTAAGTTCTCCGGAAGTCAGATCTTCCTGTCCTTTTGCTTTTATATGAAAAGTGGCAACCGTCGGCGGACCTGGTGGATCTTCCAGAAGACGAAGCTTGAGATCTGGATATTTTGCTAACAAATATTCACGGAGAAGTGGACGAATCGCAATCACGTATGCTTCCGATTTCATCTCACGATTCTTACTTTCTACGAGATTAATTCGCATGCTCATCTGATTTTCCTGAGTTCGATTGGTTCCACCACGAAAAAGATTGGCGAAATCTCCAAGGAAACGATCCCCAGAAGATGTACTAATATTTTCAGCAAGACAGAGTTCTTTTCGTGTTTTTTCTGCTTTACAAAGAAGAAAATTACTTGCATCATCCCCTATTTTTTGTACTTGTTCCGCGGTACTATTTCGCTCAGCATCGATCCAGAGATATACTTGATTCTTATCAGCTTTCGGAAGCATTCGAGCCTTGAATACATCGAGCATAATCGGAGCGGTAAGTATCGCAAAAAGTGCGAGCCAGAAACCGATTTTAAGCATTCGGCGTTTTTTTATAGTTTTGTCATTCTGGGAGATATATTTCCCAAGAAGTCGTCCATACCAAGCGAGGAATTTTCCTTCCTTATGTTCATGATTTCCACTTTTTTTGTCGTTATGAAGCGTAATCGCGAGAAACGGATTCAAACTAAATGCTACCAAAAGCGAAGCAATGAGCGCAATGGAAGCAAAAACTGGAATCGGTTTCATATAATCCCCCATCATCCCTGTTACCGCGAACATCGCGACAAAGGACATCACACGAGTAATAGTCGAAAAAACGATACTCACACCCACTTCCCGAACAGAATCCAGAATTGCTTCAATTTTCGTTCGTCCCGTTCTCGCCATCATCGCGAGATGGCGAGAATTATTTTCCACCATAACGATAGAATCATCGACCAATATCCCGAGCGAAAGAATCAGTGCAAAAAGTGTGATACGATTGATGTCGAGTCCGAGAATGAGTGCTACAATAAATACAATTCCGAGAACCATAGGAATACAGAAAGCTGCATTAATTGCATCGGTCAGTCCGAGAAATATCACGAGAATGACAAATACGATAGCGATGCTCACAAAAAGATGGAGCATAAGTTCGTTGGTTGCTTCACGAGCAGTTTCTCCTTCATTTTGGATCGTGTGAATAGTGATATTTTTCGGAAGTGTTTTTTTGATTTCCTCCATCTTTTGGAGAATAGCGTCAACCACCACAACCGAGTTGGTACCTTTCAGTTTCGCGATTCCGATAAATACGGTGTTTTCTGAACCCGATGCAGTAATCTCTTTTTCTGCAAAAGAATAATGAGAGGCAATATCCATCGGCCCCGACTGAATATTGGCAATATCTCGGAGATATATCTTGGAACTGGAAGTATTTGCTATCGGCAAATTTTGAACCGCCTCAATAGTACTGAGTTCTGTATTCAGCGATACAGATATTTTCCCATCAGGACTGTAAATATCTCCAACCGTACCGTGTACAAAACTTCCAGAAACTTGTTGCATAACCTGCCCCATATCGAGATTTGCTGCCTCGATTTTTTGGCGATCAAGTTGTATGGAGATATCATTTCTGTATCCGCCCAATATGTCCATAACCGTCGTTCCTGGAACTTGTTTGAGTTCTTCTCGAATCGTCACTGCGATATTTCGAAGATATTTCCCTGTGCGAATCGTATCTAAATCTGTGCCAGAATATGTCAAAGCAAATGAAACCTGAGGTAAATCCTCTGGATCGATAGATTTAATTTTGACATCGGCTATCCCAAATGGACGCAAATCATAGTTCGAATACATCTTGTCATAGAGTCGTGTCTTTGCTATTTCCTGATCGACTCCAACCTTAAAAGCTACCATAACTGAAGTAAAGCCATCCATACTATAGGAATAAATTTTATCCACCCCCTGAAGTTCTTTGATTTTATTCTCGACGGTTTTTGCTACAAACTGACTCGCTTCCGCACTCGTATAGCCAGGAGTCGGAACTTCCACATTGAAAGCGGGAGCGACAATCGAAGGATTGTACTGCTTCGGCAGGAGAATATATGCGAGTCCTCAAAAAAGCGCTATTATAACAATAAGAGCGATGGTGATCTTACGATTTTCCAAGAAAAATCGAGTGAAATTTGCAAGCATTTCAATAAAATTATGAATTATTTACCAATTGGTAGGTAGAATATGGAAATGATGAAAAAAGTCAAGAAATTTTACTCTTTTCCATATTTCCATATACTCAAATATATCAACATAAATATCACTACTTATTCACCAAAAGATATGTCCAAAAAAATCTATATCATCGACGGGTACAATTTCCTCTACCGAGTATTCTATGCGATTCCTCCTTTTTCTCTCAAAGATGGAACTCCCGTTAATGCGGTTTTTGGAATGGCAAAAATTCTTCTCAATATGTATCGGGAAGATAAGCCTGATTATCTGATATTTACCCTCGATTCTCGGAGTAAAGCACGTTTGGAAATCTATCCTGAATACAAAGGAACGCGTGATCGCATGCCCGATAATTTAAAAATTCAGGAATCCATTATTATGGAAATGCTCCAAATAATGGGAATTAAACATTTGAAAGTCAGTGGATTTGAAGCAGATGATATTATCGGAACACTCGTAACCGATCTTGGGAAAAACAAAGAAAATGATATCTATATCCTCTCAGGAGATAAAGATCTCTATCAATTCATCGATGGAAATGTCGCGATTTATGACACGATGAAACATAAAATCTATCATACTGCCGAGGCACGAGAAAAGTTTTCAGTTGATCCAAAACACATCGTCGATTATCTCGCAATCTGTGGAGATACTTCCGACAATATCCCTGGGATTCCGGGATTTGGACCAAAAAAAGCAGAATCTTTGATCAACGAATATGGAAACCTCGAAAATATTTATGCAAATATCGAACATATCACTGGGAAAACACGAGATGTTTTGGAAGCAAATCAAGAAATTGCGTTTGTCAGCAAACAACTTGCCACTATCAATACGGCAGTTCCACTCGATAATTTCTCGCTCGGAGAACACATATTCGCAGAACGTAATTTTCTGACTAGTGAAGTAATTACCTTCTTTACACAATATGATTTCCGATCGCTCCTTCCCAAGGAACATGTGGAAACCAAAGATTTTTCCTCGCTCCAACTCAAGCAAATTCCCATACTCGGATCAGGAGAAATAAAAAAATGCCTCGAACTTTTAGAAGAAAATCAGAAACTGAGTATTGCAACGCATGGAGAGAGATTCACGCTCACAGGTGGAACTCTCTATTTCGGAGGTGACGAAATATATACTTTTGAAACAAAAACTATTGATATGCGAGATTTTTTCAGAGAAATGCTTTCTAGGAAATATCAAATCATCGGTTTCGATCTCAAAAAAGACCTCGAACGAATCGAGGCCTATTTAGAAGGAAACACAAGTGAGACTCAAACAGCACAAATGGGATTATTTTAGTTATTAAAATACAATGATGTATATTGGCTAAAGGAATTATTGGACTCCGATTGTTCGGCTATCATATTAGTCGAGTCCACATTTGCCCGGAAAGTATATCCTCACGATTGATAGATACTGAGACTCAAGTAACTATTAGGAAAATCAATACACTGCCCCTGTGCGAGATTTCCTCCAATATTTCTCATGGGGGCATTATTATTTGTATTCATTATCTCCATCGTCCAGTTCATATTATTGAACATCGTCGCGCCAACATTACATACTCGTACCGTCAGAGTTCTCATACTATCATTCGAAAAAATACGATCCACTATCAAGTCTGGTAACTGAGTCTGAAGAGTTTCAAGGAAAAGAGATTGTGAGAATATATTATTGGATTCGTTACTTTCATCGATGGTATTATTCACATCGACCGTAACAGTGATGGGGTAATTTCCTGTATAATTAATACCAAGTTCTGTCGAAGTTGTATAAACAACCGTACTCGTACATTGCCCTTGTGCCATCTGAAGAGTATTATACGAATTCGTGGTTATATTATTTGCAAAGAAACTCGTTCGGATAGAAACAGCGTTCAGCATATCGCCACCGTTATTACAAAGTTCTGCAATGATGTGTTTATCTCCAGAATTCTGATATAACCTCTGTATGGTAATATCTGGTTTATTGATAACTGTATTAGAATAATAATTCGAATTATAGGTATTATTACAGTAATTATTGGATACTGTACAAGCGGTATTGTATATATTTTGAGACGATGAATTTTGGGAATTATAATAATTATTATTGCAGACTACATCCCCTACTGGACAGATATTAGTCCGATAATAGGTCGTCGGAGCAGTATAATTATAACTATTATTAGAACAGTAATTATTTGATGCCGTACAATATTGCGTATTATTATAATTCGAATTATTGTAATTATTATTGTAATAATTCGAATTATAGGTGTAATTACAGTAGTTATTAGAGGCAGTACAGGAAGTGTTATAGGTATTTTGATATTGTCCGTTATTCACAGAACTGTAGTAATTATTATTACAAACAGTATCGTTTATGGCACAGGTATTTGGGATATTATTCGTGCTATTATTGGAATAATAATTCGTATTATTCGTAGAACAATAATTATTACTCGAATTACAAGAGGAATTATTATTGTAGTTATAATTATAATTTGTATTGGCACAATAATTATTGGATGCATTACAATAAGCAGTATTCGCATTGGGATTATACGTCGTTGACTGGATAATCTGTTGAACAACTGGAGGATTTTTGGAAGGATACGTAATACTTATTGATTTCAATAAAGTATTATTCGTTTTGTTTTTTTCATCTCGTCCATTTTTCAGAATAGCACCAGCAGCGATATTGTATACTCAGGAAGTAGTAATGCCCAGTTCATCGAGCGAAGCCACTTGAAATTCATGACAGTTATTGGTGTCGAAAATTGCGGATTCTGCAAGAGGGAGTGTTACCCCATTCGTTTTCTTAATAGCGATAATAAGTGTCTTTTCTGTATCATCCAGAACTCCGCCAACATTACATACTTTCATATAAACAAACTTCGTTTCCTGATGGATATCCGTCACCGCAATATCTGGGAGATACTTCGAAAGTATCTCAAACGGCGAGGCAGCAAAAGTAGTTGTAGAAAGAATACTGGAAGCAAAGAGAAACAAAAAGATTTTGAAAAAGGTACGCATATACTTGACAATAAATGGTAATATCTTTTTATTATAGACTTTTTAGAGAAATAGCAAGGAAAATATTCATGTACCCCATTTCCTTAATAAATTCAAGATAAATTTCTCGAATGCACCGAGGACTGTTCGAGTGTATATATTCTATGTGTATTCATTGGATAAAAGCGAGTTCCGCAGGAAGTGAGAAAATATATCTTGAATTTATAAAAACCAGACAGTATATCATAGTTATCACTCTCTATGGAAGATATTTCTATTCTTGCTCTCCTGCTTTTTTCATAAAAAATTCACTCAGTGTCATAACTCCAAAGCCTGTGGCATCTTTTGGGAAATATCCAAATGAGGAAGTTCGATAGGCAGCTCCTGCAATATCCATATGTACGAGTTGGGAATCTTTTACAAAATGCATCAAAAATGCCGCACCCATACTGGAACCCGCTTTATATCCAGAAGTAACATTTTTCACATCAGAGATTTCTCCTTTTGTTTTTTCAATCATATCTGCATCGAGTGGGAGTTGCCAGAACCGTTCTTCTCCTGCAGGATTTGCGAGAATTTCTGTGATCATGTCTTGATTATTCCCGATAATTCCCGCGTAGTTTTGTCCAAGAGCATGAAGTACTGCACCAGTCAATGTTGCTACAGAAATAATAGTTTCAGGATGATACATCGCTTCGAGATATCCAAGAAGATCTGCGAGAACCAATCGACCCTCAGCATCAGTATGTCCAATTTCTACAGTTTTTCCAGTATATCCACGGATGATATCGAGTGGTTTCATAGCACTTCCGCCAAGCATATTTTCTGTCAGTCCAATAGCAGCGATAATATTGGAACGAAGGCCGGTTTTGTTATCGAGTGATAAAAGTGTTCCGACAACCGTAACTGCTCCAGCCATATCAGATTTCATGTCGAGCATACCATCATCGGGTTTAATTTGAAGACCTCCCGCATCAAATGTTACTCATTTCCCTGCGAGGGCAATAGTTGGAAGATTCTTATCGATAATTCGCTCAAAAACAAGAACACACGGATCTTTGTCACTTCCCGAACTCACTCCGAGAATCAAATTAAATCCCTTAGTTTCCAGTTCTTTTTTCTCCATAAGTGTCACTTTAGTATTACGAAATGGAAGTTTCATAATCTGCTCGGCGAGACGACGAGGATATTTGAGAGATGCGGGCATATTTACCATATCACGAACCCAGTAGATAGACGCGAGCAGGGCAATACGATCTGCTATTTCTGCACGAATAATATCATTCTGATTTTCCACAATCAGAGCAAGTTTTCGTGGAGTTTTCTTTGTGAGAAATTGTTCAAATGCATAAGTTGTCAAAACGAGACTATCTAGAATCGAGGAAACAGAATCTTTTTTGCTTGTATAAAATGTGATATCTCCTTTAATCTTCCCGAGAATCTCAGAAAGTTCTTTGGTGTATGTTTTTTTGTCGTGAATATAGATAATATGGAGTTTCTTCGCATGAAAAAATGGATAATATGTTGAGATAACGAAGCTCGATTTCTCTGTTTCCTGACTTTTAGATTCTATTTCAGAAAGAATATCTTCTGGTAAATGCACGCGCTTAAAGAAATCCAAATTACTCAATTCTTCCACTTCGATGACGAAATTTTCAAGAGTATTATTTTCTGGAGTATCGAGAACTTCGATTGCGAAAGGTATAGCGACCATATAAAGTATATGAAAAAGTAAGACACGAGTGATTATAGAAAGAAAAGAATATTTTACAAATGGAAGTATTCTATAAAAAAGTTGATTTTGAATAGCTTATACATATTATGGGACCGATAATCCTATTTCCAGAGCTCCAAATTGAGATTTATTCTCAAGAAATCTTCATCAAAATTATTTATAAAAATTCTCTATTATTTCCTTACTTTACCAGAAATATGTTCTCTCGAAAAGCCATTATAAGCATACTATTTATTGGGGTTCTTTCTCTATCTTTTCCTGTGTTTGCCGATGACATTTCGGATATGAAAGGACTGTTGAACGATACTATAACAAAACTCACACAGAAATACGAAGCACAAATCCTCTCCCTTCAAGCAGAAAATACAGCATTCAAACAAGAGCTTGCAAGTCTTAGAGGAACTGGCGCGATAGTCATACAAACAGTCGATAAAGCTCCGACTGCAATTCCTGTAGCCACTCAAGCAAAAACTCCAGCTACTAAAAGAACGATTACTGCAGCGATGACAAAAACCGATATTTACAATACCGTTATCGCACAGGTGAATGAAAATATTGGAGATATTCTCTCTGAAAATAATCTCCCAGCATATACTGCTATCGGACTTTTTGAATTCATCGAACCAAATGCCTTTTTTATATCTCTCGACGATGGAAAAAATCCAGCGGGAGTTGCTGCGTTCAAAACGAAAATCGCCTATACATTTGATAATAATCTAACTCTCACAAAGAAGGGAGTTTTCAATCTTGATTATGCATCGCAAAGATATATCACTACTTTTGGAAGCAATCCCTACATACAATCTGTCCGCACACGCATTGCCAATCCTACCTACAAAGGGAAGCTACTTAATCCAGCTACTATTAATAATACAGCAAATACTACTATTCAGAATACTCCTTCTCCAACAGTGAGTGTCATTACAGGCGATGTGATATTTACTCAGATTAAAACCGCTTATGATAATACAAAACTTCTTGATGCTCTCAAACTTTCTGAGAGTTATATTCTCAAAGATCCGAATAATATCGATGTCCTTCGCATCCGTTATCGTAGTTATTATATCATCGGAAAATACGAAGAATCTCTCGCAGAAATCAAGAAAATGGAAACCATCCAAGGGTCCAACTTCGAACGAACTATCGCCTGCGATGCAGCGGTTATCGGAAAGATTGCCAAGAAAACAGATGTAAGTTCATATTATAGTGCTATTTGTAAGAAACAATAAAATCTCTCTTTATGACTCATATCCTCCTTGTCGAAGACGATCTTGGAATCGTCGAATCTCTTTCGCTCTACTTTGATAAAAGTGGAATGACTATGAGTGTGGCACATGATGGAGAAGAGGCGATAACTCTTTTTCAAAATTCCAAAGAAACATTCGATCTCATTATCCTGGACCTCAATCTCCCAAAAAAAGATGGTTTTTCTGTATGTGAAGTCATCAGGGGGACGAGTAATATTCCCATAATAATACTCTCTGCACGTGATAATGAAGATGACAAAGTTCGAGCTCTCGAACTCGGTGCCGACGACTATATTTCGAAACCATTTTCTCCGAGAGAGCTCATTGCCCGCATCGGAGCTATTCTTAAGCGTCTTGGGAAACAGGATACGAAAAATGAGGATGAGCCACTTCTCTCCTTCGGTACACTTACTCTCGATAAAGGAGAATATATACTCAAAAATGGAAATGAAATCATAAAAGCTACAAAAACAGAATTCCTTATTCTCGCATATTTGATCGATCACCGCGATCATATTGTAGAACGAGACACACTTATGAAAGATATTATCGGGTACGATCATTATCTCTATGACCGCACCATCGATACACACATGAAAAATCTCCGCAAGAAAATCTGAGATGCTGCCGTCATAGAAACCATTCGTTGAATCGGGTATAGAATCTCCGAGAAATAGAATTTAAAAAACTTCCGAAATTCGGAAGTTTTTTTAAAATTATGCGGCGCGTTGTGCGAAATCGTCATTTGCAGCAGAACCACGGTATCCAGTTTGTTCCAGAACATTAGCGATGCTTCCTCCGACGATATTTTTAATACCTGATGTATTACTATCGTCTTTTCTTCCTCAGGAGAGAAATTTATCAAAATCCTCTTCTACTTCCTGTGCATATTCTAAGCTTTCCAGATGTGCTTTCCCATTAGTTTTTGGTAAACGTATTCCATATTTTGTATTCAGTTCTCGCATATAATCCTGATCTTTTAATTCATCATCGTATACTTTCTTTGAAATAATTCCATTAAGGTGGGTCATAAGTGCCTTATGATATCTTGTGTATAATTCTTTTTGCATCGTTCTCGTCTCCTCTTCTGTTCCTCCTGAGGACATATTTTTAATAGCAGCGATACCTTGTTCGAAATTTGGCCACAGACGCTTCGTTCGCTCCTTATTCATTTCTAGAGTAGCATGATTTGTATTCATCTCTAGAAAATGCAGATAATGCTCGGGGTTGAGTCCGAGAAATGAACCTTCCCCCTCATAAGCACCATTCCCTAATTCATCCTTGTCATCTATTCCGAGCTCTGTTACTCCTGCTTTACATATTTCGAGGTATGTTGCACAGTTCGTATCTGTTTTTGCAAGATGCAAGAGTTCAGCATCTTGTGTAACATTTAATTTCTTATTCAAAATTTTTCCATGCTTTTTCCAAAACTTCATAGTTTCTGCCATTAATTCATTTTTCTTATCTTTTTCCTGGAGTTTTTCTATTGCGGCATAATCTTCAGACATTGTTTTGTTATTTGAACAGAGCTTCTTAATGACAGCACGGAAAACATTTTGTTTTCCTGGAGTTCCAAGAAATAAAAGAGCCGTATAAGGATGTCCGGCAGAGAATTTATTTTTTAAGCCTACGAGTTGATCTTGATGAAGAGTTCCGGGAGTATTACTGAGGGCCATAACTATAGCTGGCATATGCATCTCATGAGCAGGTCATCATTTTGCCCAAATGGGTTCAAATCCTCCAATTCCTTTCGCTTTCTCCCCATCTTTCAATTTTCCCATAGCTTCGTTTGCTCGTCATTCTGCGTTTTGAAATTTGACACCCTCTTTTTTTCATGCCTCTTCTTGTTCTTCACGCCCAGCTCCCCAAGCTTTTGCAATCTCTAGCCAGAGGTTTCCATCCAATCTTCCATCACCTCCTTCTGCTTTGATATGATAGATAATCAATCCTTCTTCGGTAAATGGTTCCCCCATTTCATCACATCGTTCCATATATTTTTGCACTACTTTCAGATTCTTGGAATATTTCAAACCAGAAATTCTCTCGAAGTAGATAAAGCTTCTTTCCCATGGTTTGAGCTTACCTACATAGAGTGCTCCATGTTTTTGAAGCATGGCTATAGTTGCTGCTTGGATTTCATAATCATGCGATCCGTGATTACTGAGGATAGCCATAACGTTCTTTTGTCTATCTGCCCCCGACATTTCTTTGAGTTTGTCGATCGTTTCTTGCATAAGTTTCTTGTTTCCAGAATACACTCCCGACTGCATTTCTCGAAGTATCTCATCGTCTATTATCCCAAGTTTATTGAGACCTTTGGCAAGTCAGAGTTGTATATGCGCAGACTGAAGATGAGAACCATGTTCTAGTTTCTTTTTGATAGCTTCTATGAGGTTTTTTCCTCCGTGAAGTATGTCGTGGAGACTTGGATTTCAAAAATAGTGTTTGAGTCGTCCTTTTGTATGATCAATTTCTGCCTCTTTTTGTTCTGCTGCTTGGGTTTTTACATCGACATTTTTTGGTTCAAATGCCTCCATATTGAGGAATTTATAGAGGAGATTATATCCACCACTATATTTAACTGGTCGTTTTTCTTGATCATTAAGTCCTTTGGTTCCATTAAATTTTTTATAATAGAGAAATTCTACGCGTCCAGGAGTTTTGCTATCAAGTATCTTTATGAATCATTTTGATCCAGCAAATTCTGTAATACCTGGAAAATCTTTATTTCCTTTGGCTTTTTCGGAAACAATTTTATCACCATCCACAGAAAGATCCTTATAGTTCCCTGATTTCACACTATGAGATTGCATAGTTTTCACAAGATCTACCATATTTCTCATGGCAGGTATTCGCTTTGCCTTCTTGAATTCAAAGGCGGTATAAAAAGACAAGTAATCTAGAATTTCACTTTGCCCATTTTCTACAAGTTCAATAGTTTTCTTCTCTTCATCGACAGACTTCACATGAAATATTTGAAAATCATCCGCTCCTGGTGTCCCTACTTGAATAGAAGCTCATCATGTTCCTTTGAAAACATTGTTTATCGTGAGAGTATGTGCACGTCCATCAGGGTCAAGAGCATTCAAGGCTCGATTCAGCTCGGTGAGAGAATTGATATCTTCCTCTAAAAGAGTTTCCTCTAGAGTTCCTGCTTGTATACGATGTTGTGTAGTTTCTGGCGTGAGAATCTCAACATTTGCTTTTGCTTTGTCGAAAATATAATACATCTCTGAATATGTATATTCTGGCGATGTAATCTTTGTCTTCCCAAGACGGAGTTTTCCATTTGGAAGGAGTACATCACTCACAGCAAATACTCGACCATTTCCTCCAGTATTTTTATTGAACTGTGGTTCATCAGAGATATCATCGATACGATAGGCGAAATCGATATCTTTTCCAGCAGTTCCAGGAATCGTTCCACGGATGATAGAACCTACTTTGAAATCCTGAACATTTTTAATCCCGAGTTTATGGAGTTCTTCCAAAAATGGAGGGAAAAATAATCCTTCTGCGGTTGGTTTCATCTTCAGTGCATTTTCCATCTCCACTGCATCATAACGGGCAGAGTTTATCTTCGTAATCTCCTTCGCAATCATCTTACTCCCATCGCTTTCTAAAATAGTATCTACCACATCCTGAGGGAAAAGTTGTGTCTCAATCACGATATCATAGGGATCGATCTGATCTACTATATTTGCTTGTTCCAGAGGGGTGAATGAGCTCAATTCTGGTACCATATGTCCACGAGTAATACTCTCATGAACGGCAGATTTGATCTGTGCTTTTGTGAGCACTCCCATATCTCCGAGTTGTCCGAGAGTTACTGTTGGGAGAAAAGTCTTGAGGAGAAGTTGTTTCTGTGTATCATCGAATGCTGCAAGTGCTTCTTGTACATGTTGTGAATCGACATATCGTTTCACGAGCAAGTTCATGACATATTCTTCCTGTCTCGTACCGAGAATCCCTTTTCCAAATATAGCCACCATCTGTTCTTTCTCTGATCTATAGGGAAGTGTTTTTTTGGGAAAAAGATTTTTGAGAAATTTCTCACGTTTGGATTCGCTCTGGAGGAGGTTAGCAAGCTCATCAGTGGTCAGAGTTTCATAGGTAGATTCTACTTTCTTGAGTTCTGGAACTGTGAAACTATATCCTCGATTTACAACATCTTTGAGTGCTTTTCTCTTGCTCGTAAAACCGACACCGATAGAGACTGTCTCGCGGAGAAATTGTGCAGAAGTCACAGCTCGAAATGCTTCTTGTTGTTCTTTGGATTGATCGGCAAAATCTCTATTTCCCGTGATAAACGCAGCAAATTCTGTCTCTAGTCCTGTACATTTTGATTTCATCATCTCGTCAAAAACCTTTCCTCCGAAAGTAAGTTTTTTCTCGACAAAAGTACGAATCGCACGAGTCGTCATGGATTCATCAATTTTTTTCTTCTTGTTGGTATTTACCTGTTCGTCCTTTTCAGGACCATTATTTGCTGCATTTATTGGTGACATATTTTAGAGAGAAATATATAAATTCCTTGTGAGTATATACTAAAATGTCGAAAAAATCAAAAAATGAGCTTTCTAAAAATTCTTAAAGTTTTTTGTAAAAAAATTTGCTTTTTAATAGGTTTTTCCATATACTCCTCAGGAATTACCACGAAAGGGTTCCGAAAAGTGTCAGTGCTTTAGGATCCCCTTTTTTTAATGTTTTTTTCTCACATACTCGATTTTTGATTTCACTTCACTCAAGTAGTAATAGAACTTGTTTCCTATTCTTTTATAGAGAGAAGAGTGCTTGCTTGTTGGAAATAATATCTTTTTCAGCAAGTCCTTTTCGATCAAATATTTCACGAGTTTGATATAATCCCCATCCCCTGAGACAAGCACTATCTTATTGAACTCTTCTTTTTCTGCGATATTTTTCATAATCTCAAAAACGATATCCACATCCACATTTCACTTTTTCTTTCCTTTCAGTGCAGAAGAATGCTCTCGAAAAGAAACAATAAATCCTGCTTTCTGGAGGGAATTATAGAGATCTTGCTCATCTTCTGAGATAAATCAGAGAAAATAATAGGCTTCTTCTATCTGAAACTTATCCTTCAAAAAAATCCTAAATTTCTTCAGATCTATACTCCAGTTCTCCGAGTTCACTCCGAGATGGAGATTCTGTCCATCGACAAATGCGATATTTTTCTCTTTTATCATCATATAGAAAGTTTATGATATGGTTTGTATTTGTAGTATATTTAAAACCTCCAGAAATCAAATCTCAAATATATTCCCGTACGGGCAGACCTGCGTGTCTGCCCTGAAAGATGAAGATGAAGTCATAAAAATCCAAAAAGTCCACGAGAATTTTTGCAAATAACAGAAATATGTGATGTAATAGCAGGAGAAATCAAGAAAACTAATTCATAAACGATTACGATATGTCACTTTCCACCATCCTTTCCAAGCTTTCCCGACTCGGACTCTTGTCCGTTTTTTGTATGTGACTCTTTCTCACAAGTGGAGAGCTCAGTATGAGTCCTAATGGGGATGTGCAAATAGGAAATGGTGGAGTATATAGTGCAATGGCGGCAGATTGTGGTGGAAAAGACCAAAAGCCTTGTCCAACAGATCCCATAAATGCCACAGTTGATTCTCTTGTTACTCTTATGAATATTGGAATAGGAGCACTTACTTTCCTTATTACACCACTCATCATGTTAGCCGGATGGCTCCTCTCTCCCGATTGGACGTTTGGTGATATATTTAATCTCCGTCCCATACTTCATAGCCTTTGGGTACTTGTTTCCAATGTTGTATATGTGATATTTGGATTCATGCTCGTATTTATTGCATTCGCCAATATATTTGGAGGAGAAAGTTCCAAGGCATATGAAATGAAGACTATGCTCCCAAAACTCGTAACGGGAATGCTTATTGTACCATTTACGTGGTTTATCGTCAGTGCAGTACTTTCCATATCCAATGTACTTACTGCATCTGTCATACAGCTTCCTGTCTCTACTATTACATCTGCTGGAGCAACATCAGGAATGTTAGGAGATAAAATTATACCAAAAACGATTATGTATTATAAGTGAGCAAATTTTGGAACGGGAACGAAAACCTCTGCATGAGGATCCTTTGAAACAAATGGAGATTTTTTTTCGTCTAAATGTCCTGGGGATGATTGTCTTTCTATAGAACAATTTCTTTCTAATAGTGCATGAGGTGCTTATAATCTCCTTTCGGTATACGCCTATGCAATATTTAAAATTCAAGATTTTAAAGCTATTACAGTTGGTCAAAAAGTGAATAAGGTAATAGATATTGCAAGTAAACTGACATTTGGAATTATATTCTTTATAGTATTTGGAATACTCGTCATTACCATCGTATATGCACTCTTTACTCGTGCCATTATGCTTTGGATGTACGCAATATTTTCTCCACTTTTTGCTCTCACCTATGTGACAGGTTGGAAAAAGTGAGTACTGGAAAAATTTACACCCAAAGAATTTATAGGACTTGCCATGGTTCCAGTTCTGGTATCCGCAGCTCTTGCTTTTGGTCTGATGTTTCTTGGACTTGTGATGAGTGCAACCAATACATGAACTACGTGATGAGCAGGTTGAGATGGGACACTTGGAAGTGAAAATAGAAATATCACAACTACTGGCGATACGACTGTATTTACATTCTGAGATGTAAAACTCACAACTGTTTGACTTCTTACTTCAGAAAATACATCGGGGGTTTCTGGTGTTCTGAATACAGGGAAGGGTATTATCGGAACAATTATAATAAATGTGCTGGCTCTTGTAGTTCTTTGGATGTCCGTTATGGCAGCTTTTAGTGCCAGTAAGATTGTCGAGACAGCTGTTGCACCTATGAAATCATTCGGAGATTCTATCGGAAAACTTGCCGCAAGTGCTCCGCAATATATTCCTATACCGTTATGAAAAGGTGCTGATGGTAAAGATAGAAGTATGACTATGGCAGGTATGGGAAATATGTGATCGGGTATAGAACAAACTGTTAAACAAATGGGGATGGCCAATAGTACAGAAATGTGACAATTATTCTGAAAACAAATCTGAGGAGCATTATGACTTCATTCAAGTGAGATTAGTGATGCCATAGGAAAATTGAATTCTGCAATAAAAGATAAAAATATTAAAGGGATTCCTCTTCTTCAAGATAGGTGAGCAGCTCTGAATACTGCAATTGCATCTAGCGGAATTAGTGCTAAAGCAGCTATATGAGATAATCAAATGAGAAAGGCTCTATTAGATAGTATAACCGATGTATTAGGTTTAGATCCAAAAGCTCTTGATAGTTTGAGAAATATATCAGATGTAAAACAATTTAATACAGAGTTTAAAAAACTTGCCGAACTAAAAGCGAATCAAGATAAGTGATTAGATATGTTAGTAAATAAAACAAAAGGGATAGTATGAGATGACTTCTCAAGTATGTTTAATTGATCCGCACCAACTACAAATCCAGTCACTGTTTCCTCCTTTATTGCAGATCCAGTAAAACTAAATATTGGAAAAATCCCTGTTCATATAGAAAATAAACCAGATATTTCTGTGGAAGTAATAGACAAAAATTTTAATCACGATAATGTTATAGCACAACTGAAAAAAGAAGGGATAATTGACAAAGATGAGGTTAAAAGGATTATTGATGAAATAACAGAACAACTTCCTAAAAAATAATCTCTCTTGATTCCAATAAAACATACACCTACTTACCTATTCAAAATTCCACTCTTCTATTTCCCAAAAACAAAAATACATCTATGAAAGAACTCCTTAAGAGACCGGTCTCTCGATATAGAATCAAGAGAGAGATTTGGTTTCTCTGGTGAGCTCGATAAGGAGTGAGACTGGTCTCAATGCAAGAGGAAATAGTTTTTGAGTTTTCTGTAAAAAGATTATAATCAAAGGAGTTTAGTTTTTAATTTTAGGTATTATGACACTTTCTAAGAAAACAATAGACTATTTCGCATCAAATGGTTATACTTTTGAAGAGATAGAACATGTAAAAACAGGACTCAAAAATATAGAAAATTGAAATGTTATCTCTTTTGAGGATGTGGTAAAAGGTATTAAAAAAGGTAACACTGTGAGTTATGTATAAAATCATCTTTACAGGTACAGCAAATCAGGATTTATGAGAGATACTTTGATACATCTCAGAGGATAGTCCTCTCTATGCAAACAAAGTTATCGATAAGATTATCTTAACAGTATCCAATCTTTCTGCATTTCCACATCTTTGAAACCGACCGATGAAGAGAATCTGAGAGAAATAGTCGAGCCACGATACGGATTTAGGATTATCTATCAGATTACAGGAAAAACCATTTATATACTTGCGATATTCAGATACAAAAATAGTTGGAAGTAAAATCCATCTGATATCGATGAGATATATACAAATAAAGTTATAAAAACTAAAATAAATATTTCCAAACAAAAATACATCTATGAAAGAATTCCATTCACTCATCACCAATACCACGAGTCTCGTTGGCTACATCGCCGTCCTGATGTTTGTTGGGGCCTATCTCGGCGGAAACCAGAGTTCTCCGATCGATCCAGTACTTCTGAAAGGAAGTATCATGGAAAGTAGAAATGGTATAGATTCTATTACCCAGAATCGTTCTGTTATTATCACCATCGATGGCCGACAGTACCAAGCAACTATCGGCGAAGAAGTGAATCGAAGACAGGAGTTTACGTACTAGAAAATCTCCAGAAATAATAATCCCCAAATCTGAAAAGATTTGGGGATTATTATTTATCCGATTCGAACCAATTTTATGGTATCAGTTGCTCCCGAAATTACTTCAATCATATCTTTATGAACCTGAAGTTCTTTCGAGAGAAATCGTATGAGTTCTTCATTGGCTCTTCATTTTTCGGGAACCGCTTTCAATCGGATTTTGATGGTTCCATCATCCAGAGTACTCAGATATTCCGTCTTCGGTTGTTTCGTCGTGACTTTTATCCGCAGATAGGTTTTCTCATTGGATTGTAAAAGAGGTGGGAACATAAGAATAGACTAGAAACAAAAAGATATTGTCATTCCGGAATTTTTGAACCACCAAAAGTTTTTATATCGCAATAGATTTTTTCAAAAATGTCTGGAATCTACCGCTTATAAAAAGAGTGAGTTAATTTACCTATTTCATATAAAGAAGATTGCCACGAATATTCGAAGAATCCTTGTTATCTAAAAAATATTTTAGTAATCGAATTTTCTCGCAATGCTCGCGAAGACAGTCCTCTGGAGGGACAAAAACTTTTTTAATGATTATTCATCATATTCTTCAACTTCTTCTTTTTTATTTCGTCGTCCTTTTCGTTCTACTTTTTCTCACTTTGGTGCAGACTTTTTCTCAGCTTTCTTCTCGAGTTGTTCTCGATTCTTCGCTTTTTCTTCGTGATGTCTTTCTGCATCATCTTTGAGCCGTTCGTCCTTAAGACCTCCTGTTTTCTTGAAGATACTTTCACGTCCTTTGAGTTCTACATTGATAGGAGTTCCAGCAAATCCGAAGAATTCACGGATTCGGTTTTCAATATATCGTTTGTAAGAAAAGTGGAAATGACTTTCATTATTCACGGAAATCATAAACTTTGGTGGATTTACATCGACCTGAGAACCGTAATAAATCTTTGGTTTGTGAGCTTTTCTATTCCCCGTTGGTGCATGTTGATAAGTAATCTGTGAGAGAAAATCATTGAATACTCCTGTTTTTACTCTTTTATTTCGTTCATCACGAATCTTAAAGGCGATGTCAAGAATAGCGTCTACGCGTTTCCCATCAACTGCCGAAGTAAAAATAGGCGTCACATAGGAAATAAAATCAAATTCTTGGTTGATATATTGAATATATCGATTCATAATGGTCGATCCAGAATATCGTTCATCGATACTCGACATCTCCGGTGCACGATTATGGCTCTTGAGAGGAGATTCCGGAAGTGGTGGAAGTTTGTTCCCTCGTCCTTTTGACTTCGCAAGTTTTTCTGCTTCAGATTTTGCCTTATCGAGAGCTCGTTGAGCTTCTCGCTCTTCGAGAGTTTGAACGGTTGGACGAGCAAGAATCTTATCCCATTTGTTACATACGAGAATAATCCCTTTCTTTTCCTCAAGAGCTCGCTCTACGACATGTTTATCCTGAGAAGTAATTCCTTCATCGGCATCGATAACGATAGCAACAAGATCAGCACGAGTAATAGATCGTTCAGAACGCATAACACTCCACTGTTCGAGATTCGCACTTCCGATTTTCCCAGATCGACGAATACCAGCCGTATCGATGAGGACGATTTTCTCTCCGTTCCATTCTATGATAGAGTCGATACTATCACGAGTCGTTCCTGGCATATCTCGAACCATTGCACGATTCGTCCCAGTCAGAGCATTAATCAAACTAGATTTACCAACATTTGGTCGTCCAATAATAGCAAGTTTAAGAACACCATCATCATATTCTGCTTCTTCATAATCCAATCCATTTTCTTTCAGATTATGAACCATAGCAAGTTTCAAAATATCAAGTCCTCGATCATGAGCCGTACTTGTGATAACAAAGTCATCGAATCCAAGCGAAGCAAGAGCATAGGCTTCATTCATTCGTTCGATATTGTCGGCTTTATTTGCTACGATAATAACTTTCTTACCAGACTTTCGAAGCAGTTTTGCAATTTCTTCATCGAGTGCCGTAAGCTTATCGTACTCGAGAACAAAGAGAATCAAATCTGATCGAGTGATAGACTCCTGAACACGATTTCGAATATCAGAAAGAATAGCATCATCCGTTCCGATAGTGATACCTCCGGAATCAGCAAGAATATAGGAAATATGATTTTCTACATCGTGCATCTGATATTCGACGATATCTCGTGTAGTATTTTCTGTATCGGAAACGATGGCGATTTTATGTCCAGACAGAACATTAAAAAGGCTGGATTTCCCAACGTTTGGGCGTCCGACAATAGTGATTCGTGCAATCATAGTAAGTGAAAGTATTATTGTCATCCTCGCAAAAGCGGGGATCTTCCTTGTATCGAAAAAATATTTAACCTAAATAATTTTTCAAGACAGAGTTCTCCATTATTTTCTATAGAATACTTGGTAGATTCCTGTGAAAACAGGAATGACATTTTTAATAAAATTATATAAAAAATGCTACAAATAGAGCATTTTTTTAAATATATGGAGAGTATAGTGAAAAGAGTGCAAAAAGCAATGTGGAATCTATTTCTGTCCAACAAGTTGGGAAATCTTCGCATCCAAATTTGCTTGGATGTAAGAAAATACAGAGGAAAGGATTTTTCGTCTATTCTCAGAAACATCACGAGAATTGATGGTTTGAATCTTGACACTAATAGCACTTCGAATCTTCTCAAGGAGTTGTGCCTGCGCAACCGGATCACCATTAGTCACACGTTCTAGACTCAAATTTAAGTTCGCAAGTATTTTATCAACCTTAATTTTGTATGACTCGATGAGAAAAGTATTGATATCATTCATCGTTTTTTCTTTGTCTTTTTTCTCTGCTTCTGTTTCTTGTTTCGCTACTGGTTTAGTTTCTACTTTTGATTCAGTCTTCTGTTCTTCTTTTGTTGTAGAAGCTTTTTCATCGGTGGCAGTCTTGGTGTCGACCGTCTCAGAATCCGTTGCAAGTGCAATAATAATACTTTCACTAGAAAGAGTTCCGGAAAGTGTTGCGTCAACATTGGTTGCAGCAAAAGCGCTCGATACTAAACCGAAAATAAAGAGTGAAAGAATAGTTCTAAGAAAGATACGCACGAGCAGAAAAGAGATATAAGTTAAAATTGGTTTGCAATATACTCTTTTTTGTAAGAAAACCAAATTGTCAAAGTGAATAATTGGTGAAGAGGATTTATTTCGAAAAAGACACTTTGATACAAAACCCCTTTCCTGTATCACTCTCGATAAAAAGTGTTCCTTTATGAAGAGAAATAATCTTCTCGATAATAGAAAGGCCTATACCGATTCAACGATCTCTCGTCCCTGTTCTCGATTTTTCCACTTGATAAAATTTCTCTCGAATAAATTCTATTTCTTTCTTGGCAACTCCATTTCCATTATCCTGAAAAATTATATGTATTTTTCCTTGTCTTTCCGTACTGGTTATATGCAAAGTTTTTCACTCTCCAGCATACTTAATAAAGTTGGAAAATACATTGTGGAGCAGTTGAATAAATTTTCCTTCATCCAAAGAACAAATAAGTGGTACCTTAGTTAATTTATAGGTGATTTTTTGGTCTTGCTTCGCAAGGAGTGGAGTATATTCTTCTTCGAGATGTTGAATGATTTTCATGAAATCCAAAGGTACCATTTTGAGAGTTTCTCTTTCTGTTTGTTCCAATTTTTCATATTCCATGATAGAATTCGTAATATCAATCAGACGATTAATTTCTTTATGGAGCAGTGCGTAATTCTTCGGACTGTTTTCTATAACTCCATCATCCATCCCTTCGAGATAACATTTAATAGCAGTAATAGGAGTCTTGATTTCATGACTCAAATCAGAAAGGAGATCTGATCGTATTTTCTGTTGTTGAGAGAGATTTTCATTCAGTGCATTAATGGCGTCGATAAGTGCTCCAAATTCATCTTTTTTCTTGTAGGTAATCTGTCCATATCCTTTCTCTAAAATAAGATTCGAGAGATTTCTCAGGATAGATTGAATAGGCCGAAAAGAAAAACGTATCCAGATTCCAGAAATCATTAAGATAATGATAATCATCAAGACATTCACCAAAAACATAGACCGAATAATTTTGAGTATGAATACCCCTTCTGGTGTGGTGTTATGGAGAAAAGAAAAATTGAAAATACCTGCAAAAAAGGAATCAATCGCTTTTACAAAAAGTACCTGCTCAATAGAATTCTCATTCACTCCGATTTTTTGCAAAGAATCTATGACCGATGGGGCATAAGTCCCAGGATTTGCAGAAAAATGTTCGAGAGAAGTAGAAATACCAGAAAGATCTGCAAGGATTTTTTTGTATTCCTCTATCGTTGCATCATCGAGATTTTTCGTATTAGTAAACGCAGCAAGGAGATCAAAATTGATATCGGGAACTTCTTGTTTGATACTGGTGAGATACTCGTGAAAATATTCAGTAGCAAAGTATTTAAGGGAAAAAATATTCACACCGATGGTTATGCCGAGGACGAGGAATATATATACGAGAAATTTCTGGGAGAATTTCATAAAAATAAGGAAAGAGAAAATCAATAATGGCATTATCGTAATTTTCTCCGAGAAATCAAGGATTTCTCAAAAGTACCAAAAGAATACCTATTCTTTCAACGAGAATTTAATATGTTTAGTTCGTTCGTATTGGGTTATAAATTCCTCTATATCTGATATCTCACCAAATTCAAATACCCTCTTTGCTTCAAGCGTAATCACTCCATGACTCATATCAAGATATCTGAAAAGATGGAGAAGATGATTACTTGCTACACAAACAAGTTTACCGGAAAGCACATGAGTACCACCATTTTTTCTCTTAATAAAGAATCCTTTTTCATCAGCATTCACCATGGACTTTTCTTCATTTAGAATAATAGAGGTTGTTTTTTGAGTATTTCTAATAATACAATACTCTCCTCATGGAGTTTCCTGCTGAACACGAACTCATCCACCATAAAAATTTAACATCTTTTCATGAATTTAAAAACGAATAAAGTATATGATATATATCATATTACATATAGTCTAGAAAGTAAAATTATCTCTCCTCAGAAACTTTTGCCTTTTCTCTCGTCTCGGGTACAATCCCATTCATATACTCCATAACTATAAACTATGACTATTCAAACAAACTGGAATCTGACAAAATACTTTTTTACTGGACTCGATGACCCGAGATTACAGGCAAACATAGATTCTATACTTCCACTTGCGGATACTTTTGCAAAGAAATATCAGGGAGTTATCAAAACTTTTTCCACTCCAGAACAAATACTAGAATACTATGCAGATTATGAGAAAATGTCACATGAAATGGGAACTGGTGGGATTTACCTCTCATATCTTCAAAGTCTCGACACACAAAATAACGAAGTTATTAAGAAACTCGGAGAATTAAAATCTATTTTCGTAGAAGCTTCTTCCAAACTTCTCTTCATCTCTCAGGAATGGAAAGAGCTTGGGTACGAAAAAGTTATGTCATTTGCGAATAATCTCGTGCTTCAAGATTATAAAAATGCACTTGTTTCCAGTGCTGCGAATTTGAAATACATTCTCGGGGAACGGGAAGAATTTGTACTCAATGAAAAATCTCGCGCACTCGGAGTAGTAGAATGACTCCGAGAAGAACTCGCCAATTCCTATGAATTTCAGATAGAACTTGACGGAGAAATGAAAACTATGACCGAGGAAGAAATTCGAAGCCTTCGAACCAATCCGAATCGCGAGACTCGTAG
Organism: uncultured Candidatus Altimarinota bacterium; assembly: GCA_963751115.1. Taxonomy (GTDB): domain Bacteria; phylum Patescibacteriota; class Gracilibacteria; order BD1-5; family UBA2023; genus UBA1545. The sequence goes on from CAVVTN010000001.1 coordinate 67,211, forward strand.
AAAATCCTACGAATCACTTCGTCAGGTGTATAATAGTAAACAGGCACAAATTACACTCGGGAATATCTATGCAGGAATTGTTAAAGACTGGGCTTCTGATGTGAAGCTCCGAGGATATCAGACTATTATGGAACCGCGAAATACTTCCGAAGAACTCGAAAATGAAGTAGTTGATATGCTCATGCAAGAAGTACAAACCGCCTATCCACTATTTGCGCGATTCATAAAAGCAAAACAAAAACTTATGAAACTTGATGAATTTCATGTATACGATGTGACTGCTCCACTTGGTCAGATCGAGAAAGAATTCTCGTTTGAAGATGGAACCAGACTGCATCTCGAAACTATGAAAGATTTCGATCAAGAATTCTACGATTATTCGGTCGATATGCTCGAGTCAGGACGAATTGATGTATTCCCAAAATATGGAAAAATTTCTGGGGCTTTTGCGAGCTATCGTGCTGGAGAGCCAAGTTTCGTACTCCTCAACCATACTGGAAAACTTTGAGATGTTTCTACTCTCTCTCACGAACTCGGACATGCAACTCACGGACATTTATCACAAGGGCAAAAACCAGCCGTTTACAGTAGTCCCCTTTCTCTCGCGGAAACCGCTTCTATCTTCTCTGAGATGCTCTTATCAGAGAAGATTCGCAAAGAACTCACGACGGAAGAATATAAGGAATTTTTGAATGAAAAACTCAGCGATACATTTGCAACCATTTTCCGACAGATCCAGTATATAATATTTGAGAAACGTGTACACGAAGCGATTTTTGCAGGACAAGAACTTACCTATCATGACTTCAATCGGATGTGGCGAGAAGAACAGATTCGTATGACGGGAGATAGTATTATTTACGATGTAACCGCAGAAAATGAATCGAGCTGGTCTATGATTCCTCATATCTTCGCGACGCCTTTTTATTGCTACGCCTATTCGTTTGGGAATATTCTCGTATTCGCGCTCTATAATCGCTACCAAAAAGAAGGAGTGAGTTTCGTAGAAAGCTACAAAGACATCCTCCGATCCGGAGGTTCTAAACGTCCAAAAGATTTGCTCGCCGAACACGGATTCGATATCACTTCGCCAAAATTTTACCGAGATGCGATGGAAGAAATCGAGAAAATGGTGGTGGAATTTGAAGGGTTGGTGGAGGGGGAATAGAAAGTTAAATAAAAAAATCAGTCATTCCGGAATTTTCTGAGCAATAATCCAAAAGGAATTACTGTACTTCTTTCAGAAAATATCCGGAATCTACCGATTATTAGGGAATTTAAGAATCTATTTTACTTGTTTTTTTGTTGTATTTCTTCCCATACACTTTGTAAAAGAATTTCAATTCCTTATTTTCACTTCTATGTCCCAAAATAGTCTCACACTCTTCGAGTCCAAAGAAATTCGTCGTATCTGGCACAATGAACGCTGGTTTTTTTCTATTATAGACATCATCGGAGTGCTTACCGAATCAGACCGACCGAGAAAATACTGGAGCGATCTCAAAGCAAAACTTGCAGAAGAGGGCTTTCAAAATGAGTTGTCCGAAAAAATCGGACAACTGAAACTCATAGCTTCTGATGGCAAGAAATATGCGACCGACTGTGCCGACACCGAGGCACTCCTCCGTATCATTCAGTCTATCCCATCACCCAAAGCCGAGCCATTCAAGATATGGCTCGCAAAGGTCGGATACGAACGATTACAGGAAGTGAATAATCCAGAGATGGCACTTGACCGCTCTCGTGAACTCTGGCAAAAGCACGGACGAAGCGAGAAGTGGATCCAGCAACGCATGACCGGACAAGAAACTCGTAATAAACTGACGGATTATTGGAGTGAAAATGGAGTACAAAAGGGTGAGGAGTTCGCTATTCTCACCAATATCATCCATGAAGAATGGACAGGAATCAAGGTGGGAGACCATAAGGATCTCAAATGACTTGCGAAATCACACAATCTTCGAGACCATATGAGTGAGGAAGAACTCCTTTTTACTGCTCTTGCCGAGCTATCAACCCGTCGAATCGCCGAAAGTATGGAAACGGTATGACTTACGGAAAACAAAGTCCCTGCTAAGAAATGAGGAAAAATCGCCCGAGATGCCAGAATTGCTCTCGAAGAAAAAACAGGACGGAGTATCGTAACTGGAGAGAATTTCCTTCCACCGAAGAAAGAGAATAAGAAAATAAACTGATAAAATCGACAAAAACAAAAAAACCGATACACTACCTAAAATACTCCAATAAAGCCTCATTTTATGGCCCAACTCGAATCCATTATCGCACAAATTGCTGCAATGCTCTCGATTACATCACTCGATGTATATGTTTTTTTTGGTCTTCTTGTTCTGATTGTCATCATTGCTATTTTAGGACTTGCACGGATTTATAGTGTATTATTCGGAACAGTGCTTGGGATTGGGATATTTGTGCTTTTTTCTACTATACTCTCACCGGAATTTCAGACGCCGGAGACACTGAGTCTCATAAGTGATACTTTTGCAAAAGCCCTTATTGGGTCGTCAGTATATTTGATATTTATCCTCACCATTCTCGTCCCTATGAGCGGAGGGATTTCCGTCACTCTCCCAAAAACCATTCTTGGGAAGATATTCCAAACCATTACTCTTACTTTTCTTCTCATACTTTTCTTAACAGCAGTATTTCTTGGACTTATAGAAAAGAGTTATATTTTTGTCCATACAAATAGTGCTTTTGTACTTATAAAAAAACTCACTTCCTATTCAGAACTCCAAAGTTCTCTGCTCTTTACTTTTGTTTCGGCTCATCTTCCGACGATTATAATCGTATCTATCGGTTTTATTGTCTACAAAATACTTTTTGCTGATATAATGAATTCTCTTGTCAGCTCACTCATAGAACATCTCAAAAAACAGAGAAATGCTGGAGCTAGTGGACATGAGGAGATTCCCAGTCACGATGCAGCGGGATTTGAGGAATTCGAGGAAGATCATGGATGACACGAGGAATTTGATCCGCATGGATGACACGGACATCATTAAATTAAAAAGCTTTCCAATTTGGAAAGCTTTTTAATGATTATTCGATCGTAATTATTTCTACAACTGGGATTTCTTTTCCTTCTCTTTGGATATCATTAACGGCGATTATTCTATCTCCGGTAGAGAGAATCTTTTCTACCTTCAGAAATGCAATCGCATTATCGAGGTTAGATCCGAGATTTTCACTCCAATTCGAGAGAAGTACTGGACGAATTCCGAAAAGTGCATTCATATAACGAACAGATCCTTCTTTCATCGTAAATGCATATACATCTCTATTTGGTCTGAAAGCTGCTGCGAGACGTGCAAGACGCCCAGATTTAGTGAATATAAGAACTGCTCGAACATCGAGAGATTCACTCATAACGAGTGCATTCTTGATAAGATGCTTCTTTTCTATATCACGTGCGCAAAGTCCTTCGTCAGAGAAATCCTCATGCGAGTAATGTGTATTTGTCTCAGCTTCTTTGATAACAGCCGTCATCATCTCTACCGACTGAATCGGGTATTTCCCAATAGTTGTCTCTCCTGAAAGCATCGTACAATCTGCTTTTTGTCGTACACAATTGAAGATATCTGAAACCTCCGCGCGAGTGGGAAATGGGTTTTCTATCATTGTTTCCAAGAGATGTGTCGCAACAATAACAAATTTTCATTGTGCCATCGATTTTTTCACAATATCGAGTTGATATACAGGAAGTTTCTCAATCGCCACCTCGATTCCGAGATCACCTCGAGCTACCATAACTCCATCAGAAGCAGTGATAATTTCATCGATATTCTCAATCCCCTCTTGATTTTCTACTTTAGAAATAATCTTAATATGACTGGCATTATGAAGAGCGAGGAGACTTCGTAATTCTTCGATGTTGGATTTATTGCGTACGAAACTCATCGCGATAAAATCATACCCTTGTTCGATAGAAAAGAGTACATCTTGTTTGTCTTGTCCAGTGATACCAGGGAGACGGAGTTTCACTCCTGGGAGATTCACATGTCGTCGTGATCCGATGAGACAGCTATTTTTTGCTACCACAAGGACATGATCTTCTTTTTTCTCTACTACTTCTACATCAAAGAGTCCAGAATCTATTCTGATAATCTGACCTATATTTACATCTTCTAGGAGATATGGATAATCACAGAAGAGAGACTTCCCATCATCTTGAAATTTAGCACTATCAATATATATCTTCACCATATCATCTTTTTCAAATTGCACTTTTGTTTTCAGATCACCTGTTCGGATTTCTGGTCATTTTGTATCGAGAAGAGTGGAAAGTTGTGTTTTTCCTTCGCTATTCAACTTACGAATACGAGTCATAATAGTACTCGCTACCTCATAATTTGCATGCGAAAAATTGAATCGGATAATGTTTACTCCTGCCTTATACATAGCAATAAGTTGTTCCTCTGATTCTGTCACTGGTCCAACCGTTGCAATAATTTTTGTTTTCTTCATAAATTGAAATAATTTACATATATAAAAATCCGTGAATATCATATGAAAAGCTAAGAAAATACCAAATGAATTTTAAAAAATCCCATCTCGTTGTGAAATGGGATTTTACTAAGTATATAATAATATAATTACACGAGTTTTCTTCGAGCAATGTATACAATACCAAGAGAAAGCAGGAGTGCTGCAAGAATCATAAGATTTGTCTGTGTTCCAGTTTCTACTTTTGTAGCTGCAGTTACATCCACTGTTACTCCTGAGAGAGTTACACCAGATTCAGAACCAGCAGCGTTCAGAGCGGGAATTTCAACAGCAGTATTTGCAGTTGCTTTGAGAGTCTCAGGCGTAGTAAATTCTTTTAGCCCACTAACTCCTTCTTGAATAGTATTTCCTGCAGCATCTTTTGCAGAGAGAACCGTAAGTGTATAAGAAGAAACAGGACTTAGTGCAGCAAGCGTAGTTACTTTTACGGCATTTGGATTGGTTGGATCTTGGACAACTGCACCAACAAGTATATTAGAATTATCACTTGTTTTTGTAATTTTTACATTCACTGGTTCATTAGAAAGTGCTGTATTAAAAGCAAGAGAGATAGTATTTGCATCAATAACCACAAGATCTTTGATAGCAAGTGCTGTATTAGTAGCCCCCGTTGCAACCATACCAGAAGGATCAGTCACTACCATAAGTTCATCGGAGAATGTATCTGACTCTTTTCCATCTTTATCGATAGCAACAAAAGAGAAGTAATATGTGGTTGCGGGAGTTAAAGCCTCATTATTTGAAGAAAGCTTGGTAATTACTGCACCCGTTGTAGTGAGTTGATCTGTTTCATTATCATATTGTGCTGTTGGATCCTTAGAATTAGCAACAGATGTCTTAGAATATTTTACAATGTAGGCAGTCGCAGTAGGAACTGCATCCCACTCAAGTGTAATAGTATCAGATGTCTTTTTTACAAGACGAGGTGCTCCTTTTACTGTAAGAGAAGTAGGAGTAGTCATGGCAGCAGGTGCTGGAGTTGCTGGAGTTGCAGCAGGTGCTGCAGCAGATACAAGAGTAGAAACACTCATAAGAGAAAGTGTTGCTGCTAGAGCGAGGTATTTTGTATAACGCATAAAGAAAAAGAAAAAGAAAATAAAAATTATTGTATATTGTATGAACTTAGATATAATCTAAGAAAATACTTTACAACCTTGATTGTAGCAGATTCTGTATTTTTTTGCAAATTATTATTCAATAATAATCTTCCTATGACAAAAAAAGGCTTCACACTCATAGAACTTATGGTAGTTATCGCTATTATGGGAATACTTGGTGTCATGGTAAGTAGTTTTGATTTCAATAAAAAAACAGATGTAGAAAAACGGGATCGTTTTGTAGAAAAAGTCAGTTCTATAATGCACTCAAATAATATTGCCATGACCAGTGGGAAAGGAATCAAAATGGGAGTGAACATAGTCAATCCCACAAGTATTCAAATGGTATTCTCGAGTGGGGCTATTATTACCAATTATTATTCTGGTACCGATATTATTGGAGTTGGCGATTCTCTCACAAGTCCATTCTTTGGAGAGACTGGTTATAATATTGGGAATTTCTACTATATCAACAAAGATGCGTCTACTGGCTCCGTTGTGAATCCTTTCAATATCATCTATAGTCCTGGTGGAAATATTAGTTTTAGTGGAGCAGATATCGGTATAGATACTGCTGTACAAATTGGTATGGATGTCGGATTCCATGCTATGAAGTACAATGTCACTTTTGACAAAAGATCTGCGACTTTTCTCGCCAATAAAACTCTCATAAGTAGTGGATCTATCGCTCCAGTCAGCGCACCAGTATGTTGAGGAGGACAAACATGGGATGGAGTAAGTTGTGTAACGATATTTGTAATTACTGATTGTATAGGTTCGTGGAGTGATACTCTTACTTGTAGTACTACTTGTGGATGAGGAGTGAAACAACAAGTATATTCTATAACTACTCCAGCGGTAAATGGAGGACTTGCTTGTTCCAATAATAATGGTGATTTACAATGGGGAGCTACAAGTTGCAATACCCAAGCTTGTCCTGTAGCAGGAGTCTGTAATAATGCAACTCAATATGCTTGTTCAGCAGGAACTTCCGTACCAATTTCAGCAGGATCTTGTGGAGGATCTGCCACTTGGACTTGTAATGGTCTGAATAGTGGAACCAATGCGAGTTGTAGTAAGGCGAATGCGGCTTGTCCTGTAGCAGGAGTCTGTAATAATGCAACTCAATATGCTTGTTCAGCAGGAACTTCCGTACCAATTTCAGCAGGATCTTGTGGAGGATCTGCCACTTGGACTTGTAATGGTCTGAATAGTGGAACCAATGCGAGTTGTAGTAAGGCGAATGCGGCTTGTCCTGTAGCAGGAGTCTGTAATAATGCAACTCAATATGCTTGTTCAGCAGGAACTTCCGTACCAATTTCAGCAGGATCTTGTGGAGGATCTGCCACTTGGACTTGTAATGGTCTGAATAGTGGAACCAATGCGAGTTGTAGTAAGGCGAATACAGGTTGTTCATATGCCGCAACATTCGTATCATATTCTTGTCCAAGTGGAACACTTAATACAGTAACGCATATGTGTGAATATCCTGCGGTTGTTGGGGCGGGGATTGCCGCAACTGTGGCGAATACAGTAACGTATGATCCGAGTGCATCTCCTGCACCATGGGTGTATATTTATGTAGATGGGACTCCTCCTATTGTTTTTCCTCCATATCCTCAGTTAATTTATGTAGTTATGATGCCCATCTCAAACGGTACACCAATGGGATGTTCAAATGGTGGTTATTATAGCACATCGTTTGATGGGATATCCTCATTTTATGTTTGTCCTGCCGCAAGCACAGTTACTACTTCTTACTCTTGTCCCAACCCTTCCTATCCAACTCCCTCTGGAACCTCATGTCTTCCGCTCGCAGTTGCTCCTGCTCCAACTTCTGCAACATTAAACTATTCTTGTCCACTTTGAGGTAGTGCATCAGGAAGTTCCTGTATTATTCCATAGAAACAAGGATGATAAATATATAAATTATCTTTTAACTTTCCCACTTATGAAAACCTCCTTTTCCTTCATCACATTCCTTCTATTCTCCAGTTTCCTCCTCTCTTCTTGTCAGAATCAAACAACTTTTTCTCCTCCCCCAGAGAATACAAAGAGTATAGCAAATACGGGAGTTTCAAACTCTTCTGGATCTACTCAAATGTCTGGTTCTACCAATACAACATTACAACGTCGTAATATTCCAAAAACCTCTTCTGGAACTACTTTGATAATATCGTCAGAAAAACAAGCGAAAATGACTGAACTTCAGGACAAACAAACGCTTCTACTAGTTGCGATGTCTGGTGCATTCAATAATCCAGAGTACAAAAACCTCATGAAGAGCGTGGTGGATATCCGAAGTGCCAAAGCCATCTGGACTCCAGAGATGTACGCGATGGATACCAAGATTCAAGAACTTCAAAAAACTGTCGGTACCGGAGCGATGCTCCCAACCAATAAAAATTTCCAAGAACTCATAAATCAAAGGATGTTGTTTATAAAAACCCTCTATGCAAGTAAGGAATATAAAGATTACATGCAAAAAAATCAGTCAAAACTCAATGATCTGAATATGGAAATGAAGAAATTTATGACTCCAGAGATATTACAACTCCAGCAAGAGATAGGAAAACTGAGTAAGGAGATAAATGAGAAATAGACTTTACAAAAATCCTTCAGAAGTTTCTGAAGGATTTTTCATTTTCAACTTCCTACTTCAAATACATCGCCCATTTTTGATAATCAAAACTTGGGCGAGATTTTGGGAGGCAAGAAAGGATATATTGAGATTCTAAGAGCAAGAGAGTACAATAATACTAAGATATAGAGTTCTAAACTTTAACAACTAGAATACTTCGTGATGATTATTTTTTGCTTTTCATAAAAAAGTATATATACTAAACTTATCTCCTATATAGGACAACTATTATAAATAATCTATCTCCTATGAAAGACATATTTAAGAAAGTAATACTTGAGAATCAGGAATTGAATCTCAGCATCACTGCACGTGACTTTGTTTTTCCAGATACAGAAAAGATAGTTTCATTGATTGGGATGAGAAGAGTAGGCAAAAGCTATATCCTATTTTCAAAAATAGACACTTTAAAAAAAGCTTGAGAAAAGGAGAGAATCATCTATATAAATTTCGATGACGAACGATTGTCAGATCTAAAAATACATAATCTGGATGAAATAATGACTGCTTATTATGAACTCTATCCTGACAATATAGAGAAAAAGCTGTTTCTATTCTTTGATGAGATACAGAATGTTAATTCATGGGCTTTATTTGTCAAAAGACTCTATGAAACAAAAAAATTTAATATTTCCATCACTGGTTCAAGTGCTAAATTGTTAAGCAGAGAGCTTGCAACTGAACTTCGTGGAAGAACTTTACCATTTTATATATATCCTCTGAGCTTTTGAGAATTTTTAAGATTTTCCTGATTTGAATTTGATCAAAAGATATTTTACTCAAATAAACTCGTAAAACTTAAAGAGTATTTTCGTGAATATATGGAATGGGGATGATTCCCCGAACTTATAAAAGAAGAACTCAAAATAGAAACACTCAACTCCTATTTAGATCTCACCATCTATAAAGATCTTATCGAACGATATAATATCAAAAACTATCGTCTTATAAAGAATCTTATAAAACATCTCCTTTCCTACTATGCTAAAGAATTTTCTGTGAATTCTTATTATAAAATCATCAAACAAGAATTAAGTATCAGTAGAGAAACCATCTCTGATTATGTGTCGTACCTTGAAGATGCAAACTTTGTATATTTTGTAAAAAGATTTGATTTTTCACTTAAAAATCAGGAACTGTCTCTCAAAAAATCATATATTTCAGATCTTTGATTCCTAAAGCTCTGATTTAGCTTTTCTCCGAATAATGGACAAAAACTCGAAAATCTCGTATTTCTTGAACTCAAACGACGAGGGAAAGACATATATTATCACAGAGATAAAAAAGAATGCGATTTTATTGTAAGAGAATGAGACATAATTAAGGAGGCTATTCAAGTAAGTTATAATCTTTCTGATCCTGAAACCAAAAAGAGAGAGGTAGCTGGACTTATAGAAGCCATGGAGGTTTACAATCTTTCTACAGGAATTATCCTCACATATGATGACGAGGAAGAAAATATACTCGTAAACACAAAAAATATACGGACTATATCAGTTTGGAAATGGCTTATCTTGTAAAGGTACGCCTCAATCATTAGTAATATCTATTTTTAGTTTTTACATTAAAAAAATACCTATTTTAAATAGGTATTTTTTGTTTCTTTAATCACACTCAGTTTTCTCTTCTCCTCACTGTCTTGGCGTTTACCGACTCTCCCACATCATGAAATGCAGTACCATAGGCACGACGTGGCTTGACTTCTGTGTTCGGGATGGGAACAGGTATACCTCACGCGTATTAAACACCAAGACGGTGAATAGAAAAAATTACAGGAATTTCTGATAGACTCTTTCGTAGTAAAAGATAAAGATTTTTTAGGAAAAATGTATGAGAAAATATTTTGTTTAGTGGTTCTAAAGAAAATATTTTTGAGTATATTTTAACAAAAAAGATTATTTTTTACAGATATGAGTTTGTCAGATATTGCTGCTATAAAAGAAACGGTCGATGAGTCGAAATATCATTCAGATATATTTGCATATGTTTGAATACTTGTCAGTAAGACTACATATACCATACCCCATACTATCAAAAATAGTAAGAAGCTTGTATAAATACCATTCGTGCTATTAGTATTGCTCGGCTAAAGACATTACTGTCCGTACACCTACAACCTATCAACCTTGTAGTCTCCAAGGGCACTTATCCCCCGCACCACTCAATCTTTCAGGGAACTGTGGAAAAACTCGTTCTTCGAGTTTGCACAATTCTACTTTCTTTCCTGAAAAACTCAGTGGTGCGGGAGGAGAAATCTCATCTTGAAGTTGGCTTCCCACTTAGATGCTTTCAGTGGTTATCCTTTCCGAACGTAGCTACTCGGCGCTGCCAGTAGGCCTGACAGCCGATACACCAGAGGTTCGTTCATTCCGGTCCTCTCGTACTAGGAACAAATCTTCGCAAATTTCTAAACGCTCACAGCAGATAGGGGCCAAACTGTCTCACGACGTTCTGAACCCAGCTCGCGTACCGCTTTAAATGGCGAACAGCCATACCCTTGGGAGCTTCTCCACCCCCAGGATGCGACGAGCCGACATCGAGGTGCCAAACTGCGTCGTCGATGTGAACTCTTGGACGCAATCAGCCTGTTATCCCTAGAGTAACTTTTATCCGTTGAGCGACACCACTCCCACGTGTTGGTGCCGGATCACTTTCACCGACTTTCGTCTCTGATCGACTTGTTGGTCTCTCAGTCAAGCGGGCTTATGCGAATACACTATCATTCCGATTTCCATCCGGAATTAGCCCACCTTTGTGCGCCTCCGTTACATTTTAGGAGGCAACCGCCCCAGTTAAACTCCCCACCAAGCACGGTCCCCAGCGCACTGAATACAAAATGAGAAGTATATTTGGAAAAGTTATGAGAGATAGGAATCTTTTTAGGGATTGTATCTTTCATATGTTCTCTTTCATATGTTCTCTTGTTTTCGTTTGCTAGAAGATGTGAATAATAGAGGTTACTAGGTACAAGTTGTTTATGATAAAATTGAAGTATTTTTAGATATTGTATCTTTGAATAATTCTTTTGTATCAAATTAATTGTACTTTGTTTCCTTTCTTTGATTTCTCATCCCGCGCTCGATTACATCTTGTAATCAAAGCGCTGGGTGAGAGTTGCATAATATGAAGGGTGGTATCTCAACAGTGACTCAATAAGGGCTGACGCCCCCATTTCATAGTCTCCCACCTATCCTGCACATCATATCATACAACTCAGTACCAAGTTAGAGTAAAGCTTCATAGGGTCTTTCCGTCTTGCTGCGAGTAATCGGCATTTTTACCGATATTGCAATTTCACCGGGATCATGCTTGAGACAGTGCCCAGACCGTTATGCCATTCGTGCGGGTCAGAACTTACCTGACAAGGAATTTCGCTACCTTAGGACCGTTATAGTTACGGCCGCCGTTCACCAGGACTTAGTTTCAGAGCTTGCACCCCTCCACGTAATCTTCTGGCACTGGGCAGGCATCACCCCCTATACTTCCACTTGCGTGTTTGCAGAGAGCTGTGTTTTTGGTAAACAGTCGCCTGGGCTCGTTAGCTGCGCCCACCAAAGTAAAGTACTTTGATGGGAGGTCTTATCCCGAAGTTACGACCGCTGTTTTGCAGAGTTCCTTAAGCATGATTATCCCGTTCGCCTTAGTGTACTCACACTAGTCCACGAGTGTTCGATTACGGTACGGTTACATGTGTTCTCTCGTAGAAGATTTTCTTGGCACGATGCATATGTAGGACTTGATCCTTGATAGGTCCGAAGACTTCTCAAAAACTAGATGCTTTCTTCTCTGTATTGCTGCGTGGATTTACCTGCGCAGCCAGATTATAAACATGTGACAATCCATTATAGTCACTCCATATACACCATGCGTCCCTCCATAGATAATAACGAACACGTTGTAGCGCAGGAATATTAACCTGCTATCCATCAGCTACCCCTTTCAGGTTGACCTTAGGACCGGCTCACCCTACCACGATTGACGTTGGATAGGAAACCTTGGACATACGGCGTGGAGAGTTTTCATCTCCATTACGTTACTCATACCAACATTTTCACTTCTCGTACCTCCAGCAAACTTTCCAGTTCACCTTCACCGGCATAGAGAACGCTCCGCTACCGCTGCACTAGGTGCAACTTGCGTCTTCGGTGTGTGGCTTAAGCCCCGTTGAATTTTCGGCGCGGGATCACTCGACCAGTGAGCTATTACGCACTCTTTGAATGAGTGGCTGCTTCTAAGCCAACATCCTGGTTGTCTCTGTAATCCTACCTCCTTTTCCACTGAGCCACAACTTTGGGACCTTAGACAGCAATCTGGGCTGTTTCCCTTTTGACAATGGCGCTTATCCGTCACTGTCTGACTCTCATAATACTTGGCGTACAGCATTCGAAGTTTATCAGGGGTTGCTAAGTCGTGAGACCCGCTAGCCCTATCAGAGCCCTACCTCTGTACGTTGCTTTATGAGGCTATACCTAAATATATTTCGCGGAGAACCAGCTATCTCCCAGTTCGATAAGCTTTTCACTCCTACCCACAAGTCATCCAATGGACTTGCAGCTCCAAATGGTTCGGCCCTCCATTAGGTTTTACCCCAACTTCAGCCTGCTCATGGGTAGCTCACCAGGTTTCGGGTATAGTGCATGTGACTTAGTCGCCCTATTCAGACTCGGTTTCCCTACGGCTTCGGATGAACTCTTCCTTAACCTTGCCACATACAGCTAACTCGTTGGTCCGTTCTACAAAAAGTACGCCGTCACCCGAAGGCTCCGACTCTTTATTGGCACAAAGTTTCAGGTTCTATTTCACTCCCCTCCCGGGGTTCTTTTCACCTTTCCCTCACGGTACTTGTTCACTATCGATCTCATACACTCTTTAGCCTTGGAGGGTGGTCCCCCCAGATTCAAGCCAGATTTCTCGTGTCTGACCCTACTCAAGAAACATATGCAAATCAATATCTTGGATTTCGGATACAGGACTGTAACCCTCTTCGGTCCACCTTCTCAAGTGGTTCTCCTATCCAGGAAATTTGTTTGTCTGACCTATTAGAAGTCAGTAATATGCTCTTACAACCCCCACAGTGCAACGCTCTAACGCTTGACACACTATGAGTTTAGGCTGATCCGCTTTCGCTCGTCACTACTAACGGAATCTCGTTTGATTTCTTTTCCCCAGTTACTAAGATATTTCAATTCGCTGGGTGTCCTCCTGCTATGCAGGTAATACAGGTTTGCTGTATTGGGTTCCCCCATTCGGAAATCCCCGGGTATAACGCTTCTTGACAGCTTCCCGAGGCTTATCGTGAGTCTTGCACGTCCTTCATCGGATGTATGAGTCTAGGCATCCACTTTGTGCCGTACAGTGTATTCATACTTGCGCTTTAGGAGTGGGCGATATTTGCATTCAAAACTCCGTTCCTCGCTCACCGTAGCTTCCGCTACGACTCGCTTTGGTACTCGTTTTTCATGACAAATCTCATCCCGCTCCTGAAAGCTTGATCATGTATTTGAAATTGAAGAGGCTTGGTACTTGGGATGAACTTGCGTTCATCTTTGTCATACTCGGGCACATCTTCCACTCTACACGTACTCCCGTAACGATACAAGGAATACGATTTACAATCTTTCTGTTAAACAGAAGATAGCTTCTTACTGATTTTGATTTGGAACATTAGGAACATCCTGCCCGAAAAGAGAAAATGTATATTTTGGAGATAAATTTTATGAACAAAGTTTTTAGCTTAGTTATTCTAAGGTAAAAAGTTTTGAATGAAATTTAGCCCAAAAGATATGTTTTTTCTCGGGTACGATGTTCCTAATGTTCCGCTTGTTGTTGATATGGTATACGTAATCTTTTTTCCGTCGTATTTCCCTAGGGGGAAATCGTACAGAGAAATGACAAGTCTTTCGACTCATCGATACGTTTCTTTTATTGAGTGTGTTAAGGAGCAATTTTGCTATCAGTTTTTGATAGCGGGAAGGAGTATATAGAAAAGAGGTCTCTTGTCAAAATGATTTTGAAAAATAGAGACTAAACGCTCTTTTAAAAGGAAGTATGTTTTACTCATTTATAGAATAATGTATTTTTTGCAATTTTCTATCATATATAGTAATATACTCCGGTACATATAAATATATCTCTCTATACCCTCATATGATTGTTCAAAAATTCAAACAACTTCTCGATGATATGGTTCAAACCCAGATTCCAGATATTCATTTCACTGCTGGATCCGTGCCACATATTCGAAAACATTCTGGGGACATAGAGATGCTCCAGAATTTTGGTATCACAGAAAAAGAGGATATTATTACTATCGTTACAGAAATGATTGGGCAAGAACGAATCGAGAAACTCATAAAAAATCATGAAGGGGATTTTAGTTATGCTCATGGAATTAATAAGTTTCGTGTCAATGTATTTGAGAATGCCAAAGGTTTTGGAATTGCTATTCGATACATTCCGACCAATATTCCTACATGTAAAGAGCTTTCTGTTTCCGATGAAATGATTGCACTCCTTCAGAAAACCAAGGGATTAATCCTTGTGACTGGACCTACGGGAAGTGGTAAATCTACCACTCTTGCTGCGATGATTGAATACATTAATACAACGATGAAGAAACATATTATCACTATCGAGGATCCGATAGAGTTCAATTTTCAAGGGAAAGAATGTCTCATTCACCAACGAGAAGTAGGAACTCATACCGATTCTTTTGCTCGTGCTATTAAGTCTGCGCTTCGTGAAGATCCCGATATTATTATGGTAGGGGAAATGCGTGATCCAGAAACTATTCAGGCAGCGCTTACTCTTGCAGAAACGGGGCATCTCGTACTTTCTACACTTCATACAAATGACACAGTTCAGTCTATCGATCGTATTATCGATGCTTTTCCGACCGCTCAACAAAGCCAAGTTCGTGTACAACTTGCTATGAGTCTCTCTGCTGTTATGAGTCAAACACTTCTTCCAAAGAAAAACTCTGGAGGACGAATCGTGGCACGCGAGATTCTTATGAATAATGATGCGGTTCGAAGTATTATCATCCAGGGAAATACTCATCAACTCTATTCTATGATAGAACTTGGCTGATCCGAAGGTATGATTCTCATGGATAAATACCTAGAGATGCTCTACAATAAAAATATGATTAGCAAAGAAGTATTTGCGAGTCGCGTAAGAGATAAGGATCTCATCGAAAAATTTTAAATATTATCTAGAAATAAGACCATTATATGTCAAAAGAAATAAAACACTCCCAAGAGACACAAAAAGTTCCAGAGATATCTACTCTGAAACATTCTCTTAGTGCTCTCAAACAAAGTCTTACTATCCATCCTATTCTTGCGTTTCTCGAAACATTTGATAATTTTTTTAAGAAAAAGAAACGTCTCCTGGTAAATAACGAAGTGCTTTTTAGTCCTGGGGAAAATCCTTATTTTTATATCATATCTTCTGGAGCACTCAATATCATACGAGTTACTCCGACAGGAGAGAAAAAAGAAATTGGTCGTGCTTATATGGGAAGTTTTCTCGGAGAGTGAGTACTTTTTGATCGAAACCAAAAAGATGTTGAAGCAATTGCTATCGGTGAAGGTACAAGTGTTATCACTCTCACTAAAGCAGATATTACTTATCTCGAATCACAAGATCCTGAAAAAATCCTCGCTTTTTATAAACATATCATAGAAATGAGCAATAATCGATTGCTTGATTCTGGAAAAGAACTTGCTTCTCTTTATGAACTCAATACAAAAATTGATGAACTTTCAAAGTTCGGGGAACAAGGATTTAAAGAAATTATCGATCATGTCACAAAAACTATTAATGTAGATTACATCATCTCGGTGGAGCAACATCCCGCCGTTCCAGGGCTGTTTGTATATAAATACAATTCACGATTTCCTTCTGTTTGGCCGATTAATCAAAAAGTGGGGAAAGAAATACCAGAAGATATTAAAACTGGGGAAATTATAAATACTGGGGAAATACTCGGAACTCATGAAAATGATTCTCTTTATATACTTCCACTCAAAACGCATGAAACACTCAAAGGATATTTCATACTTGGCAAGAAAAATAAAGGTATATTTCAAGATACAGATATTCGTATGATGAAAAATATCGCGCCACTTCTCGGGTCTATGATAGAAAATAACCAAACACTTGCTGATAAAAAAGCGATGGGGTATAAATAAAAAATGATATTGGACGATCAGCTAGGTGATTCGCCATACTTTTACGATAAAAAATCCCACTTTCAATAATATATAAGTGGGATTTTCTTATGTTTACCGTGGAATGATTCAGTTATTTAACTGAGAATTATTCCATACTTCTTCAAATATCTGACGGAAAGCTTCAGCCATTTTCTTGTGTTTTACAAGTATTCACATAGCTCATTCTTTTTCTATAGAAGAAATAGATATTTTATCTTCAACAATCTGTATATCAATCTTTAATTCTTCCAACAAACGAAAATAGCGTGTCTTCGTTTTTGGGTTCGTTTCGTTCATATGCCGATCACGATATTTGGAAGCACGAAGTATTTTGACATTTTTATACTGTTTCACAGCATTACGACGAAAACGATTTACGAGGTCTGGTGCACTATCCAGAAAATAATCTCCTGCACCAAAAGACACCATATCGGTGGGCTTTTCTAACTAAGAAGTTCTTTACATCTAAATTTTAGACCTTTTTTTTAAAATACCAATAATATTGGCTGCAACTTCTTCACTTTTTACTATGGATCTAGCAGCCTCTTTTAATGCAGGATGAATTTCTGATATATCAAGAACACTATCATCCATGATTTTTTCTTCATACTTTGCAAGCTTCTCTCGCTCTTCTTCCATAAGTAATTCACTAGATTGTTTTCGAAATTTTAATTTCGCGTATACTTTTGCATCAGTTCTTTCTAGTTCTCTAGATTGAATTGCTCATAAAAATATTCATCTTTCAGAATCTTGATCTCATATAGTATTTAGCTCAATTAATTCAGCTGGAGTGAGTTCACTTTCAAAAAGTGTCGTAAGTGATGGATAGTGTGATTTTTTTATTTCGCTTCAGAAATTTGCAAGCAAATCAACAACGTGCAACATAACTTCTATTGTATCCCTATGAGGTTCGAGATGAGAATTTTTAGTTAACCAATCAATAGCCCTTTGTGTATCTTCAAGATACTGTTTATTTGCTTCTCCTTTTTCAGGAGAGTTATTTCAATTGTTCATAATTGTTATTAATTAAGAAATAATGAGTGATAAGTATAATTTGATGGATAGTTTAATTTTTCAAGGTTGGGAATTTCTTTTGGAAACGAGACATCATATCTGAAATACTGTAGGAAGTACGAATAATCCCAATAATCTCATTTCACATATTTTTAATGGGTAGCTTACATATATCACTTATTTGTTGTCTGGCTCGTTGCATTTCATTTATTAATTCCTGGGGAATTAATATTTTTTCATTCTTCAAAAAACTATCAAGATAGTCGTCCATATTATATGGTAACTGTTTATCTCTTTCTATATAGGAACAAAGCTCGTCCTGCATACTTCTCCAAATTCTTCTTTGATACGCTTCTGATTCCAGGGGCATAATGTCCCTACCAACCTTTTTATGTAGATCAATTCAAGATATATTATTTCGATAATCTCACAAAGCACTCATGAGTAAATTTGGATTGAGAAAATGATTATTTAAAAAATGTTGATATTCATGTTCTATTGTTTGTTCAGCTACTTTCATTGCTTCTTAATATTCAAGATTCGTTTTAAAATGTAATCTATTTACACGGGTATTAAATGAAAATACACTACCATGCTCAAATGCTCATAGCCTTCCGCCCTGAAATCCTCCACCATATGATTGTATATCAAATTCTGAGCCACTAATATTAATTACCGTTGGATATTTAGTTATTTCTAATTGAAATCATTTTTGAAGTTCATAAACATCCTGTAAAAGGATTTCAAAATCATTTTGATTCATTGTTTTTATATGCTTGATAATCTCTTCTCGTGAGGAAATGTTTAGTAGGGCATTTTTAGTAAATTCTAGTTGTACAATCTCTGCTCATTTTTGACGAGAAAGTTCTACAGCATCTCATTGCCATGTAATATCTACATGCTCGATCTGGGGAGATACAAGCATTCAAGTTATCTTCTCTCATTCTTTTATATAATATTCTCAAAATAATTTTCGCCATACTATATAATTCAAATTTTTGTTTGTGTTTATTAATTTTTCTATTTCCCTGGTATCACTTGGCATATTAATTCAAGCTAATCGGAACCATTCATGAATAGTATTATCTCTTTGTTTTCGTAAATCTTCAAGCACTTCAACCTGTTTTTCTAATACACGTTTGGCTCTTCCGTATATCGCTTTGGTAACTATGCTTCTTGACAAATAGGGAAATCTCAAAGTTTGAGGTAGATCATAGCCATAAAATTCTTCACATTCTTGTATCCTCTAGCTCTTCTTTTGATGGTCTGAATAATAGAGTTGATTCATTCGACGATACCATTATTGACCTTTTTTTCGATGTAATTCATAATTCATTGCCAGTGAGTTTTTATGGTTTTCACCACCTTCTTCATAGGCTCAATATCTGAATTCATTACCCATTCGCACCAATATTGGAGAAATAACTCTGCTTGTTCTTTCGTGGGCTTCTCAAAGAATTCCTTAATATTTTCCTTCATCTGATAGGCTTCTGCAAGACCTCTGTTGTTTGTTTTGAGTTCTTCCAGTTTTGCTTTTTTCTCATCGCTTAGAGTTTCTGGATTTTGAAGCCAGAGGTATTTGCTTCCTTTAAGAAAGGCATTGTTTTTCAACTCCAATATTCTTGTTTCATTCATCGCTTTTCATAAAAATTGCATGAAGTGGAATCTATCATAGATAATGGATGCCTTCGGAAATGACTCCATAACTCCAGCCGTAAAAGAAGGAAAAAATCCATGCTTACTTCCAAGATATTGTTTCTATTTCCTTTGTGAGCCTCGATATCCTTGGCTATCGCTTCAACACTTTCTTTTCACTTTCATTCAACAATACAGGACACTTTCTTTGTTTCGAAGTTGATAAAAGTGGTTATGTAGTTATGCCCTTTTTTTCTGGATGTTTCATCAATTCATCATTTGGTTATTTCGCTGTAATCGGCTTTCTCCTTGCTTTTTTCGGTATAGTAAGTAATTATCCGCATAAGTCTTTCGTCATTTTCCTCCATATGTTCTGCTAATTTCGATAGTGGCATATGTTTTGCGAGTTCCAGTATGATTGATTCGAATAAAAGAGTGAACCCACTTCCTTCCCGTGCCCAAGGAAGAGATATCATCTGAACCTTTCATGAGGTATCTTTAAGCTTCGGGACCCGTACATGAAGATAGGTTGGATACTGCCCAAGGAAGAGATGTTTCCAAATCTTTTGTTCTGTTTGTTCAGCAGTAACCATATCTCCATCATTATTTTCAAACTTTGCTCATTTCTCGAAATCAAGGTGTATATCGAGCCTTTGATTCTCTACACTCAAAGCAAACTCTTTGATATACCAAGGACTCTGGAGTCATAATGCTTTGAGAAATATATCTTTTTCCATAGGGTATATTTTATGAGAGGAGTAATGTTGTGTAGTATATTCTTTTTGAGATATCTACCAAAGCGATATACGGAAGAGCCACACGTTTCTGATATGTACTTATTTTAAGTCATTTACTTTCTCATTCTTGAATGATGAGTTCTTTCAATTCCACACCAGAAAGATTTGGGTGTTTTTTTATGAGAGTTTCTCAGAGAACAAAAAGTTTTGCTCCAACTTGTTTTGCATTTTCGAGTATCGTCTCTTTTCTCTCACCCCTCTCGTAATCTCTAAGTACTTTCCTTTTATTTTGTTGTACTTGTTCTCTCAGTCTCGCTATTTGTTTATCGGCATAACTATTCATTTTGCTATAGCCATACATTCAACCTCTTTTTATCCTTTCTTCTGGTAATTCAATCCTATTTCATTTTTCGATTCCATAATCAGATATTCCATCTGTTCTAGATAGTCCTTTAATTTTAAATCATAATATTCCATTTTCCATCAATTTTCTTATTTCATTTTTTAAAAATCAGGCTTTTGTTAGTATTTCAGTCATCTCACGAATTTCAGAATATCAATTCTGATATACTCATTTACTAATATTATTATGAATATGAAGAATTATCTCTTTTTGATCTTGTGAAAGCACCTTCCTTCAAAGAATAATTTCTGCCTTTTTTATACGATCCTCTGGTAAAAGCGATGCATTTGTGTTCAACTCATCGAGATTTTGTTCTGGTCTTTGTATTTTTACTTTTTCTTCTCTAAGTTTTTGTATTTCTTCTTGTATACTTTGTCTTTGTGCTGGATCAATTTCAGTTTTTAGAACTCATTCCATTTCCGCAATAGTTTTTTCTATAGCAGAAAGTTTCTTACTAACAGATACGGTTGAATTTCTAATGAGTTCCCAAGTCACAGAAAGTCACTTAGCAAAACCATATCAGATAAGCGACTCTGCAACACCATTAAGTGTTTTTTCTGCTACTGTGGCACCAATACGAATATATCCTGCTTGTTTGCCAAGATTCCCTACATGAGCAATTCTTGCTGTATTTACTGTTGCTCTTTTAGCTAACTTTTTTGTAATTCTTGCTACTTGAGCTACTTTTCCTGCCATTTCCCCTGATTTACTTGCAAGAGTAATTCCCGCTTTTATTCCTGTGAGCATGCCAATAATATTTCCTGCAATATTTCCAATTGCTTCTGCTTGATCTTCTTGAGGAAGTGTAGATATACGTATCATTTCCTGTTCAATAAGCTCAAAAACTTTATCTTGAATTCACACTCTTCATTCTTTTTTCATCCAATCAAAAAGTTGAGTTGCTTGTTCACTGATTTTAGTCTTATATTCTGGATGAATCCCAAGCATACTTCCAGCATATTTCCCCATGAAGATGGCAAGATTAAATACTCAAGTTATCATAACTTTTAATCCGTGAACTGTTCCAGTTATTTCTCACTTCACTCCATATGCAGCATTGATAACAGCTTGATTTAGGTTAGTATTTTTTGTCATTTGTATAATCCCAACGTCTTCTAATTTTCATTCTCTTAATCTTTCGAGTCTTATTCTTTGCTCTTGTGTAAGTGTTTCACTATGCAGTGTAACAAGAAGTTTTTTTGCTTCTTGTTGTATTACTTCAATTTGATCTTTATATATTTTTTCTACCGTTTCACCTCAAAATATACCAACAAGCTTATCTACTCATTTTCAGATTAGATCAGTATTCCCTTTATAGGATTTGTTTATCAAATTCGCTTTTTCTTCAAGCGAAAAGATATTTGATTCGGGAGATCGTGACATATTTTCCAAATAAGGTATTATTTGTAATTAAATATATCATATTTTCTAAATTTTAGCAAAAAAATGGAAATAGAAAACTCATTCATATTTCCTACTATATTTCCACGTCCTATTTTATTTGCCAAAAAATCACTTTTCTGTACAATCAGAAAAAATATACCACTCATTATTCCAATGAATTCTATCAAAACAAAAACTATTCTCGAAGTTTCGGTTGATCGCCTCAATGAAAAAGGGGTTTTTATGGCGGAGCAGATTTTGAATATATTTCATAATACTCTCGAAGAACATAAGAAATTTTTCTACAAAACCTATACGGCACCAGATTTCAGTTTTGAAATCGCTAATATCAGCGGAACGATTCGGTTTTTTTTCATAGTAGATGAGGAATATGCGGAATTTCTCGAGAATCAGATTTATGCCCATTATCCCAATGTAGAAATTCACCAAGTGGATGATTATATACCGAAAGGAAATGGTTTCATAGGAAAACTCAAGCTTGTGAAGCCATATATCTTCCCGATCAAAATCTATACCGATTTCAAAGAAAAATCTGAAAAAGAAAGTGTAGATCCATTTTCCTCGATCACAAGTGCACTTCAGAAAGGCGGGAAAAATGACATCAAACTTATCCAAGTTCGATTCTCCCCTATCCATGATACTGCTTGGAAAGATCCGAAAAAAATTGCTATTCTCACCTCTCATTATCCAAAATGGCTTCAAAAAGCCTATCTGGGAAAATATGCAATTGCTTGGAAAATAGGACTCTTCCCTATTATGTTGCTTATAAAACTCGGCTTTTTAATTGTTCATCCGCACGAGAATACAGAGGAAACAGGACCAAAAGATAAAAATGATCCACTGGATCGAAAACTTGGAGGTTTCGGATTCTCTGTAGGAATCAATATTGGGTGCTTCGGAACCGACAATGTCACTTCAAAAGTTACTATCAAAGAAGCCGTTTCTTCGCTCAATATATTCTCTATTTCCTGAGGAAATGGATTTAAACTCGATAGTGAAGTTCACGAAGATATTTCCGGAGAACTCATTAAACGAACTGGTAAAAATACTATCGTTCTCAATTCTGCAGAACTGGCAGGACTCGTGCATCTTCCGACAATTTATGTACAAACCCCGGGGATTAATTGGGTTACTACGAAAATGCTCGAACCACCTCAAAATCTCCCGCTCGCTACCGATATCAAAGACGTAACACCGCTTGGTATTACGAATTTTCGTGGAGGTCGCACAGGATTTGGGATGCTTCCGACCGACCGAAGACGTCATGTTTATATCATCGGGAAGACTGGTATGGGGAAATCTACCCTTCTGGAAAATATGATTTATGATGATATATTGAAAGGTCGCTGAGTTGCGGTAATCGACCCACATGGAGACCTCGCCGATACTATTCTGTCGAATATCCCGAAATCTCGAACCAATGATGTTATCGTATTTGATCCAGCGGATTACAAAAACCCAATTGCATTTAATATGCTCGAGAGTGTTTCTAAAGAGCTTCAACCTGTTGTCGCATCTGGACTTCTCTCTGTCTTTAAAAAAATATTTGGGGAGGCAAGCTGGGGACCTAGACTCGAGTATATTCTCCGAAACACTATTATTACACTTCTTCAAGTTCCGGATTCGACGCTTATGTCTATTCCGATGATGCTCACTCAAACATCATTCCGTCGGAAGATTGTCGCAAAGATTCAAGATCCTCATATGGAAAAATTTTGGACGAGTGAATTTGAAGCTATGGAACCAAAACAGATGGTGGAAGCCGTGAGTCCTATTTTGAATAAAGTCGGTCAATTTCTCTCTTCTACTCTGCTTCGAAATATTCTCGGTCAACCTAAAAACCCATTCTCCCTTCGATGGATTATGGACAATAAAAAGATATTTATCGTGAATCTCTCAAAAGGAAAAATCGGTGAGGACTCCAGTGCTCTCCTCGGAGCTATGATGGTTACGAAATTCCAAATTGAGGCAATGGGACGTGCTGATATCCCCGAAGATAAGCGTGAAGATTTCTATCTCTATGTCGACGAATTCCAGAACTTTGCTACCGATTCTTTTGCAACAATCTTGTCTGAGGCACGAAAATATAAGCTCAATCTTGTAATGGCAAATCAGTATATAGAACAAATGTCGGAAACAGTGCGATGAGCGGTATTTGGAAACGTCGGAACGATTGCAAGTTTCCAAGTTGGTTTCACTGATGCAGCGGTTCTATCGGGACTCATGGATGAGGAAGTTGTTTCCACGAACGATCTCGTGAATTTGGGGAAATATGACATCTATACAAAGCTTCTCATAAATGGAATGCCTTCCAAGGTATTCTCCGCGACTACTTTTGGACCTATTAAACTTCGCGTTCCAAATCCTGAACAGAAAAAAGAAGTCATTATGAAAGTGAGTCGAGAAAAATATAGCAAGCCTGTGGAGTTTGTAGAGAAAAAGATCAACGATTATGCAACCAAAATTGTCGAGGAAGAAAAGAAGTTCAAAAAAGATCAGGAAGCTTATAAAGAACGAATGAAAGAAGAAAAAAAGAAAAAAGCAGATGAGGCAAAAAAACAACTTTAGATGTCTAAAGTTGTTTTTTGTAAAAGAAGTAAAATTGCTCATTTTTCCTCAAAAATTCATCTTATTTCAAACAAAAAATAAATCTCTAAAATAATTTTGCAATTCAGAGTTTTTTCCATATACTGCGTCGGCTTTAATAGGCATAGAAACTTTTTGCATCCATAGCTCAACTGGATAGAGTAGCGGTCTTCGAAGCCGTTGGTTGTAGGTTCGACTCCTACTGGGTGCACCATAATATTCTTGCTCACTGTATAAGAAATTCTCATCTAAACTTGATTCTTACATCATCTGTAGGAGTCGAATAAGAGGGTAAAATCGCGAAACGATTTTAAGAAGACAACGATTTGTCTTCTGACCCGTAGCCGTCTCTGGCGATTGAAGAACGACTCCTACTGGGTGCACCATTAAAATACACAATAAACTCGCTCTTTGAGCTTAAATCTCCGTTCCCTCGTTCGTTGTACTTTGTTGTACAACTTCACTCCAGGTACTCGATTTGCACTCAAATACTTTCGTTTCTCTGTATTTTACACAGATTTAGATAACCTCAAAAAAAATAGAAACTTTTTTACACCCGCCCGGGTGGTGGAATGGTAGACACGTACGCTTGAGGTGCGTATGCCGAAAGGTGTGTGGGTTCAAGTCCCATCTCGGGCACCATTTGATAAAGACATATCCTTCGTGAAAACGAGGGATATTTTTGTATTTTGATCCATCTTCTATATACTTCATTCATATTTATAACATCGATTCCCTATGTTTCAAAAAATATTCAAAAATATCACTAAAATAGAGCTTTTACTGATATGAACAACTATTATTCTTATCGTGCTCTTCTCTATATTTCTCGTACACAATATACAATCCGCTCATAGATCATGAGTTTTTACTAATCGTACTTTTGTATCTGAATATTTATTGAAAAATAAACAGACGAGTAAAACTTCTCTCTCAGATATAGAATACATCGATACTTGGATGACTTTCCGGTATGTGAATTTCATCTTTGATATGCCGGAAGATTATCTGAAAAATGGACTCAATATAAAAAATAATAATTACTCCAATCTCCCCATCGGAAGATATATAAAAAATGAAAAACTCGATAAAACAGTGGTAATAAATCGGATTAAAGTTCTCGTACGTGAATATATTCATCTTCATCCTATTCAGTAATATATCACTATGCTGACTTTTCTTCTCTCTTATCTCCTTGTTTATAAATATACCATTTTATTTTGTGTGATAATTGGCGCCTCTTTTGGAATTCCCCTGCCAGCTACTGCTCTAATTATGGCTGCTGGAGCATTTGCTGCACAGGGATATCTCAGTTTCTCAGATATATTTTTCTACTGATTATTTGCAAGCGTATTGGGTGACACACTTGGGTATATTGTTTCACTTCGATATGGACGAGAAATATTTATACGAATGGGTATAGGGAAAATATTTCTTTCGCCAAAATTTACTGTCATAGAAAATCTCTTTACGAAACATTCTGCTATGACTATTTTTTCCAGTCGCTTTCTCGCAACTGCTATGGGACCTGTCATAAATATACTTTCTGGGGTTACTAAAATTCATTATAAGAAATTCTTACTCTATGATATCCTCGGAGAATGCTGTTATGTGCTTCTCTATGGAAGTCTCGGATATATATTTGGTGATCAATGGGAAGTTATATCACAGATTTCTGGCGATATAGCCTCCATAATCGTCCTGATTGTTATCCTTATCGTGTTATTCATTATTGCATTGCGCAGAAAAAACGGTCAGATATAAATGGAAATATTAAAATTATAAAAACCGCCAAGTTGATTGACGGTTTTTAGATACTTAAGAAGTTTTAGACTTAATACATTCCCATTCCTCCCATTCCAGCTCCGCTCATATCGGGAGTATTGGATTCTTTTTTTGAAACTGGAGCGATGAGTGCTTCTGTGGTGAGAAACATTCCAGCGATAGAGATAGCATTTTCCAAAGCAGCACGAGCCACTTTCTTTGGGTCAATAATTCCTGATTTTATCATATCCACAAAAGTATCGGTCGCAGCATCGTATCCATAATTTACATCGGTATTTTTACGAATCGCATCGACGATAATAGCTCCTTCTTTCCCAGCATTTTCAGCGATTTGTTTCACTGGATAAGAGAGGGCTCGAGCAACGATATGAGCTCCGACTTCTTGATCCTTGCTTCCGAGTTTGATATTTTCTAATACGAGAGAAGCTTTTAAAAGTGCCACTCCACCGCCAGCAACGATTCCTTCATCGACGGCTGCTTTTGTCGCATTGAGTGCATCTTCGATTCGGAGTTTTTTCTCTTTCATCTCGACTTCCGATGCTGCTCCGACTTTGATAACAGCGATTCCACCAGCAAGTTTTGCGAGGCGTTCTGCGAGCTTTTCACGATCGTATTCAGAAGGAGTACTTTCGATCTGAGATCTGATTTCTCTTACACGAGCATCGATGTGAGATTTATCTCCCGTTCCACCGATAATCGTGGTAGCATCTTTCTTGGCAATCACGGTTTTTGCATGTCCGAGATGCTCCATAGTAACATTTTCAAGCTTCAATCCTATACCGTCGACAACTACTGCCCCAGTTAAGATTGCTAAATCTTGAAGTATCTCTTTCTTGCGATCTCCAAATCCGGGTGCTTTTATAGCCAACACGGTAAATGCTCATTTCAATTTATTCAAAATAATACCAGCGAGTGCATCTCATTCTAGATCCTCGGCGATGATGACAAGTTCTCGTTTCCCACTTCCAGCCAGTTCTTCAAATACGGGAATCATATCTTTGAGGGAAGCAATTTTCTTATCCGTTATGAGAATATAGGTGTCAGTTACACGACATTCCATCTTTTCAGCATCATTCACCATATACGGCGAAACATACCCAGTATCGAACTTCATCCCTTCGGTGAGCTCTACTTCGAGACCAAAAGTCTGACCTTCCTCAACCGTAATCACTCCATCATTTCCGACTTTGGACATCGCCATAGAGATAATCTCTCCTACTTCACTATCCTGAGCGGAAATCGTTGCAATCTGAGTAATTTCTTCACCCGTAGATACTTTTTTAGAATTTCTTGCAAGTTCCATCTCGATGAGTTCTCCTGCTTTTTTCATCCCATTCTTGAGTTCGATAGCATTGATTCCAGAGCGAATCTCACGAAGTCCTTCTTTAACCATCGCATATGTCAGAAGAGTAGCAGTCGTCGTTCCATCTCCCGCAGCATCATTGGTTCGGCTTGCCGCTTCTTTAATGAGCTCTGCGCCCATATTTTCAATCGGATCTTCGAGCTCAATTTCCTTAGCAATAGTTACTCCATCGTTCGTTACCTGAGGAGCTCCGTATGCTCGAGCAAATATGACATTGCGTCCTTTGGGACCAATCGTCGCCGTTACGGTTTTTGCGACTTTCTCCATACCGGAGAACATCTGGAGACGAGCTTCATCTCCGAAAAGAATTGTTTTTGACATAAGAAAATGAATGAGAAATTAAAATTATTTGACTTATATTAAAATTTATATATAAAGAGAATATTCTACTTTTTATCAAATCAATTTATGAGTGCACCACGCATAGCTCCTAATCAGGATGATCAAATTACTGACTTTGTTCTCGAAATATTCTGACGGGAAAATCTCGAAACTATTATGAGTGAATTATCACATAGAACAAGACAGCTTATTACTAATTTTATTTCGGAATTTTGACCGGTCTGATCATGAAAACATTCTGAAGAGGAACGGAAGAATGCAATAACTAATATAGGTGAATCTGTCGCCAGTGATATACGAATTAATACTATTAAACAAAATGTACATGCTTGATTAGGTATGTAATAGAATTAACTTACTTTCGCCAAAATATATTCATACCCGATGATCTTGTATTTTATCTTATCGACCTCGACTTCATCTCCGGAGTATTGCCCGGAAATCACTTGGTCTCCGACTTTGAGATCGATCGTCGTCATATTCCCATCCTTGTCCTTCTTTCCTGGGCCTATCGCTACGACCTCATAGATATGGGGTCGTTCTTTGTTGGCGTTTTCTGGGAGATAGATACCACTTTTGGTAACCATCTCGGCTTCCACTCCGCGCAGGAGTACTCGATCGGATAACGGTTGTATCTGCATAAATTATGATAAATTTAAGAATAAAATATATCGTCATTCCGATGAATATCGGAATCTTCCGCTTATTTCTTATAAGAGAATGGAAGATTCTGAAACGAGTTCAGGATGACTATCATTTTAGGAATTAGCAGGCTAATTATACGAGTGCTAGAGAGAAGTCAAATTTTGTTTCAAAAACTTATTTGACAATAGTCTATTTATCTATATAAATCTTGTATATACTTTTTTATCTCAATTTTACATGGTATATCAATTTCCACATTATGATTTATATAATGAGCCTGATTTGCATCACGCAACAGAAAAAAAATTTGAACCTTACGGATTAATAGTTTTTTTTTACTGAGATAAAGAGAATGACAAATATCTCCGTAGCTTACTTGATGATACTATGGTAAGGGATATTACAGCATCTCTACGAGATTTTACTAAAGACGATGCTAAAATGATCTATACTTGTAATGATCCTCACCAGATCTACAGAGTTATAAAAGAAATTCTTCATCGCATTCAGAAACAAAAATGACATCCTCATTATACAGGAAAGATCCAAGAAGCAGTTGTGTGAAAAGTTGCACAACAATTCTGTGTCCTTACAACACCAAGTAACAAATAATTCTACTTTCTCTGCCACTCTCTTGGGAAAGTATTGGTTAAATATACCGTTTTTGGATTCCTCGATTCTATTCCTAGATTCAGATTATCATATCGGAGTATGTAGTATTCTTCTGCAAGATTTTCTCCAATCTCTTTTCCTCTTAAATAATCATCTAGTTCTTGTTCGCTCCGTATCTCATATACTGGAGCTTTTTTGAGTTCAAAATCCCGTCCTATGCGATTATCGGGAGTAAAAACTCCTTCCTCAATTCGTCCAATTTTCTGCCCAAGTCGTATCGGAAATACGGTTTGCAATAGTGCTTTCGCGGCACTATTTTTTGCTATCGCCAGGATATCTCGTTTAAATTCGAAAAGATGATATCCTGATAAATCAAGTCCAACTGTTTCAGTAAACTTCAAAAGAAGTCTTTCGTGATCTTTTGTAAGGAGAATAAGCTCTTCATTGGTTTTGATCGCACGTGGTTCTTTTGTTTCTTTGTTTTCTGTAATCTCTTTATTTTTCCGAATTTTACATACGAAAAAACCTCCAGAAGCCTCTTCGTGTGGCCAGAATCGTTTCTCGAAAAGCACTTCAAAACTCTCTGGATAACGAGATTGTATAGCGTTTACCACTCATTCATTTTCAATCTTATTCAGTGTACAAGTAGAATACAACATTTCTCCACCTGTTTTCAGAGCTCGAAAAGCGGCATCGAGAAGTTTCGTCTGAAGTCGAGCAATCGTATGGATATTTTTCAAATTCCAGTACTTTACCGTTTGGGATTCCTTGAAACCAATACCTTCTCCAGAACACGGCGCATCCAGAAGAATACGGTCAAAAGTCTCTGGTAGATTACTATAAAATCCTCCGTCATAGTTCGTAATCATCGTCCGATTATTTCTGAGGCGTTCGGTGTTGGAAACCAATTGTGCCATACGATCCCGAGTCGGTTCATTGGCAACAATGATAGAAGCAGGGAAATGTTCAGCGAGCTGGGTAGTTTTTCCGCCTGGACTGGCTGCCATATCCAGAATAAGAAGTGGAGAAGTGACAATTTCTATGGCAAGATAATGAACACTCATGCTCGCCGACAACTCTTGTATATAAAAATACCCGAGCAAATGTTCTAATGTATGCCCAAGTGGCATCTTGATCTCGGTTCTATCGATTCGAAAAACTGTTGGATTATTGGTTGGAGTGAGAATCCAGTTATTCCGCAGAGCTCGTGTTTGAAAATCCTCAACACTGATATGATTCGTATTGACTCGAATAGTTTTTGGAAGCGGTTTCGTGAGAGAAACTAAGAACTGTTCTAATTCTTCTGGTTTATTCACGAAGAAGTTTTCTTGAAAATATTCAACAAAACGCGGATTAATTTCAGATTTATGTTTTTTCATTTGACTTAATAGTTTAATTATATATAAATTGTTTGTTTATTTTTAATAAATTTTCCTATGATTGAAGAAGCTTGTTTAGGAGTATGAGATACTATAGAAAATAATGCTAACTTATGAGGATTTTCATATAAGGTTATGAGTTTGTTAGATACAGTAACCGCACAAGTAGAAGTGACTGTGTGGTGACTCGCCAGAAATAATACAAAAAATGTACGATCATGAGATCTTATAGAACTACCTATTGCTTTTTTACAAAAACTTAAATCTCCCCAGGTTAGTATACATTAAAACTTGTTACAGCTCTATAAATAGAGACATTATTTCTTTATTATTTACCGAATCTTTTTATGTCAGAACAATTATCACCATGTACTCATCCTACCAAATCTGAATATATATTTGGACTTCAAATGCAAATGAGTAAGCTTATAGGCGGACATTTTTCTCAAAAAGTAATTAATATTCTTAATCAACTGAGTATGAGTATCGTAATGGAATGACCACGATATTCTCATGATTCTCTTATTCCCAAAGGACTTATCGAAACAATGACTCAAGAAATCGAGATGAAAATGCAAGAAAATGAACGACACGATAAGATTGCAAGAGAACTCGGTGACTACTCTTAATCTTTCAAAACTTCTTCTTCGATAACTTCAGATTCTGAGGTTATTTTTTAATTTCTACCTTCTTCCCTAAGAGTTGCTAGTATTTCTTCCCCTGTTTTACCTTTCATATCCCCAAAAACGAGATAAGCCTAAAATGTGTTGGTTTTTCGATTAAGCCTAAAATGTGTTGGTTTTATTCCTAAACTTTTGCCTTCCTGTTCTGTTCTTCGAGGAGAAAGATAAGAAGAGAATCTCGCTGAATCCGAGAGATTCCTCGATGAGGTTTTAGCTTCTCTTTTACATGTGAAAAATAACCGTCACAAATGCCCGTAGTTCTCGGTATCGAAAGGTGCGGATATCTCTCGTACGTATGCAGGTATGGAAGATAATACCGAATGCTTGCCACGGCACTCCGTAATCGCTTGTGCTCGTACTGTCCGTTTGTGTTCCGTTCTTTGAGAAAGTCAATGTAGATATGCTCTACTTGGGATAATA
Organism: uncultured Candidatus Altimarinota bacterium; assembly: GCA_963751115.1. GTDB lineage: Bacteria > Patescibacteriota > Gracilibacteria > BD1-5 > UBA2023 > UBA1545. Next base: position 98,697 of record CAVVTN010000001.1, read on the forward strand.
TCCGAAGAAACATTTTTTCTGGAATGCGTCACAGTATCGTTTTGAGGATTTTAAGGGCTTTCCCGAGCCTTGTTTTCGGTCTGAGAGTGGTATATCTCCTGATAATCGCTTTCATATGAAAAATGCACATCTGTATGGGAATAGCAGGGTATTTCTTTTTAAGAAGATCGAACATGAATCTCCTTCCGTCGATCGTAAATGCATCGGTATTCTTTGTATATCAGGCAGAGTCAAAAGTGCTCATGAGCTTGCTAATACTCGTTAATGATTCTGATGATACAAAATCATATACCAGATTGAGTCCTGCATTACTTCGGATTAAAGCCATGCCATCCGTACGGGAACTAAAATAGGTTGCGTCGATCACAACGCACATACGTTCGGTCTCACGAAGGATTGGTAGTTCTCCGGTATAGTGGATGTTTCCCGTTAGATATTTTTGAACGGTATTTCGATTCTTTCCAAGTGTTTTTCCAAGTTCTCTATGGGTTTGTTTATGAAGAGAGTAATCTACATAAGCAGTGCGTATCCAAGAGGTGTCTTTCGGTATGAATACAGCGAGACACACAAGACATTTGTATCGCTGTTTTCCTCTGCTAACCCCGTATTTCTGCACCCTATTTTTACCGCATTTGTTACAAGTGTTTTTTTGTGTAAATCATACAAAGATAGATTAGAAACTAAGTACTGCCAAGTTTAGCAGATACAGTAGCTAAAAGCAAAGGATTTGTACCAACACATTTTAGGCTTATCCCCCAAAAACAATATCATATGCTGCTTGCGATAACGCTTTCTTTCATTGTTCCACTCGTTCTTTCAGCACTTGCAGACGAGGAGATCAAATTCTTTCATAGATATAAAGTATGTGATCTAAGAGGTATAAATTAGGACAATTATCTGATATCTTATCGAAATATAAGCGAGTACTATCCTTATCTCCTAATAGATAATAACAGTATCCTATTTTAAATAATGTTTCTGGATCTGTGATAGAAACATTATTCTGACTTTTTATTGCAGATAAAGTTTTCGTAGCTATCTCATGAACAAAAGAAATATCAGACCCATAACAAGCAATATATTCAACGAATCACATAGTGTCTCAGAGGAGCACATTTACTGATGCAGTTGTCTCCGAAATAACTTTTCTATATCAAAAAGGTTTAGTTAGATAAATAATCTCTGTTCCGTGTGTTTCTAAAGAAGTGAGAGCAATTTTTCCATCATCGATAATAGATAATTTTTCTACTTTCATACGAATACTTTGTTATAAATAATATACGATTCATATTGTCGACCTTTTGACTTTATAATCTTTTTTACTATACTCACATCCATCCTATTTTGCAATCTTTTTTTATGGAACTTTTCTATACCCAATTTTTAAAACAATTTTTGGAACTTTTTACTCTCACAGGAGCTATGGCACTTTTGAATATTATCCTCATAGATATCGTTATGAGCGGAGATAATGCGATCCTCATCGGGATGGCGACCAGAAAACTCCAAGGCTCAGAGCGTAAAAAAGCTATTTTCTTCGGGATCACGCTCGCAACTATTCTTCGTATCGTACTCGCATTCTTTGCTGTATTTCTCCTCTCGGTTGTCGGAGTCAAATTTGCTGGATGACTCCTTCTCCTCTATGTTGTGTGGAAATTCTATCGCGAACTTCGTATGCCGGACGAGGAAGGACATCATATCGACGCAAAAAAAGCAGGTCTTATGGCAGCTATTTCGACGATTATCATAGCAGATTTTTCTATGAGTCTCGATAATGTTCTCGCGGTTGCTGGAGCAGCTCATGAAAATGTCGCAGCACTTGGAATTGGGCTTATTTTTTCTATCGCACTTATGGCATTTGCCTCGAATCTGATTGCAAAATACTTAGACAAATATCCAGGGATTCAGTGGGTGGGGCTTTTTGTCATACTCTTTGTTGCAGTGGAAATGATTCTTTCTGGAACAGATGAACTTGATGTAAAATATCTCCATACGAATATTCTTCCTTTTGTACTTTTTATCCTCGGAGGACTTTTCTTCGTACTTCATGCGAGATATATTCAACCAGCCGATGAAAAGAAACTTTCACTCTATCTTCAAACTCACTCACTTCAGATTCTCTCTACAGGGATTGTTATATTATTCCTCGTACTCATATTTGGTGGCACAATCTCATCTTATGTACAATCTCATCATTCCCTCTTCTATAGTATATTATTTATTCTCTTCTTTAGTCTATTAGAGATAATATCACTCGCAAAAATACGAAGAAAAAAATAATCTTCCGAAACTTTACATTCTCTCATTTTTTCATACACTGCTTTTTGTTATCCATAACCTTTCTCATTATGAAACAAAAAAAATCAGCAAGTAAAGAAAATACCTCTCTTAATAGTGTATTTTTTAAAGTTTTTATCATAGGCCTGGTTTGTGTCGCACTCTATTTAATACTCTCAAGTAAGAATGTCACTCCAAAAATTACACCAACAACTGATATAAATCCTGTCTCTATATGTTCCACTGAAAGTTATCCTGTATGCGGAAAAGATGGTAAAACGTATACAAATAGCTGTACGGCAGAAAAAATAGCCAATGTCCGCGTTGCTTATACAGGAAAATGTAGAGATGAGCAATTAACAAACACTGCAACAGTATTACCAGTTACTACAGTCAGTACCGGGGTTGAAATAGATAGTGGAATTGAAAATATTGGACCTATACCAAAATATACAACAGACCGAGCAGATTCGGGTTCTATAATTCCTCTTTCAGAAACAGGAACAGTAGAAATACTTTCAGTGGGCAAATGAACCCAACTTGGATCAGTTATTTCAATAGTAGTTATCACTATGGATTCAGTATGCCGAAAAATAGTTATTATCAGGCATTTGGTGGACAAAATGGTGCTACTCATTCCATCGGAATCTCTAGTGGCACTGGTGTAGAATCTCTCGCGACGAGTCAGGTACGTGTATATTTCTATGCCAATAAGATTCTAGATAAACTTATCTGAGTAACAAGTGGGACAACCACAGATACAACAACGGGGACTATCTATATGCTATTGAATGGAAATAATTCGGTTGCTATTGAATCCGATAATCCAACTGGGGAACTTGTTCAGATTATTCTCCAGACATTTCATATGGAATAATACTATTTCAATAATAATAAAAAACTCTCCGAATGAATGAATTGGAGAGTTTTTTTGAGATAAGCCTAAAATGTGTTGGTTTTTCGATTAAGCCTAAAATGTGTTGGTTTTATTCCTAAACTTTTGCCTTCCTGTTCTGTTCTTCGAGGAGAAAGATAAGAAGAGAATCTCGCTGAATCCGAGAGATTCCTCGATGAGGCTTTAGCTTCTCTTTTACATGTGAAAAATAACCGTCACAAATGCCCGTAGTTCTCGGTATCGAAAGGTGCGGATATCTCTCGTACGTATGCAGGTATGGAAGATAATACCGAATGCTTGCCACGGCACTCCGTAATCGCTTGTGCTCGTACTGTCCGTTTGTGTTCCGTTCTTTGAGAAAGTCAATGTAGATATGCTCTACTTGGGATAATATCCGAAGAAACATTTTTTCTGGAATGCGTCACAGTATCGTTTTGAGGATTTTAAGGGCTTTCCCGAGCCTTGTTTTCGGTCTGAGAGTGGTATATCTCCTGATAATCGCTTTCATATGAAAAATGCACATCTGTATGGGAATAGCAGGGTATTTCTTTTTAAGAAGATCGAACATGAATCTCCTTCCGTCGATCGTAAATGCATCGGTATTCTTTGTATATCAGGCAGAGTCAAAAGTGCTCATGAGCTTGCTAATACTCGTTAATGATTCTGATGATACAAAATCATATACCAGATTGAGTCCTGCATTACTTCGGATTAAAGCCATGCCATCCGTACGGGAACTAAAATAGGTTGCGTCGATCACAACGCACATACGTTCGGTCTCACGAAGGATTGGTAGTTCTCCGGTATAGTGGATGTTTCCCGTTAGATATTTTTGAACGGTATTTCGATTCTTTCCAAGTGTTTTTCCAAGTTCTCTATGGGTTTGTTTATGAAGAGAGTAATCTACATAAGCAGTGCGTATCCAAGAGGTGTCTTTCGGTATGAATACAGCGAGACACACAAGACATTTGTATCGCTGTTTTCCTCTGCTAACCCCGTATTTCTGCACCCTATTTTTACCGCATTTGTTACAAGTGTTTTTTTGTGTAAATCATACAAAGATAGATTAGAAACTAAGTACTGCCAAGTTTAGCAGATACAGTAGCTAAAAGCAAAGGATTTGTACCAACACATTTTAGGCTTATCCCGTTTTTTTTATTATGCAGCCTTTCTGACTTGTTCATCATTTTGTGCAACAAATGTGGAACGTATTTTAATGGTATGTTTATCTAATTCTTCTATAAGACGATTTATTTTTGCGATACTATTCTTGAGTTTTATTCGCTCTGATCAAATAGCTTGATGAGCAAGCTCATCTTCGAAATTATTCAAACTTCTCTCATAAAGTCCACGAAGTGTTTTTGCTTTTTCAAGAGTTGCAATCAAATCCATTTTCCCATCTTCTGTGAGCTTAAGATCTGTGGTAGATGTTCATTGAATAGTACTCACTAAAGTGTGTTTATATTCTTGTTCAGTTACCACCCCTGCTAGATTTTTAATATCTATCACTGGTTTTATAGTATGAGCATCAGGAGAATAAGAAACGGGAATTAGTGCAGAATTATCTTGAAGATTATTATCTCCATCTCGAGTAGCAAGTCTCACAGGAGGTGTTTCCGGAACAGTTACGATAAGAACTTCAGAAATAATTTTGGGCACGATTGTTGATACTTCTTCTATTGGTGAAGATGGAAGAGAGATAGTTTCTAAATGAGGATTATGAGTCTGAGAAGAAGAAGGGGAAACTTTTGCTGGATGTTTTAATACTGACATAATGCTACGATCAGGATTACTCGCAAGGAGAATATTTGGTGTTTTATGAACAGGAGCTTTTTGAGATGCTACTTGCGTAACAGTAGATGACTGCACGCCAAACTGTGGTACAAAATTATGAGAAATCTGTTTGTAGAGATGAAAAATTTCATGAGCATATTTTGCGACAGATGGCTGTCATGGCATAGGCTTTAACCGCCCATACCAATCCCCAGCCATTTCTCGTTGAATAGATTCAAAACTTAATCCCGCCTTATGATGAGCAGCAAAATATTCCGCAAATTTTGAAAAAGCAATTTTTTCTTGATTTTCAGGACTAAAATCCAAAACAGTACCAAAATATTCTATAGACCAATTCTGTATATTGACTGGCATTATTTGCCATCTTCCTTCTGCTCTCGTGTTATAATGTGAAGATTTTTTATTGGTAATTTTTATCCCATGTGCATCGTATTGAGAAGTGCTCTCATGTTGTCCAAAAGTCGAAAAAAGAGTAATAACATTCAAGAATTGTGAGTGTGGAAGTCCCGCATTTATTGCCATAGAATGGTATTCTTCCTCTGAAACGAGAAAAAAATTATAAGGGACTTTTCCTATCTTTTCTTCTCTTTTTTCTGATGCCTTATATGTTAATACTTGAGTATTTACAACCGCTGGAACTTCTCAATTACTTGCTTGTTCTAAAGTTTTACTTTTCGCAACTTTTACTCCTCATGATTGTTGTAGTTTCCTATCGGCAATATATTGGTTTCGTAATTCTCTAGAGAGATTATTTGCCTCCTCTATGGTTTTTACATATGTATATTCTCTTCCCGCGATCAAATCTTTATTGGGATCAGATACTTTTTCTCCCATCTTTCCAATGAGATATCCTTTTGTCGTTCAGAAATTTCGCAGCATAAAACTCCCGAAAGAATCCCCATTTTTCGCTGTAGCAAAATGAAATTCTAGTGATTTTGTTTTTTCTACAAGTACTTTTGGTTCGCCTGAACTAGGAACTACGCTCTCAATAATATCAGAAATACTTTGTTTTCATGGTACTGGTAAAATACCGTCTTGTGTTGCTTGTTGAAATAAATCATGATCCGTAGAAGGTATAGAGGCCAGGGCAGCTGGCACAGTAGTGAGAGTTAATGCGAATGCGACATTTCATGCAAATTTCATTAAAGCATCAGCAGAAGTCTGATTATTTGGATTAACAGCTGTTGGAATTATAGTGGAGCAAGTGGCAGAAGACGAAGAAAGAGAGGCAAGCATAATGATATATGAATGGATACTATTATTATATAATGTCAATATTTTTGAGTATAAAAAAATATGGTCGTAAGTCAAGCATTTTGTAGTATTTTGCAAGAAGGATAAAAAAATCTACATCAAATATATTTGATGTAGATTTTTTTTGAATATTCAAACTATGCCTTTCCACCTCGTTTTCTTTCATTTTCTGTAAGGAATTTCTTACGGATTCGGAGAGTAGAAGGAGTTACTTCCACATATTCATCTGATCCAATATAATCGAGACAATCCTCGAGAGTCATCTTTCGAATAGGAGTCAAACGAACGGCCTCATCAGTTCCAGAAGCACGCATATTCGTTAGTTGTTTATTCTTAGTTGGATTAACAATCAAATCACCACCCTTCAAATGCTCTCCGATAACCATTCCTTCATATACCTCCGTTGCTGGTTCGATAAGAATCGGTCCACGTTCCTCAAGTTTCCAGAGAGAATATGCCATAGCTGTTCCAGGAAATCCAGAAATCATAGATCCTACTTCTCGTTTCTCAATTGGTCCTTTATATTGATCGTATCTTGAGAATGAACTATACATAATTCCCTCTCCTTTCGTATCAACGGTAAATATAGATCGAAATCCAAGAAGTCCACGAGTTGGAACTTCAAACTCCATAGAAGTAATTCCGTTTTCTGTTTTCATATCAGTCATCTGCCCTTTTCGTTTTCCGAGATGTTCTATGATAACTCCAGAGCAGTTTTCTGGTACCCAGATTACTACATTCTCCATTGGTTCCATTTTATGTCCTTTTACTTCATGGAAGATTACCTGAGGAGCTCCTACCTGAAGTTCGAATCCTTCACGACGCATGGTTTCAATAAGTACAGAAAGATGGAGTTCTCCACGTCCCGATACCACATACCCATTTCCTTCTGTATCAAGATCTACTTTGAGTCCTACATTCATCTCAAGCTCTTTCTCAAGACGATCTCGAATATTTCGAGAAGTCACATATTTTCCTTCTCTTCCAGCAAATGGAGAACTGTTTACCATAAATTCCATCTTCAGAGTTGGTTCATCGATGGTAATAGGTGCCATAGGTTCTGCATCTGTAACAGAAGAAATAGTTTCTCCTACATAGATATCGGGAATACCCGCAAGAGTGATAATATCACCTGCTTCTGCTTCCGCAACTTCTACTTTATGGAGTCCAAGAGTTGTAAATACTTTAGAAATTTTCCCGGTTCGTCGCACTCCATCATTTCCGATAACTGTAACTGTTTGTCCTACTTTTGCCTTTCCTTCATATACACGTCCAATACCCATACGTCCGAGATAATTATCGTACGCAAGATTAGCAATCTGCATCTTAAATGGTTTTTCTACGTCATTGTGTGCAGCTGGAACCTTTTCGATAACCATATCAAAAAGTGGAGTGATATCTTTTTTCTCATCTGCCATATCGAGAATAGCTACTCCATCACGAGCTACTGCATAGATAACAGGGAAATCAAGTTGTTCATCGGTTGCCCCGAGTTGTACAAAGAGATCGAAAAGCATATCGATAACCGCAGCTGGTTGTGCTGTTGGTTTGTCAATTTTATTAATAACAACAATTGGTTTCAAACCATGTTCGAGTGCTTTCTTGAGTACGAATTTTGTCTGAGGCATAGGACCTTCGTATGCATCAACAACAAGAAGAACAGAATCTACCATTCGAAGTACACGCTCTACTTCAGAACCGAAATCAGCATGCCCCGGAGTATCTACGATATTAATCTTGGTTCCTTTATATTCGATAGCTGTATTCTTCGCATAGATAGTAATACCTCGTTCTCGTTCCTGATCGTTACTATCCATAACACAGACAGCTACCTGTTCGTGGCTATTAAAAGCTCCTCCTTGTTTGAGAAGTGCATCAACGAGAGTAGTCTTTCCATGATCTACATGGGCGATGATGGCTATATTACGATATTGTCGTTTTGACATAAAAAAATGAAAATAATAAAAATAAAGTCTCTGTACCAAAAAAGGAACTGGATAAACCAGTGTATCTTAAAAAGTTGCCGGTAGTATATGGAGAAATATAAAAAAGCAAAAAGATTTTCACTCAATTATAGAGATAGTACAGCCTTTTTTGCTTGCATCTTTTCCAAAAGAAAATATACTTCTTTTCATTGTGCTTATTCAGTTATATCATTACATATGAGTTCTCCTATTTCTAATACTCAAACTCCCCAAACCAAATCCAAAAAAACCTACCGCTGATTCACCCTCGTAGAACTCATCGTCGTCATAACCATCCTTGTTATTCTTTGAACTATAGCTTTCGTGAATCTCTGAGGTTTCCAAACAAATGCACGCGACTCTGTAAGAGTATCGAATCTAACTAGTCTCAAACAATGACTTGATATATTTCAGATCAAGTCAGGAATATATCCAATGCCAGAAAATCCAGTAAGTATAACAGCCTCTGGAATCACCATCTGATACCAATGATTCGCAAAAGATCAGATAGGAAGTATAGCAAAACTCTCGCCAAATGGAACTCTCGATCCTCTGGATCCAACGATATATACTACTTATTTAGTAAGTGAAAATAAAAGCAAGATGCAACTCATGAGTTTCCTAGAAGATGGAGGGAATCTAACAGCGTATGAAACACAAAAAAGAATCCCCCTAACCCCCTTTGTCAAGGGGGAACTTATTCCAACTACTTTTGCCAGTACTACTTCTAATTATTCTCAAAGATTTCCTACTACTCTCGGAGATACTCTTGGTATACTCCTCAGTAATAGTAGTGGAAGTTTAAATCAGCCCGTACAAGAAACTACCAATACAGACATAGATCTTACGAGGACTACTACACTTTCCGGATATACACTTATATTTTCCAAGAATGATACAACTACTTCCATAGTAACAAGTGGAAGTGGAGCATACACCGGATCTCTCTTTACTTTTATTTACAATCAGAGAGATGACCTTTTGCATAACAAAGCTCTTGCCAGTCTTGATTCGAGTCTTGTGGGATATTGGGATATGGAAACAATGACTGGGAATCTATTGAAGGACTTGAGTGCATACGGAAATGACGGAGTATTATATGGATGAGTCAATATTGGATGAGTAGATGGAAATGGAAGAACAGGGAAGGCTACCTATTTTGATGGAATAAATGACGGGATAAATATTCCTATTACTAAAATTTTAACTTTACCAACGAGTGATTTCTCTCTTACTTCATGGGTAAAAGCATCCGATATACTCGGACAACGTTGTATTGTAAGTACTGACGGTGACGGAATTTCTGGATTTAGATATGGATATTCATCATCAAATTCTGCTTATTTTTTATACGGTGGCTATAGTGAAGGATATATTTGAACACAATCCACAAGTGATAATATATGGCATAATCTCACAATGAATTTCTATCTGAATGATAGAGTAGATGTGTATGTTGATGGAAAAAGAACATGAACCATGAATACAAAGTTATGATACAGTGCAGCACTGAATCAATCAGAATATCTTATTATTGGTGGTATGTTTTTGTGAGGCAATGTTATAAATGCGGCTATTGATGAAGTCCGTATTTATAATCGAGCTCTTTCTAATTCTGAAATTCAAATACTTTACAATGCCACTAAATAAAATCTTATAATTCTGTCCTATGTCCAAAGCTAATATCGTATTTTTCACGGGTTCCAATCATATATTTCTCCGACGAGATTTGGACGCCTGGATAGATATTTTCGCGAAAAAATATGGGGAATATAATATTTCTCGTTTGAGTAAAGATAATCTTGTAAAAACCAATATCCAAGCGGAACTTCTGACTCCCGTTTTTCTCGGAGAGAAACGGCTGATTGTGTTGGAAGATATTCCACTGAGTGCCAGTAAATGAGACGATGAGAATCCTGAAATGACTACAAATACTCCTGATCCAGAAGCAATGATTTTGTCAGCCTTAGAGCAAATTCCAGAAACCACTATCGTACTTTTTGTTTCGACTGAACCAGACAAGAGAAAAGCTCTCTATAAACGCCTTATGAGTATCGCCACTTTGAAAGAATATGAGAAACTGGAAGGTCATGCACTTCGTGAGTATGTCCGTAAAAAATTGCCACATATCGATGTGACGGCGCTTGCAAAATTTATGGAATATACTGGATCGGACATTAATCGTATCGAGAGCGAAATAGGGAAACTCGCACTTTACAAACAAGATGGATGGATCACAGAAACAGATATAAAATCGGTTATCATTCCGACGATCGAAACCTCTATATTTTCTCTGACTGATGCGATATTTGTTCTAGATAATGCCTTTGCTTATAAAGAATTGACGAATATTCTTGAAACTCATAATATTCATCAGATTTTTACAACACTTGTCTCAACACTTCGAACCTTTCTCTATGCAGCCAAACTCCTCTCTTCTGGATATGAACCAAGCAATGTACTCTCTCTTCTAAAAATCCACCCCTATGCATTTGAAAAAATGCGGAAAAACATGAGAAATTCAGAAAGAATTCAAATCTTATTTTCTGAACTCATACTTCTGGATAAACGAATGAAGACAGGAGAATGAATTGGAGATGGTGAGGATGCTCTACGAATCGGACTGGAAAAAGCGATTTTATGTTTGCAAAAAAAATAAAAATCCATAGGATTACGCCGTTTTAATTATTATCTTTTATATTCTATGAAAAAAATTCTCGTGACACTTATCATAACACCTCTTGTTCTCACTTCTTGTTTTTATAACAGAGAAGCAACGGAAGAAAAGAAATCTCCTACAACTACTACTACTTCAGGAGCAATGACAGAAAAACCTCTTGTTCAAAAAGAAATAGTATCCAGTGGTGATACGATTTCAGTAGATTATGTTGGAAAATTGGAAGATGGTACAATTTTTGATTCTTCTGTTAAAGAAGAAGCTAAGAAAATGGCTAATTACAGTTCTGGACGAACATACCAACCACTTTCCTTCACGGTTGGTGCTGGTCAGATGATTAAAGGATTTGATGCGGGAGTAGTAGGTATGAAACTGGGAGAGAAAAAAACTCTTGTGATTGCTCCAATAGATGCCTACGGAGAAGCATACAAGGAACAGGAGGTTCCTGCTAAGTATTTCCAAGATGTATTTACTGAAGCAGTTCCTGCTGAGAATTTTCGAGATACTATCACTCAAACCGTTGCACTTAGTGCTCTTGGTGCAAAAGGTGAAGGTCTCAAAGTAGGAGAGACAATAGAGGCAGGACCTACAAAAGCAAAGGTTATAGCAATCAAAGGAGATAATGTGACTCTTGATATCGAAAATACACAAAATCCATTCTATGGAAAAAAACTAAAAGTAGGTCTCAAAACCACTTCCGAAGGAAATACTATTACCATCAAAAAAATAACCGATACAGAAATAACTCTCAGTATCCTCAATAAAGCAAATCCATTCTATGGAAAGAAGATTAAGGAAGGAATGGAAGGGGAAATGCCAAACGGAGGCAAGATGAAAATTACGAAAATCACAGGAGATACTATTACCATCGGAATTCCTAATACCCATGAACTTGCCGGAAAAACTCTCATATTTGATGTAGAAATTAAGAGTATTAAATAATATATGCACATTCACATAATAACCCTCTTCCCCGAAGTTCTCCGTCCCTATCTTTCGACAAGTATCATGGGTCGTGCTCAGGAAGGGGGTTTTGTGTATTTTCATACTTATAATCTCGCGGAGTATTCTGTTAAGAATACTCATCGCTCAGACAGTCGTCCCTATGGTGGTTTTCCTGGAACCATTCTCGCTCCAGAACCTCTCTATAATTTGATTACTGAAATCGAGACAAAAGAATGAAAACAGATTCGTAAAGTATTCTTGACCCCACGCGGAAAACTCCTCACTCAAGAAGTTCTGGAAAAGTTTTCTCAGAGAGAAGAAAAAGATTTGATTGTTATCTGTGGACATTATGAAGGAATCAATCAGAGGATTATTGAATTATTCAACGTGGAAGAAATTTCCATCGGAGAATATGTACTTTCCTCTGGAGAACTTTCCTCACTTGTTTTCATCGATGGAATTGTCCGTCTCATTCCTGGAGTTATCAGTCCAGAATCATTAGAAGAAGAATCGTATAGCAAAGCTTTAAATGGAAAAAAAGAATATCCACATTATACTCGTCCGGAAGTATTTCAAGGACTCAAAGTGCCAGAAGAACTCACTTCTGGAAATCATAAAAAAATCGAAGAATGGAAGAGAAAACAAGTAGGAATCTAGGCAAAAGAGAAAAAACTTTTGCATTTCCCTAGTTTTCCATATACTACCGGTACTTCTCCCTCAAAAAGAGATATACCGCGGAGTAGAGCAGTGGTAGCTCGCAAGGCTCATAACCTTGAGGTCGTACGTTCGATTCGTACCTCCGCAACCAAAAAAATCAAAAAAGAAAGCCCTCGAAAGAGGGTTTTCTTTTTTGATTTCAAATTCTGATTTGGGATATCGGAAACAATCAAAAACTTTTTTTTGTAAAAACATTTTACAATTGAATCACAATGACTATATTAAGAAAGTTTACATATCACACATATTCTGTATGGATAGGTTCGGATCAGTGGTTGGATGAATGGTTTTGCTCGGGACGATAGGAACAGCTGCGGCTGGTCCAAATCTTCCATCAGAAAACCATGTACGATGAAATGCCCCAAGCACTTCCAGTGTAGTACTCGTACAACAATATTATCCACAGGCTGTGGAAACGATTATCACAGGACCATCCCTTTCATTAAATACCACACAAGTAGATGACTTTCTCAATGGTTCATCAGAAACTCCAGAGGAGCGATCTGCACGCTTCGGAATCATGCCAGAAGGTACACTAAAGGTCGATTCAAATGCAAGCAATACATATGAGAATACTGCATCGTCAGTAGTAAGCAATGCCAAACTTGCCCTAAAGGCTTTTTTTTCTATGCCGATTGGAAATGGAGAATTATCAGTTGTGAGAAATGGTCTCAGTTTCCAACTCCCTCTCGGAAATGTCTGAAATATAAAAAATACTGTACGGTATGATGGAGAATGATTCTATATGCAACTAACACCAAACAATCTTAGTGCAGGGGCTACTTTTAGTGATGGATGAGTACTGAATTTTCAAACAGGACAATGATATACCAGCATTAAATATACTCTTCCATTCTAAAATATAAAAACCTCCGTCTAGAAAATCTAGACAAAAAATCAAACTAGGTTAAGCTAAGAGAAAATACAATATTTCTCTTATTAACATTCCTATGACTAATACTCGAAAGAAGTATACTTCAGAATTCAAAACAAAGGTGGTACTGGAAGTTCTTTCTAACACCGCTACGCTCACAGAGATAGGCTCAAAGTATTCTATGACCAGTCCGGATAAAATAGGACACACGAACTCGAAAGCTCGGTGTCCTATTTTTCATTCATTTGAATAGAAATAAAATGAAATTTGAATAAGATGCCAAGAAAATGAGAGTTCAATATATTTATATTTCTTTATTTTTATATTCTATGCCAGGAACATTTCATAAAATACCTCCTGAGGTAAGAGCCACTATACTTCGTCAAGTAAAGCTTGAATGAAGAAAAATGTCAGATGCAGCATCTGAATTTGGAGTCACGGTTGAAACTATTCGATCTTGGCTTAAAAAAGAAGTAGATGAGAGTGGAATTACTTCATCGGCCTATCTTGCCAAGATTCAAAGGCTTGAGAAGGAAAAAACTGATCTCATTCAAATCATCTGATTGCTCAGCGTTGTTGTTGAGCGATTCAAAAAAAAAGATGAGCAGGATAATGCTCGTTCGAGAGGTCCTCTCGCATAATCCTGGTTGTAATAAACTTCTTCTTTGTACAACACTTCAGGTAGCACGATCCCTCGTGTACTACCAATCAAAAGTAGAAGTAAAAGATGCTCTACTCCAATCAGAGTTGAAATCTCTCCACGAGGCTCATCCTTGGTATGGTCATAGGCGTATTGCTTGGAGTATGGGAATATGTTTTGAAAAAGCCCGAAGACTCATGAAAAAATTCTCCATTTTTGCAAAAGTGCGGATATGAAGAAAGTTTACAAAGAGTGCAGATGTAGGACTTCCAGATATCAAGATACCAAACCTCACAAAAAATATCTGCCCTATACGAGCCAATGTTATATGGAGAACGGATTTTACTCATATTATTTATCACTGAATTCATCTGTATCTTGCAACTGTTCTTGATGCGTATACAAGAGAAATCATTGGATACTCCATATCTTTTGTGCATACCAAAGAATTTGCACTTGAAGCAATTAAAATGGCATTTCAATATACACAGGCTATCCCACAGATCTTTCACTCAGACCAATGAAGTGAATACAGAAGTTTCTTGATTATGAATTATCTCAGAGAACAAGGCATACAAATATCCATGAGTAAAAAATGATCTCCTTGGGAGAATGGAGGTCAAGAGTCTTATTATGGAAAATTTAAACTGGAGCTGGATTCTCCAAATGCCTATGCTTGTATTGAAGACCTCATTGCAGCAATTCATTATCGAATCTATTATTACAATCACGAACGAATTCATACTGCCCTAAAAATGCCACCAAAGAAATTTACATCCATCATACGGGAAAAAGAAGAAATTCTTAAAAAACAAAGTATTCCAGAAGTTTGTATGACCCATTCTAGTTCTACTCCACAGGAATCCTTGTTCGTTTTCGCTCAGGAAACTGGCGAACTCACAAGTATTCCTGTAACCACATGAGCTTCATAGTTTGTGTGTCCTAAAAAAACGAGACTTGACACAACCATACCGAACAAGGCACATAAAAAATATCCATACCTTCTGAGTAACATGAAAATCACTCATGCAAATCAGGTATGGAGCACAGATATCACCTATATACGAATGAAGAGAGGATTTATCTATCTCATCGCTGTCATCGATTGGCATAGTAGGAAGATTCTCTCTTGGAGAGTTTCAAATACTATGGAAGTATCTTTCTGTACGGAAGCTCTGAGAGAAGCGATTGAAAACTATGGAACACCTGAATACTTCAATACGGATCAGGGGTCTCAATTCACCAGTAATGCTTTTACGAGTATTCTCGAATCAAATGGTATTCGTATCAGTATGGATGGACGAGGAAGATATGCTGATAATATATTCGTCGAGAGACTCTGGAGAACGATTAAGCAGGAAGAAGTCTATTTGAGAGAATACCTCTCTCCGATTGAAGCCATAATATCCATCAGAAAATATATGTTCTTCTACAATTCAAAGCGCCCTCACCAGTCACTTGGATATCAGACACCACATGAAGTTTACACAGAATCTATTTGAAACATAAAAATCTTAGCTTAACCCTATCTTAAAATTTGTATTTGATTTTCGAG
>CAVVTN010000002.1:0-124912 GCA_963751115.1 uncultured Candidatus Altimarinota bacterium
TTTCCATTATAAATATTTCTATCCAAACACAAAAAGATTTTCACTCACTCAGGCGCAGACTGGTCTCACTCATAAACCCCAGGCTTAGTCTTTGATATAGAGTCAAAAGAAGCTAGAGTCCAATCTCATCTTTCCAAATCAAAATGATAACGGTAATAATGGTTTGTATTTTCATAAAAGTAAATAGATTATAAAATAAGTGAGATAGAATTTGTGTATAGTTAGTTCTTTATACATCTAACAGGGAAACCATATGCACGGTAAGTGGCGATGCTACTACTAATATAGGTTGGAATGATATATAGGTAAGATGCGGTATTAGAGATAACGGCAGGACCGGCAGGAGTACTAGACCAGTATCCACCACCAGACATAAGCGGATCTGTCATAGTACCATCAAGCCAAACACGTTCACCAGCAATAGGTAATTTCAAAGCAGTTGATATAGTTGTTCATGCTCACCATCATCAAGCAGTAACTATACTTTGCCATTCTGGTTGACTTGGTACATGGTAGTTTGTAGCACAAGGTCATTGTCTTGCAATACTTGTATTTGTAGTATTTCACCAATTATTATCTATATTAGTGTTATTATTCCAAATACCAGAACCTAAAGAACCCCATACAAATCAATAAGTATCAGTTCAAGCATTTAATCAAATAGTTCAGGCTATTTGAGTTGGTTGTTGAGATGTACTCCAATACGCAAATCATTTATTTCTTCCCCATTGAAAATAGTTTCCATATGAAGCACTTCCAAGTTCAGGCAGTCACAGCTCCAACATTACAAGCTGCTATGGTATAAGTTCAAACTATTATATCTGGAGTATCACATCATGGGTAGGTGGAAACAGGTGGTTTCACACAACTCCCCACACTCTGCCAAGCAAGACAGGGGTAATATCCAGCCAATGCTCCAGACATTGGTTTCCAAGCTGCACTAAAATCCCAACCAGCATAGGTTCCTTGTGTAATCATTTCTGCGGTGGTTTTTGGGATTCCATACAGAGTCGTTCCGGGAAGGTGTCTTTATTATAATATGAGGAGGTTATTATAGAAACGACAGCATCTCAAACAAATCATCAAATACTCGTTCCACTGAGTGAATTATTAGTCGCATAGGAATTGGAAATTGGAGAAGAGCCATTATATCAAGTAAGTCATCAAGCCCACTGCATTCCACTTACAGTATTATTCACAGCATAGGAATTGGAAATTGGAGAAGAAGAATTATTCCCTCAAACGAGTCAGCCTGCAACCGTATTATTTGCTATAACCGTATTATTCACAGCATAGGAATTGGAAATTGGAGAAGAAGAATTATTGAGTCAGACTAATCATCGATGCCTCATCTTTTCCACTTATTATTGTATCGTTCATGGCAAAAGAATAGTTTATGGAAGAAAGAGAATCATTGTATCAAACCAATCAACCTCCAAGATAAACTTGCAGTAACGGCATTATGGGTTGAAAAAGAGTTTGATATGAAAGCAAAGGAATTATATCAAACGAGTCATCAGACTATATAATGTCAACTGATGGTACTATTTGTAATATATGCATTAGTTATGGGAGAAGCAGAATAATTCCATCAAACCGAATCATCAAATGTAATCTTTTCACTGTATAATAGCGCCATCTACTCATATATTTTTTATAACTATATTCCCATTTTTCGTCGCACCAAATAATCATACAAAATTTTCTGTCGGTCTATTGATATACAATCCCGTTATTTTGTATCATTTGCCATCGAGAGTACCATTGAATGGTGTTGATGGAGGCCCAATTGGTTTAAAACCACTTCATCCATTCCAACTTACTGTTGCACTACAATCGATATTATTTGCGAGTTGATAGTTTCCAGCCAAAGTAGTCGCATTCGTTCCTATGTTCTGAAGCTCGGTACAATTTGTTATGGTCCCTGGAGCCTTTGTACAACTCCCCGCACTCTGCCAAGCGAGACAGGGGTAATATCCAGCCAATGTTCCAGACATTGGCTTCCAAACAGCACCAAAATCCCAACTGGTATAGGTTCCTTGTGTAATCATCTCTGCGGTAGTTTTTGGGATTCCATACGGAGTCGTGCCAGTAAAGGTATCTTTATTGTAGTATGAGAAAGCTATAGAAGCAATGTAATCATCTCAAACCAATCATCCAACCAAACTCGTCCCACTTATGATATTATTGGTTGCATAGGAGTTACTTATGGACAAGGAAGTACCATTCATGTATCATATGAATCATCAGATACGATTTGTCCCACTAATTACATTATTAATTGCATAAGAATTGGCTATGAAAGAATTATTATTATATCAAATAAGTCATCAAAGAAAACCATTTCCATTTATAGCATTACTCGTAGAATAGGAGTTACTTATGGAAGAAACATTATTATTTCAAATAAGTCATCAGATATTTCAAACAGCGTCTGTTCCATTCATTGTATTATTGGTGGCATAAGAATTAGCTATGGAAGAAACATTATTATTTCAAATAAGTCATCAGATGTAACTCGTTCCACTTATGGTATTACTTGTAGCATAGGAGTTACTTACGGAAGCATTATTATTAGTTCAAGCCAATCATCAGACTATTCAACCTTTTCCACTCATGGTATTATGGGTAGAATAGGAGTTACTTATGGAAGAACTATTATTATCTCAAATGAGTCATCAGACTATACTTCAACTGAATGTATTATTGATAGAATGCGAGTTGCTCACAGAAGATTGATGATTAAATCAAACAAATCATCAAACATAATATTTTCATATCATATTTGCTCCATCTACTCCTATATTTTTTATAGTTGCTCCAGTGGTAACACTAAATAATCATACATAATTTTCTAATGGCCTATTGATATATAGTCCCGTTATCTTATATCCTGCCCCATCGAGAGCACCCTTGAATGGCGTTGTCCAATCGTTTCCAATAGGTTTAAAACCAAGTCATCCATTCCAACTTACTGTTGCACTACAGTCTATATCATTCGCTAGTTGATAGCTTCCAGATAAAGTTGTTACATTCGTCCCTATGTTTTGAAGCTGTGTACAATCAGAAATGGCGATAGTAGTTACTATCGGTGCACATATCTTATTTTTACTTGTATCAAATCACTGAAGATATTTTCCTGCTCCACAATCTGCGGCGAAGATGGTATTGAAAGAGTCGGTAAAGGTTCCTCCGGGACTCTGTCAGGCAGGAGGAGGTGGAAATGTAACGGTAGTTACTGGTGAAACGAGTGAAACACCAGCTCACATAAGAGTAACTGCTTGGGTTTTATCCTCACAGATGAGGTTTTTATTGGAATCGAATCATCGCACATATCTTCCAGTTCAACAATTATTCAATATCTTCTGGAAGTATTTTTGAAATAATCCATTTCAAAAAGTGGTATTTGAATATCACACAGCAAGTGTCGCTGCATTGAAGCTGGCAACACTTTTACAATCAGCAACGCCCGTACTCGTGAATCATTGAATATAATTTCCAGTTCAACAATCCAGGAATATGTTGATCAATATCTGGTTGAATTTTCATCATGACGCCTCTCCCGTTGGTTGCCCATTAGGAAAAGAGAGAGCTTGAACAGAAAAAACACTTATATACTAACTTGCTTTAATAATATAAATGTATATAATACAAGCATATAATTTCTAAAAAAGATATATGCGTGTAATATTAACCCTCTCTGAGAATGAGCTTTCAGATCTCATGAGAGCAATGAAAGAAGAACTCAATATCAAAATACATAGGAGACTTCAAATGCTCCACTGGAAATATCTTGGTAAGACGAATACGGAGATAGCTAAACTTCTCTCTGTACGATCGGAAACAATAACCGGTTGGCTTAATATCTATCGAAGGAAATGACTTTCTGGACTTCAATGATTGGATTATATAGGGAGACGTCCATCGAAACTCGATTCAATCAAGAATCAGATTATCGCCTACATAGAAAAAGAAAATGTAACCACTCTCTCGATACTACAAGACTGGATTAAGAAAACATTCAATCTGGACATAGAACAAAGCTGGCTCTATCGATACTGTAAAAAAAACTCAATTTTTCTTACAAGAAAACCAAGCTCATCCCCGGGAAACATCAGACCGAGGAAATTCAGCGAGAAACAATAATAAAGATACTTTCGTACATCGAACAATCCAGGCAAGATGATTCTATTGTGCTTTTTCTAGATCCGATGCATCAGATCCATAATAATGAGCATGACTATGCTTGGCAGAAAAAGGGAAAAGACGGAACAAAACAAGTGAGTGCTAATACTGGAAGAAGACGACTCAATATCTTCTGAGCATTGAATCCTCTTTCTTACGAAGTGACTTCAATCATTACCGAAGCAAATTGTGATGTTGAATCCATGAAAGTATTCTTTTCAGAGATACGGAAAGAATATGGAGAAAAACCTATCACAGTATTTCTCGACAATGCCCGATATCAAAGAGCCTATGAAACACAGGATCATGCGAAGAGCTTGAATATCACCCTTGAATTTCTTCCACCCTATTCACCCAATCTCAATCTTATCGAACGACTCTGGAAGTTTACCAAGAAGAAATGCTTTAAGAATCGGTACTACGAAGACTTTCAAACATTTGAAAAAACACTCAGAGATTTTTTATGAAATCTCTGAGTGTATAACAATGAACTTAAAAGCTTGTTAACCTTGAACTTTGAAATTATTAAAGCAAGTTAGTATAAAAAGGAAGAGTATAGGAAGAAGAATCTTATAAAGCAAAGAGAATATCTTCATAGTAAAAGCAGTAAAGAAAATAAAAAAAAGTACCACTCTCTTACATGCCGTGGGCAAATAAGAGAGTGGTACTTCCATTACGATGAAGTATTAAAAATCTGAAAATTCTTAAGAAGAATGATTTTTATCATGCGCACTATGATATGCGCTTTTGGGGAATATACAAAAAGAAAACTTTTATCTTGGGAGTTCTGTTATTGAATCCCATAAATCAGGTTCACAATCATATTCACAAGAGGAAATGAAAGTAGCATGAGAACAAAGCCAAGAGCAGAATACTGTAAAGCCGTTTTTGCTTTTTTTACTTTTTCTCCATCTCCGAGGGCAGAAACATAGAGAATAGCCGAGAATACAATTCCTCCAACTGAGAGGATAGATCCTGCAATAATAAGTTGATTGGTAATCTGTACCACTTTTCCTTTTACTCCTCAGGAAATAGTATAATCACCTGAAGTGATAGAACCTTGTGGGGTACATCCACTGAGAGCTCATTGCACACTTCCATTTCCATCATAAGTACATTCTGCAAATACAGACGAGAAAGAAATTGCGAGGAGAAATGAGAGGAGAAGAGAGGCGAATATTTTTTTCATAATGGAAATTTATCAAAAAGTATACATTTTTATAAATCGAATTTTTTATTTTTCAAAGAATCTAGAACGTAAAACCAGTAACAATCTTAACGGCAATATACCCAAGTGGAATAACCGCCAAACCAATTACGGCATATATGAGAGCTTTCCAAGCATTTTTGAAATCCTCTTCTTTGCCTTGTGCCGTGAAGAGTGTATATCCGATATAGAGAAAGATTCATACAGTCACAATCCCAAGAAGTCCCATAATATATGTTTGAATATTACGAAGGAAATTTCCTTGAAGTGTGACATTGGTTCCTGCATTGGCACTATTATTCCCACCTCCGACTTGGAGCATAGTTTGGGTCACGCCGCCACCAACAGCTGAGCTTTGGAAAGATGCGGGAGTTGTGTTAGTTGCCACGGGAGTATATCCACAATCCAAAGTCACATCCGTTGGACAATAACACTGATATCCAGCTTGCGGAGCGGGACAAACTCTATTTGCCGCGAAACCTATTTCCATTCCACTGAAGAGAAATATACTCAAAATTAGTATCTTCACTCATCCTTTTTTCATAAATTTTGTATAAAAAATAAAGTTGCTATATTTGCAGGCTATTGATGATATCGACAATCCTATATGCCATAACAGAGAGAAGAACTCCGACAAGTGCGTAAATAATAGTATGTTTCGCTTTTTTTACTTTTTCATCATTTCCGATAGAAGTTAGAAACTGGAGACCTCCCCAAGAAATCGCAAGAATCGCAAGTACTCAAATAATCATTATGGTAAATTTGATAATCTTCACAATTGGAAAAGTCGCATCACTCACATTTTCAAAGGGCAAACCCATAGAATCTGGTTTTGGGAGAACATCTGCCGCATTTACAAAAGAGGAGAAAAGAAGAAAAGAGAATAATATAACCATTAAAACTGTGGAACTTCAGAGACTTTTGAAAAATGATGAAATTCGTCGTGAAAATCGAGAACCGGAATGAACTGTACGACTGTACAGAGAATGAGGAAACGGAGATTTGAACGCGAAGTTCGCTTTTTGCAAAAGTTTTTCTATGCGATGATCCATGAAACGAGCTGTATAATAGAATAAGAAAAAAGTGCGATAATAATCGCCGTAATGTTGAGGATAATAATAGTCTTCCCTTTCGCAGCTCGATCCGATGGACCAGTTGTCGAGATTATGAGACCTCCAACTACGATGGAAAGAACTGCAAGAGTCGTCGTCGCGATGAGGAGATATTTCCCGAGATTTGCCAGAAGTGTCTTAAAATTCGTTTTGGTTCCACCGGTATATTTTTTCTCGGAAGGACTCAAATCATTGGGATTGAGAGTAAATTCCGTACTGGTCATATCATTAGGACCTCAGCCATTTTTTACGCTTCCATCAGAAGCCCAAGTAGTTTTAATCCCATCAGGAGCAGTATGACTTGTAAGATTTCCTGCAGCATCAAAGGTAGTAGTACTCCCATCAGTATTAAGTCTCGTACTCGTTCCATTGGCATTATTTGTCTGAACACTACCGTCTGCATTTGGAGCAACAACAAGTGGGACGGTTGGAGTAATAGCAAAAGTCTGAGACATTCCTATTCCAAGCCCACCAAAAAAATACATCCCTAAAAGTAGTAAACTCACGATTCTCTTTTTCATAATTCAGGAGGAAGAAATAACAAACACCGATATAGTATCCATTTTCCTGAAAAAATCCAAAAAAATTGCGAAAAAAAGAAAAAAGATATAATAAAAATGTGTCATTCCCTTGAAGAAGGGAATCTACCAAGTATCCAATAGGAGGAATAATAGGTCATTTAATACTATTCTAAAATACAAGGAAGATCCCCGTATGCACGAGGATGACAATTGATTCTCATCTTTAACCTCTCATCTTATGAAAATCCTCATATCCGTTCTCGCAAATGCAGCTATTCTCTTTGGTATTGCGTATTTTCTTCCCTATAATACAGGCACACAAATGGGAATTCTTGCGAGTGGAGGTTGGCAACTCTATATCGCTGGTGGTATTATTCTTGGACTCTTAAATGTATTTGTTCGTCCGATTCTCAAATTTCTCGGTTTTCCTTTCATACTGCTGACTTTCGGACTTTTTATGCTGGTAATCAATGCAATTATTCTCTGGCTTCTGGAAAATGCCATAAATCTTCTGGGTATTTCCTGAGTCAGCTGGCAGATAGTTGGTACTGCGAATTTTGTAATTGCGGTTGCAATTTTTACTCTTTTCAATATAGTTGCGAACACTTTGGTAAAGAAATAACATTTCATTTTCCATTTTATCTTTTCTTCTCATTTTTATGAACAAAATATTTTTCATTATTCAGATAGTTGTTAGTATTCTTCTCATCCTCATTATCCTCGTACAAGCAAAGGGAAATGGACTTTCTATCGCACCAGGATCCAATGACTTTGGGAAATTCGAAAAACGCGGAGCAGAAAAAACGCTTCACATCGCGACAATCGTTCTCGCATGTATTTTCGTCGTAAATGCCACTATCTATTTTTTCCTCTCGTAAGAAAATAAAATATCTCTGTAGTCCTTAAAGTTAATATATCTTACTTTAAGGACTTTCAACTTTATAGACTTTATAGACTTTTTTCCTATGTCCATATATCAAACTATCAAGAAATATTTTCTTCTTCTTTCTATTTTTATCGTGTTTGTTATAAGTATTCATCTGATTTTTCTGTATTTATCAGAAGATGCTGTGCGAAATCCTGTCCAAGGAGGAACGGTGAATATAGGAATCATTGGGACTGTCCCCAATCTCAATCCTGCAGCATACGGAGCTGATCCTATTGGAGATTATCTTCTTCGTTTTGTTTCGCGATCGCTCCTTCGTTATAATATTGAGACGAAACAAATGGAAGGAGATATCGCCAATTGTAACCTCGGGAAAAATTTCTCAGAAATCAAGTGTTACGTAAAAAAAGACCAGAAATGGAGCGATGGTTCTCCTATAACCAAGGAGGATATCTTGGCAACATATGATATGTTACAAAATGATGATATCAATAAAACAGCAAAAAATCTTCTTAAAGATATCTCTATACAAGATCAGGGAGAATACATAGAGTTCTCATGAAAAGCTGATGTATTAGTGTTGGACATGCTTGTTTTCCCTATTATTCAAAAAGATATTGTCAATAAAATTAAAAATGATGCTTTTTCTGTAAATGATAATCTTTCTGCGGGAGCATATATTTTTGATAAAAGAGAAACGGATTCGAAGAGTAATAGTGAAAAAATATCTTTCATTCGAAATATTCAAAATACTAATGCGAAGAATTATATCGGACGATATACTTTCAGTTTTTTCAATAATAAAAATGATCTTTTGGCCAATAAGAATAGCCTCAATATCGTATTGCCAAACAATACCATTGATTCTCTTTCATCGGCTCGATTCGACGAATATAAATTTATATTTCCTGAATATATATCACTCTTTCTCAATGCAGAAAAAATAGATTCTGAACTTCGAAGTATTCTACTTGGGTCTCTTGCAAAAGTATCTTTTGCGTCACTCAACGAAACAACGGGAAAACTCCTTAAAAATCCCTTTTTTACTAATGAATCCATTCTCCCTGAAAATGGAGATACTACAAAAATAGAAGCCATTATGAAGCGTCTCGGATATACCAAAAAGGAAACTCTCATAGCAGAACATATAAATGTTAAAACAGAAACAAAAGTAGTTAATGAAGAAACAAGTAATTATATTTTCAGTCCGAGTAATAAAAAATACATCATAACAAAAGAAACCGACATTCTCCTTTCTGGCAATACTCCATCGGGAATTACGGGAGTTTATGTCAATGATTATAAACTCAAGAATTATTCTCCAAAAGAACAAAAATTCTACTATCGTGCAAAAGTGGACATTGGAACAATGAAAGAAGGACTCAATACCTATAAAATTGCTTTTGAAGTAGCTGGAAAGAAGGTTACAAAAGAAACGATTACTCTCTTTCTTGCAACCACCGATGAGGAAGTGGCTATACAAGAAAAAGCACACGCTGATAAACTTCAATCAGAAAAAACAAATACTCTTGCTCAGGAAGAGAAGAAAGCAGCCGATGAAAAAAGTTTTGCTGAAAAAGTTACACCACTCGATCCTGCATACTATTATAATAAGGATTTGAAGAAATTTTCCCTTCAAATTGCATTTACCGAGCAGACTCCATATATGAAAACACTAGCGACGGAACTAGCAAACCATATAAAAGCGCTCGGGATTGATGTACAAATTACCACTCTGACAACGGAAGATTTACAGACCATCATAACAAAAGGTGAGAAACAATATTCTATAATTCTCACAGGAATTAATCTCGGACTTTTCGATTATAACATCTTTCCATTCTTTCATTCCTGACAAGCAGAAAAGGGATTTAATTTCGCGAAACTCAAAAATATACCTCTCGATATCTTGCTGGAAAAACTCAAATCCAGCCAATTAAACTCTGATTCGTTGAAATTTATCCAATCGCAGATACTTGATATCCTGAAAAAAGAAAATGTATTTATGCCGCTTTATAGCCCTTATAATACGCTATACCTCGACAAAACTCTCAAACGTATTACCTCTGTACCAGTACTTCCATACTCATCTTCTCTCTACGACATCACTGAAAATATGTATGTAAAAGAGTCACTTGATTTTAAATGGAAAGACAAAAATGTGAGTGGATTTATTGATTGGATAAAAAAACATTCTCCTTTTATATATGAATAAAATTATGGAAAATATAGAACCTTCCCATGTTTCCTCTGGAGATATTCCTAAAACGAATATCCATCATAAAGTACATGAGATCATTAATAATAACACTATTAATGATTGAGAAGCTGTTCATACAGAAATGGAAAACACAAAATCACAAGCCCTGAGAGAGGCTATCGTAGGTCCTGCCTGGGATCTTGTTATGCATACTTCTTTTCTCAAGAAATTTAACTTCTTCCCTTCTCTACTCTCGACAATCTATCTCGGTTGTATTATCTTGTACCAACTCGCTTTTGCGTACGTCTATATCTTCAAACTCAAGGATCAGTTTTTTGCTCTTATTATTCAATGGGTTCATACTTCCTACTTTTGGCAAATTATTATTGCCCTTGCTATAGGAATAATCCTCTATCTATTTATAACGCCAGTTGCAGAATGAGGGCTTATTTCTCTTATAGCAAAAAGAGGAGAGGAGGCTTTGAGTGGCATAAATACTGCCTGAGGACTCGGATATGGAATCTCTCGAGGACTTATGAATTTCCTCCCGATTTTTGAACTCAGCAATGCTCTCTCTATATTTAAACTTCTCTCTATTATTACTTTCTATATATTCCTCCTACGAATATTTTGACAAGGTTACTTTATAAGCATTACCATTATGATGACGCTCTATCTGGGTTTTGCCTTTCTTATAAATATCCTCTTTGCCTACGCGAAATTTTTCATTATTTTTGAGAATAAAAAAGCTATTGAGTCGCTCAGTCTTTCTGTCCAGATGGCGCTCAGCAATTTGAGTATAACCTTTCATCTTTATTTTACGCTTCTTCTTGTATATATTCGAACGTTTATCACAGCTCTCATCTTTCTCATATTTCCTTTTGTTATATCAGGACTTTTTACATACGTAACCATCTCTTTATTACAGATTCTCTCCATAGGAATACTTTCGATTTTATTTATCGTACTGCTTGTATTTATCTCTCATCTGAACTCTGTATTAGAAATATTTGTGGAGGCCATCTGGTATAATGCTTACAAAGAAAATAAAAAGCATTTTCAATCCACAGAAAGTCATCATTAAACATATTGCTTTTTCTCTCTATAGAGGCAAAAAAAAGCGAATAGCAATAAACTATTGAAAGAAACAAAAAGAAAGTCCAAAAAAGTTTTGACAAAAACGTCTCTTTTTATACAATAGCCCTGCTTTTGTACGAGAGTATATTATGCGGGTGTAGCTCAATGGCTAGAGTCCCTGCCTTCCAAGCAGACTGTTATGGGTTCGAGTCCCATCACCCGCTCCAATTACATTCAAAAGCATTAAGCCGAAATTCTGGAGCATTCCTTCTGGTTTCGGCTTAATATTTTTCCCCGGGTGCATAGCTCAGTTGGTTAGAGCGCGTCTCTGATAAGGACGAGGTCCGTGGTTCAACTCCACGTGCACCCACCATTTTATACTACAACTTACTAATGAACCATTACGACTTTCGTTAATAATTTGTAATCGGAACATTAGTTTTTTAGTCTCTCGGGAACTGGCGCAATTGGCTAGCGCACACGCTTTGGGAGCGTGGGGTTGTGAGTTCGAGTCTCACGTTCCCGACCATTGAAATTAAGTAAGGAATAATATTATATGACGCTATCGTCTAGTGGTTAGGACAACGGGTTTTCATCCCGTAAGCCGGAGTTCAATTCTCCGTAGCGTTACCAAAAGATAAAAAACCATTTTTTACAACAGAGAAGAGCTCGTTTTCAGCAATGGAGAGCTCTTTTTTTGTGTCTATTAAAAGTTCAATCATAGTATTATCTCAATAAAAAAGAATCCCAACACACAAAGTAATCAGGGATTCTTTTTATTTATTAAATATATAATCTATTATGGAGCCACAACTCCAAGCCCTTTCATTTGCTCTTTTTGCACATGATATTCGTCTATCTTTTTACGAAGTTCTCGAATTCGCAATCGAATTTTATCAGTATCACGTGTTTCTGTGATATCAGCTAAAATTGTGCGAGCATATACTTTCAGGGTATCAACAGTATCTGTATAATCTGCAATAGATTGAAATACCTGTTTATTCTCTCTTGTATGTTTAAAATCTTTTGTCTCAAAGAATTCAAAAAGAATTTTCTCAAGTCCAATCTTTTCAGTAACCTGATCTCGTATTATTTGTCTTGTCAACTCCAAAAGTTTTCCTGAAACCACATGAACAAAATAATCCGTATCGAAAAGATCCTTACAAAGAGTACGTAAACTTTTTTGTATCACTAATGCTTGTGGTGTAGCTTCCATATTTGTCTCAGTCACCAATTCTCCAATCTCTAAATCGAGTTTCGATTTCTCTGCTTGTAGATCTATAATAACTCCCTTGAGAATTCGAGCTCCTCTTTTTTGCTGTTTCTTATCTAAAGATACAGTAAGGCGAAGTGCTTGATAGTATCGTTTCATATATTTTTCACTTACATCACCATTAAAATCATATCGATATAAATATTTCATATCAATGGATTTATCTCCTTTGATTAACGATTCTATAGTATTGATCACATTTAAGACATTTCATCGTTTGTGTTGAGTTTTTCCTAATATCTTTGTTTTGCGCTCTATCGCTTTCAGATAAGTCATCTGCTTTTTGACCTCTGAATATTCTTCTGTCCCTATTTCGTTATAAATAGCTACGATCGTATTGTAGGCTGGAGAATTACTTTCTAAGAAGAGAAAATATCTCTGAAGAAGTTCTTTTTTAATAATTTCAGTATCTATAATCTTTAATTCAGGACCAATAGATGCGAGTAACGTAACGTATTGTTTCTGTAGTCAAAATATTTCTCTGTTCTCTCAGGAATCGCTCTCTTCTGGAATTGCAGCTAATAATTCCACCTCCTCTGATGGCAGAGTTATCATTTGTCCTCTTCGGAAAGCTTGTATGTATTTATCTCTTGATTCGAGAAATCTATCAAGAATACCTGTGTCATGACGAAAACTTCGTTCTGTTTTTTCAATGTTTTCTGGATTAATACGATGCGCCTCAGAATCTAAAAGAAACCGACGAAGAAGTTCTTGAAATGTAAATATTTCGTCGGTCGTTTTATGTTCTAGATATTTTTTAATCCTAACATTGTGTTTAATAAGAAATCCCGGAAGGCAATACTTGAGATAATAGGTTCGTGCATCATCCTGTGTTTTAAAGAAATTTGCTTCATCCAACTCTCCATATTCTTCAAATGTTTGTTCATAATTTAATACTACGCCACCAGTATTTTCTCATTCATTCGTTTCATTGAAAATTCTTGCATACGGCACGGCTTGATCGGCAGATGTCATTTCATTTTCTGCATGAACGAAGGATGAAATACCTCAGTCTTCATTTGCAGATATTCCTTGTTTATCCTGAGGCATTCTCGTAATTTCTCCATGAACCGCTGATAACTTCTTGTCTTTTACTGAAGCACGCACATTATCTTTTGTAACTTGCTGATTATCAGAAACTCGATTAAAAGCATGAGTACTGATTCTCGCTTCACGAATATGAATTTCGTCAATCTCCGTTAATCCAGTGAGGATATTGAGATCTTCTGTATCTTCTGTTCCTCCGATAATAAATGGTTGACCAAGATACAAATTATGGGTTGTTGGCTCAACAAGTGTTACATTTCCTGCTTGGAAATAAAGAGTATTCTTTCCGGTTTTATGATCTCTATTTTTAAACTTTTTCACTTTCCCATCATAGAGATACACATTATGAATACTTCCGGAAGCGAGACATATTTTTTTATCGTTGATATTATCTGAACTACTGATAGTTATGCCAGCAGAACCAAGTCGTTCTCTGAGATTCATCATAAGTTCATCGATTTCTTTTACTTTTTTATTCTTGATCCCCAATATAGACAGATCGACCAATTCATAAAGTTTAAATTCTCCACCTCTATCCACAAAATCTCTCATTTCATTCGTATCAACTCAGAGAAAAATAAGCATTCGTCTGGTTTCTTCTGAGAGAGTTGTCGCAGTTATAATCTTAAGCAGTTCTGTATATCAGAATAGATCAGAATCCTGAGCTGCAGAAGACATCTTCATCTTTTTCCATCTTCCATCCTTGGATACAAATCACTTCTTTTCTAGTATGGCTGTTGCATAAATCATATCTTCTACACAATTTCTCTTGATAGCTTCGCGGAGCATACGAGCATGATAAACATCAAGAGGAAGCTGTAAAAGATCTCGTCCGAGTGGAGTGATATTCTTGGTACTATCAATAGCTCCAATCTGTGTCAGTCGCCAATAAGAAATATCAAGAAGTTTTTTATTAAATTCATGAAAAAAAAGTGATCGCCCATTACTCTCTTCTTCTTCTTGCATCTTAACTATATCCTTCCCATTTGCGAGTAATACAAGAATATATGTATCGAGCATCTCTCGTTCGATAGGTGCTTCTAAATACTTTGGGAGTTTCTCAAAAGGAGTATCATTAAAACGAATGTAAATTCCATCATGTGTACGTCCTCATCTTCCTGCTCGTTGTAAACAACTTGCCTGAGGAGTATTTTCTAGTCTCAATTCTTGAATTCCAAGATTATTATAACGAGCCACTTTATGTGTTCCGAGATCTGCAACCACAGTAATATAAGGAACAGTTACACTTTCCTCTGCTGCATTCGTAGAAACGATAATTCTTGGCTTATCTGATTCTTTAGTAAGAAGTGCTTCTTTTTCTTCTTTTAAAAGATCCGCATGAAGAGGGAATATCTCTGCATCTTTCCCAAGTTTCTTTCAAAGAAGTTCTATATGAGTCTCAATTTCTTTTTTTCCTGGAACAAAGAAAAGTATATTTTTTCCTGGAACCGCTTCTTTTCATGGAACAGCTGGTTGTCCATTATAATGTGTAGCAATGGCTTCCATATAACCTTCTTTTCAATTGAAGTATTTTGTTACAGGGAAAGTCCTTCCTGGTATATTTATAACAGGAATTTCGGAAGATATATGACGGTAGTAATCTTGAAAAACCTGTGGATCGAGTGTTGCAGACATGATTACTATCTTTACATCTTTTCGATATTTCATAAGCATAGCAAGTACTTCTGTCGGGATACTAAAACCATGTATCTCATCTAATACAAGGATATCAGGAACTACGTTAGAATATGCGATTCTTCTCAGTTCTACACCGTCTGTATGAAAAGAGAGTGGTGAAGTTTTACTCGAACTCAGTCCTCGTCATGTTCTATATCCCACACCATGACCAAGAGAATAATAGGGATTCCCTGTATCCGCAAGAAGCTCTTGAGATACTCTATCTGCATTACTCATCGCAGCGAGTACTCGTGGTTGTGTGATGGTAATACGTTTTTTGGGATCAAAAAGCATTTTTCCAATCTGAGTGGTTTTTCCACTTCCTGTCTCCGCAGATATGACAGTGATGGCATTCTCTCGCACTGTGTCTAATATATCCTGCTTATACATCGTTACGGGTAATGATTCTACTTGTCCTATAATAGTTAATCGATCTTCTACAGAAAGAACATTTCCATATACATCTACAACAGAACCGTCTTTTTGCTCTCCGGCCGGGAGAATTATCTGAGGTGCACTAGGAAGAATTATTTGAGACATACGTATAAATGAAAAAGTAAGTAAATTTGTTATACATATTTTTTATAAATAAGCAAATCACTTTTAAAAATTCATAAAAAAAGTGGTTTTTCAAGAAAATTTGAAGAGAAAAACAATGAGGACTTTTTTATTGATATATTCCCTTTTTTCGCTATAATCCCTCCCTCTATTATCTATCAGTCATACACATGAAAAAACACGATATCCTTGAAAATATCTCTATCGATAAGCTCATTTTTGGCGGAAAAGGTCTGGCTCTCGCACCGGATGGACGAAAGATTCTCATCACTGGAGGAGTGATCCCTGGAAGTATCGTGAACCTCCGAATTTTGAAAGTACGAAAAACCTATTTTGAGGCACAACTTTTGAATACGGTGAAAAAATCTCCTCTTGAACAAGAACTTCCTGCTCATTATCAGGTATATGGAGGTTGTAAATGGCTCCCTATCGCCTACGAAGAACAGTTAAAAATCAAGACAGAACAAGTTTGAGAAGCATTCCACAATATCGAGAAATATTGGAATCCTGCTCTTATGAATGCTAAAAAAATATCGGAAGAGAATATCACCATAGAATGAGAAGAGGCAGAAACTTTTGATGGCTGAGTGGTAAAAACTGGGATTGGAAGTACTCTTATCAGAAAACCTCCTATTTTCCATGATATCGTTCCATCTCCAGAGATCTATGGATATCGAAATAAAGTCGAATTTTCTTGGGGGAAATACATTTCCGAAAAAGAAGGAATTCATGATACCTTTCGTTTCGGATTCCATGCACAAGCACAATTTGATCGAATCATCGATTGTGATTTTTGTGTCCTCGCTGACGAAGAAATCAATGCCATTTTTCGTGAAATGAATACCTACTCCAGAAAGTCTTGACTTCCAACTTATGACCCAAAAACCAATAAAGGATTTTGGAGACATTTTGTAGTGAGGAAAGCTCATTTTACAGGAGAGATTATGCTCATACTCAGTGTCAATCACGAGTTCGAATGATATAATAGAAAATTCGAGGGGGATATCCTCGTATTCGTGGGAAAACTTATGGAACAATTCCCACATATCGCATCTGCATATCTCCTCCAGAATTCTGGACGAGCCGATATTGTGACTGGTGAAGCTATTCTCATGAAAGGGAAATCCACTATTACAGAGAATCTTCTCGGGAAAACATTTGAAATCAATCCAAAAAGCTTCTTTCAGACGAATTCTCTCGGGGCAGAGAAGCTCTATACCGTGGTACGAGATATGATGCAAACCAAATGAGGAACTCTCCTCGATCTCTATGCTGGGACCGGAACTATCGGAATACTCCTCGCAGAGAGATTTGAAAAAGTATATAGTGTAGAGCTCGTTACGGAAGCGAGCAAAGATGGTGCAAAAAATGCCACGAGAAATAATGTGACAAATATTACCTTTATCAACGAAAAAACCGAGAAATTTTTGCCGAAATTTTTAGAAGAGAATAAACTAGAAACGACTCAAAAATGATGAAATTCGTGAGAAAATCGAGTATCAGAACGAGACGTACTGAGAAGTACGGTGAGTAATGACACGGAGATTTGAACAGGAAGTTCGCTTTTTTCAGAAGTTTCCCTTATTATAGATCCACCGAGAGACGGCATGCATCCCGATGCGCTTCCAGATATTCTGAAATTTAATGCAAAAGAAATCATCTATGTCAGCTGTAATCCTGCCACTCTCGCACGAGATCTGGATTATATTCTCACCAACTCAGAATATCGACTGACGGATGTCACTCCAGTTGATATGTTTCCTCATACACACCACATAGAAACAGTTGTCAGACTCGAGAAAAATATATAGGAATCTCTGTAAAATGCGAATTTCGCACTCAAATCTTCCGTTTCCTCGTTCTCTGTACAAATTTGTACAGTTCTCTCCGGTACTCGATTTTCATACAAACTTCATCATTTTTCAAAGATTCCTCATTTTCTAAAAGATTTACTATGCTCGACAAGAACTCTATTCAAACTTTTCTCGAAAAAGATATTCATGCCATTTTAATCTCGTTCATCCAGAGTGGATGTGCAGGAACGAAGGTTTCTGTAGTAACTGAATTTGATCAAACCAATCTCGTGAGTGCTCCTATAAATGAGAATCTTCTCGCTTTTTATCGAGCAGAGGAGAAAGATATCCTCGAACAAGGACACATCACTTTTGCAAAAGGAAAATGGATTTTCTCCAGTGAAAAAATCCAAGATCGTTGCGGATGTGGCTCGAGTTTCTCATTTGAGAAGAAGATTATCGATAGCAGCAAACTCGCAAAACTTCAAGAAATCTTTGAAAAGAGGAAAAAGGGATTGCACGAGTAAATCTCCCAAAACTTTCCAATTTAAAAGTCCGCTCGAAAGCGGACTTTTAAGTGTTTATCTATTCTTCTACTTCATCTCCAGCTTCTGATAATGGAAGTTGTATTTGTTTCTTCTTGCGAGGATTTGCCTTATCATACTCATTTACTTTCTGATACACTTCAGAAACGAGTATATTCCATTCTTTCTTCCCAAAATCTGGTCAAAAGTAAGGATCTCTTATATTTTAAACACTCGTTCTTAAAACATCCTGACTATGAGTATCTCAGGATTCCGGGGAGTGATGATGCTTGGTGGTTATGAGCATAAAAAGATGTTTACTATTTTTGTTATGAAGATAATTGTACCTCAAAAGCTTGCTTCTGCTCAAAGGTAATCTTTCCATCTAAAACTTGTTGAGAAAGATATTGACGAAAGTTATTTTTTGCATCAAGAATTGCCAAATCCCCTACTTCAGTTTTCGATTCTCAGATAATTCGAATGAGATTTTTAACATATTCATCTATTCATAAAGATCACCTATATAGTTGGTTGCTTATCATATCTAAACTATCACTGATATGACTTGTATTAAGCAAGCCTTCCATTCCCTTCAAGATATTCCTTTTTGGAGATGCACTGAGTCATTTTAGATCATTAAGAGCTGCCATATCATCAGTATATGGAGTAAGATTGTCTGGGGTTAATGGTCTTACTCCGAGTTTTTCAGCCTCTGCTGGACTGAGTTCACGTCCATTAACTTTAACAGAAAAATCAATTTCTTGTTTTGGAGTTTCTGAATGTTGTAATGGCTTCTGAGGTAATGTTTCAGGTTTTACAAAACCATTTTTTTGTAGCCACGGCTGGAGTTCTGGAGATTCAAAAAGATCTCATGCAAATCTATATTTTATCGGATATTTTTGATCAGGAAAATATACAGATAAATCTTGTCAGAAGTGTCATCCAATATATACTTCTAAGTCACCAAGATATATCGAATCTCCCATTCAGGACTTTCAAAAAAACGAAAGAAATCCTTCTTTGTCAAGACTTTTTACGCTAGAGAAAGTCTTGAGACTTTCTACTGATCTATCTAATGAATCTAGACTTCTTATACCATCAGAACCTATACTCATATCATTTCAAAGACTCTTGCGAATATTGTATTCTCCATTATATAAGGTAATTACTGAATTATTAATCTTCAAACTCTCCCCATTTTTCAAATGAGCCAGTCATACATATTTCTTTAAATTTTCAGGATTTTTTCAAAAAGCATCATAAAACTGTATCAAAGACTCTTTGTCTGGAAAATCAATTACTTCTTTTCATTCAAAAAATCTGTAATATCCTCACTCGGTATTTATAAAAAAACGAGATTCTCATTCTTCTATATAAATATAGGTCAAATTACCTCTGCGTAAATAATCAATAGCAGTCGTAATATCGGGTATACTGACAACTTGTTTTAATCCGTTTGTTAATTCATTCAACGAGACACGCGTACCAATAGTCTTTTCTCAATGTTTATAAGTAACTTCTATTGAATCACTGGGATGCATGAGAATATGTACACCATACATTTCCATACTTTGGTTTACCTGCAACATTTTTGCTTTCTTATATATTTCATTATTCGCACAATCCATAAGAAAATTGAATGTTTTTATATTTGGAAAATTTCTTGTAAGCCGGGTATGGGCAGTTTCAAAATCTCCAGATGTCCTCACAACATCAACAATAGCTGAATGAGTAATACCAGCCTCTTGTAGAGAATAGATTCTTGCTATCATTTTAGATACCTTCTCTTCTTCTTTTGTATTTAATTTTCACTTTAATCCTGAATGAAGATAAGAATCTATATTTAATCGTAAATCATTCGTTCAGACATAAGAAGCAACTTCATCCTGAACGGAACGCCAAACTTCCCCTTCTCATAAAAGAGGTTCATTTGGTAAATCGTCTCGAAGATTTCATCATGATCGTTCTGATATCTGTTCGAAAGTTTTTCATTTTTGTTCTAATAAACTCTCATGAAGTCTTTTTCGTGTTGGATCAAGAAAGTTACTTTGTAAGAAGTGTTGATACTCATGTTCTATTGATGCTGAATTTTGGCCATGTGGTCATATACGCATTACTCCATCTTTCATTGCTAGATGAGCAACGCTATTTCGACTACCATACTCAATCTCAGTAGCATACTTCTCAAAAATAGCCGTAGGATGGGAAGTAATATCCAATTCAACTTTATTACTCCATTTATATAATATCTTTAATGCTTCTTTTAAAGAATCTATCGTATCGTTCTTTGCTATTAAGAGAAGTCTCTCTATATCATTCTGTGGAATTTTGCATTCCTTTATCATTTCATTCACTTTCTGAGTAAAACTTATGTCAATTTTCGATGTAAAATTTTCACTCCATACTATAAAATTCACATCTGCATCTTTGTTCATCATCCTCTGAATATCCTCCAGTTTTGTTGGCATATTTTTCCCTGCCTTATCGAAGATCTGTTGAAGATGAGTATGTCTTTTTTCTATGGAATTCTTAAGAAGAATTGAAAGTTCATCGATCATTTCATCCTGAACTTTTGAAAGCTGCACACCATTTGTTTTAAAATGTTCTCGAAGTTTTTTTGCGAGCATTATTGGGTTACCATCGGGATTAGCACGAAGAATCTCCTCACCAGCAGTAAACATCTCGGCACCACGCTGAAGTGCTTGTTCGATTACAAGCTCTCGTTGTCATTGACGGTACTCTTTTTGAGTAAGTTTTCCGTCCTGTTTGAGTTGTTTAAGTTTGTCGAGCTCTGCTTCGTATTTTTCTGGGTCAAGAAGATTCCCAAATATCTTTCTAGATTGATTTGTGGGATTTTCCATAAACGTAAGTCGAGGGACGTCCCCAGTACCTCCTAATTGACGTACATCTGATACCAGTACGGCCTCTCATTCTATAGTTCTTCCTTGTGTTTCAAGATAACCGGAAATCCCTGTCGATCCTCGTGGCATAAGTTCTCATTCTAGAACACCGGAATAACTCAATCTTGAAGGTACATAACTTGTTCAAATTTCAATTGTGGCACCATTTCAAACCATTCTTGTTTCTTGTGCAGTAAATTCAGCATCATTCGCAGCTTTTACGGAAATACGACGAACATTTCAATCCTGAATAGAGGCAACTTCTCGTATAGAGGGAAGCGTCTCTTGTCGTGTTTTATTCTGACTAACTGTCATTTTTTGTTTCAGTTGATCTCTACCATCTTCAAGTACCTTTTTGAGACGATCTAATTCTGTTTTTTCTTTTGAATTCGTTGTTTTCTTTAGGGCATTCTCGATTTCTTGTATCCCATTTTCAGTAGCTACCAATTTTTCCACAATGGGAGCGGAAGATTTCAGTAATCAAATGAGAGGAATAAGTGTTTTTCTGAGTGCAAACATAATTCCGCTCTCTGCGATACCATTAAGTAATGTGTCGAGAACAACCAATCCACTTTTCATTCTACTTGCAGTATTTCCCAGTTGTGCCACTTTCTCAGCACGTGCAGACGTTACTACTCAACGTTTTGTAAGTCTTTCTGTGATACGAGCCGCTTGTGCTGTCTTAGAACTCATATGTGTAATTTTTTCAGCAATAGCGATTCCTCCTCGTATAGTCGCAAGTACTGCTATAACATTTCCAGCAAAACTTCCGATTGCCTCTGCCTGTTTATCCGATGGAAGTGCCATAATTTTATCCCATTCTTTTCCCATAACAGAAAAAACTTGATCTTTTTGCGTTGCAAAAGGTGTATTTTTAATATATTCCCAAATTTTACCTGTCTGAGTATCTATTTTATTTTTGTATTCAGGATTTGAACCCATCCAGCTCTTTCCATATTTTCCAAGAAAAATAAGAAGGTCTGCCGTTCATTTGACAAGTCCATAGATTCACTCCGCTGTTCACTTTACCTCACCTATAACACCATAGGCGAGTAATTCAGCATTTTCAGGAAGACTCATAATAGAATTCCCCATGGTTATAAAAGGATTTGGTTCTCCGAGTTTTTTTCCCAAACATTTTTCAAGTTCACTACGAATACGGAGATACTGTATTCGCTCACTATCTGTGAGGGATTTTCAGTTCAAATCTGTGTCTAATTTTAGAATAGCATCTTTCGCACGAACCTTTACATTTTCATAACTACTTTCATATATAGCTTTTCCTGTTTCTCCTCAGAAAGCGCCAACTACATCGTCAGTAAGTACATTAAAGAAGCCAGTATTCCCATCTCGATTTTTTTGAACAGTACTGAGACTTTCTTGAACTCATCTGAGATATATTTCGTATTTTCCAAGTACTTTTTTAGTATTGAATTTTTGAAGTGAACCTGAGATTATTTCTTTTTTCCCCATAGAAACCGTCGTTGTGCTTTTTATCTTTAAAATCCCAAGTTTTTTTTGTGTCTGTATACCAGCAATTGCATCCGTTTCTAGTCAATTATTTCTTTGATACTCGATAAGTGCTTTGAATGTTTCTGGTCAAAAAGATCAATCTGAATGAATCCCTAATTTCTTTTGCAGAACAATAATACCAGTATATCCACCCAACATTTGCATATTAGCAGCCCCATAATCTTTTTGAATAAAATCACGAATTTCTCATTTTGTTGCTAGAAAGAGAGCTTCTCGATCCTTTGTGTATGTTTCTGTAATGATTTGCTTTTCTTCTTTCGTAAGATGAGAATCGGCAATAAGTTTAGAGAAATCAAAGGATTTCTTATTTACGGAAGATTGATCTACCCCCCCCTCTTTATTTTCTTGTACCATATGTATTCTGTAAGAAATTAAAATAGTTAAACTAACTTTAAGTTACCATACTTTGGATTATTTTGCAAAAAATCACGGGTAAAAAAATAGTGTGCTACTTCCTACCAATTTATCCCCCTACAAAGGGAACTTGAGGGGAATAAACCGGTAGGAAGTTAGGGAAAGTAAGTATTTGAGAGTTTTAAGGCACCTCCGTGTCGTATTGAAGCCAATCTATATGTCATATTAACACACTATTTTTTCTATTTACCCAAAATCACTATCTCAAACTTCCCAACTTAAAAGTCCGCTCGGAAGCGGACTTTTAAGTATTTATCGTATTCTTCTACTTCATCTCCACACTTCCTATTTTTCCATATGCTCCACCTATATCATTTGCCTGAATCTTGTTATTACTCACGGTAAGAAGGGTATTATCTAGATAGAGATTTCGGATAATGAAATCATTGGAGAAGTTCCAGAGTTGATTGGAGAGGTATTCCCCGATAGGAGAATCCGCATAACAATAGGGTGGCACATAGCTCTGAGCTGGATTCGTACAATACTGTCCACCACCAATGAGTTGTCGACAAACCGGTTTTCCATCGTTTTGTGAATATTGTTTGCATTCTTCTGCCCGCTTGGACTCGAGTCCTGTTGTATTGAGATGAGAAATTCTCGACTGTTCTTTTACCCCATTTTTGAGATCGATACTGAGGGTAACAGTTCCCTGCCAAGCATCTTTACTGCGATAGGTATCAGTCGTATCATTCGCACTAGTCATAAGTGTTGCTGGAAGGAAGAGGAGATTTTTTTTCGCAGACCAAGTGAAGAGTCGAGGATTTTGGAGTACTTCTGAGCTCGATCCCTGATCTCCGAGTGTCAGAGTAGAGAGTTGTTTTGGATGAGCAACATCTCCGACATCGTAGAGATCTACTTTAATACCAGCGTTTTGTGTTCCACCCCATTGATTGGTCTTGGTATCATATCCGATTCCGATCAAGTGTGTTGCATCGTACGGGTGGAGGTAGGTGGAATATCCAGGGATTTTTAATTCTCCAAGAATCTTAGGATTTTTGTCATCGCTCAAGTCTATCGTGAAGAGTGGATCTATTTGTTTAAAAGTTACCAGATAGAGGCGATTTCCGATAAATCGGGAACTTTGAAAGACTTCACCACTACCAATATTCTCGAGTTTTCCGAGTACTTGAAGTTTTGGATCGAGTACGAAAAGCTCTGAAGACTGAGTCGGATAATTATGACTCGTGACGATTCGGAAGTTCCCTGTCGTACTTTCCTCGTCCATAGAATACTGATTGAGCGGAGATCCTGGGATGATGGTTGACCCTATATAAGAAGTAGTGTCACCTTTAATAGCGAGTTTGTGAATAAGAGTATTTTGTCACTGATTATAGTATGGCATAATACATCCCATTATCGGACCGCATCGGAAATCATAACTCGTGGAAAGATGCGAAGTGATGTAGAGATTTGAGAGACTCATATGAATCTGATTTACATCTCCGAAAAGCACCTTCGTCTTGGTTTCCTTTGTTGCATCTTCGGTATCGATGATAGAAAGAGTGACAAGACTCGGAGTGAAATCAAATTGTTTCATGGTCTCCGTATCTGGCAAGACATATTCTATATCTGAACATATCGCATTGTCTTTCTGGGAAATATTATAGGGAAATAACGTTCCATTGAGACGAAAATTTTTCTCATTCTCCACATTGGTTTTGTGAAGCTCTATCTTCTGTGGTTTAATAGTTGAACCGACAAAATCAGTATCAAATTTCTGTTCATCCAGAACTGGACTTACCCCCGGTTGCATAACTCCATAATAGTGAGAGTAGGGAAATAAAAAACTAGAATTGGAGAGTAGATAGAGATATTTTCCGATCATTCGAGATTCACTCATATTTCCATCGGTCTCATAATATCGGTCAATCTGCAGACGATTTACATCACTCACATCATATACCACCACGACAGTTTTTACCTGTCTATTGAACCAATAACGATATCCATAATCGGTATTATTATACTTCGTAGAGAGGATCGTGAGTTTCTTTCCAGAGAGAAAAAGTTTCGGTTCTATGAAACTTTCTGGGATTTTAATCTTTCGAACGATGGAAAGATCCGTCGCCGGAAAAGCTTTTGCGATATAAATCGAATGATCTTTGTTATTGTAAAAATATACATATGTTCCATCAGTTTTAATAAGTTCTGATTCATCCACTCCAGCAACCTGGAGATTGGTATTAGAAACATCGGTGGCACTTACGGGAGCGGTCACCTTTGTTACATCTCATTGTACCATATCAGAAGAAACTACAGATGGAGCCATTGTATCAACAGTATCTTCCATCATAAATACTGGTCCGCCACGATAGTATCCACCATTATATGGATGAGCATTATAATAATCTTTGATGAAGTTTTTCATCACACTTTCTAAATTATCACAACTATTAAAAGTCTTAAGTGTAAAATCTGTAGAAAGCGTTTTTGTGGTCGCATCCTGTTTTGCTTTTTCTAAATCGGTCAATTGTGTATCAGTGCCAGTTCCTACTACAGGAACATCGAGACATTTCGGAGTGCCCGCCTGGAAACAATACATCTGAGTACACGCGGTCAGTCCATTCTCTCCGGCACTACAAGTATTACAGCCATCAGAATAACTCTTACAAGACCCGAGATTTACTCCATTCACGATAACATCTGCTGCCTGTACTTCAGAAAATGAGAAAATTACAGCTCATACGAGCCATGAAAGCGTCAATAAATATTTCATAAGAAAAAAGAAAAGAAATAAAAATACTTCTGTCATTTACTTACTGCATAAAAATCTATGTCTATTCTCCGAATACCTGTGCATAATAAACAGTTCCATCTTTCACTGCATATCATACCCCCATCTTTGTCCAAGTATCAAGCATATTAAATCTATGACCTCCACTATTTGCGAGTCCAACAAGGAGATATTTAAAACTAAAAGCTCCTCCAGCAACGTTCTCACCCACACTTCATGCAAGTTGTATCCCATTTCTTTTTGCGGTTCCACCAATAGTTGTATCCTGGGAATCCGTATGAGAAATGATATTATGAGTGGCCATATCGTTGGCCTTGATAGTTGCGAGCGTATTGAGATTCGTATCAAGTACCAATGCGGACTTTCCGGATTTTGCACGCACAGCATTTACAAAACTGAGCGAATCATTTACTACAATCGAGCTATCATTATTGGAAATATTTTTTTCTGCAGTATCAAAATCATTGGGGAATACAGGGAGAAAATCCCCATAAATCAATGGTCCATTATAGGCAGCAAAACCATCATTGTAATTTATTTCTACATGATAAAGTCCTTTGTCTGTTAACGGAATACTCTTTTCAAAGACTTTTCCTCGTTTCACATATCCATCGGTATCGATACTATTTGCATCGAAAGAATACGTTTTTACATCTCCGTTTGGCAAAGTTATATCTATCGTGCTTTTTACATTTTTTCCTTCTGCTATAATCCCATGGATCATGAGATTCCCAGCAGTTTCATTGATAGTAATATTTTCATTTTTCTCTGTTTTATATCCAGGAACGAGCATCATATCTTTTTGAAAAATGGTCGCTGGAAGTGTATATGTGTCATGTGAGAAACTCGTCGAACTCTCAGCAGAAGAGATTTCTACAGATACGGGAATGCTCGTATCAAAAGATTTGAGATCACTATTCTGAATCGCAATAGTTCCAAATCCTCTATATACAAGACTGGCATTCTGGCTCTCCAGAGTCAAAGTATGAAAACTATTTTCAGAAAAATGAAAGAGATAGAGCGAAACTCCATTTGGGAGCTCTTTTCGTTCTACATCGAGCGTTTTCAAAGTTGCTACTTGTTTCGGAGAGACGACGAGTTTTTTTGCAGAAAACAGAGCATTGTCGAGAACGGTAATATCTACAAATGTATTCGTTTCAAATCCCAGACCCGATGTTATTACCATCTTATAAACACCGGTTTCTTCAAGCGGGAAATTATATTCAAATCGCCCATCCGAAGTTTGTTTATAATTGAGTGCGATATCTTTATTGGTCGGAGACTGCAAATAGAGCAGGCTATATTCTTTTCAGAAAAGTTCCTTTCCGGTAATATGAAAAGTTTCATTTTTCAAATACGTATTTGGGATATTGGAATCGAGTGTGATTCCTAGGCTCTCAAATGTATCCGAAGGAATCATTTGCTTGGTATAATCCGCTGAAACCATTCAAAGAATATTGGTCGTTCCATGGAGTCGCCCACTGGAAATATTTCCAATAGCTTGGAAAGCAATAGTGCTCAGATCAATGACATTTGGATATCTCGAACAATTCGGTCGATCATTCGCCTTTACAACAACTGAAGTATTTCCATTCCCTACTTGTATAAGTGTATTGAAAGGGATTTCACATCGAGCCGCAGAAAAAAAGGATTGTGAAAATATATTTCCATTCGCAGTACCTCCTCATTCAAAATTGTCTGCATAATAAGTAATATCTACACTTTCACCTGTTATTTCGGTATCACCTGCTATAATTTTTGGGATATTTTTATGCGTATTTACTACAACTGCGGGAGGAATATTTTGCAAGAAACTCATTGTTTCCTTGTAAATATTACGAAACAATATCGCTTGCTTCTTGAGCTCATTCATATCGCGCTTCTGAAATGCGATATCGATGGCATGAAGTATCTGAGTAAGTTGTTGTTTATTTTGCGTGATATGTGCTGTTGATATAGTATCAAGAGTTGTCACACTCGCTTTTTGATCAATCCGTAAATTTACTTGCTCATACGCCTGACGAATAACAGGATGGGAAAATGTTTCTGCTGCAGAAACATTCGAAAAAAGTGTAAAAAATCAGATAAGGATGAGTAGAAAGTATTTTTTCATGGATTTTGGATAAGAAATATTTTCAAGAAGGCTATTTTTCCTCCGATTTGTTCTGTGATATTTATAAATATTTTCAGATTTTCAATAACTTTTTCTGTATCTTTCTCTCTAGAAGAAAGAGAAATACAGACTTTTATTATATGTATAAAAAATGAATTGCAAATTAGATTATTATCAGATAAGATATAATCTACTTTTACTTACACACTCCAAAAAATGAATGCCTTGATAGAATGACACCCTCTCGATTTAGCTAATGTGACTATGTCACCAGGTGTAAAAGAAAAAAAAGCAGATTATGCAAAGATAGTGAGTAATCTTTTAGATTCGACCTTTCAACATCCATATGCACTGATAGAATCTACTACTCTTTCTAGTATTACGAATGAAGAACTGGATGC
This sequence comes from uncultured Candidatus Altimarinota bacterium, assembly GCA_963751115.1. Taxonomy (GTDB): domain Bacteria; phylum Patescibacteriota; class Gracilibacteria; order BD1-5; family UBA2023; genus UBA1545. Next base: position 28,156 of record CAVVTN010000002.1, read on the forward strand.
TTTAGGAAAATTTCTTACAGGGAATATCACAAAAATAACAAATGACTACGAGCGACCGGTATGTCCGATACAAAGTACTGCCCAACAAAATAAGGCTCGACATGAGTATAAAAAAGCTATGGTTGACTATATTTCTAGTTTCGGTTATACATTTGATATGGCACCTGGGGCAATTCGTCCTGCCATACTGGAAGCAGTGGCAAACTACTGTGAAATACATGTAATATTGGAAGAAACATAAAAAAACCATTAAAAATAGAATAGTAAAATGCTACTATCCTATTTTTAATATCTATTTTAGACTAAATTTTGTCTACTCGTATACTTTCTATTTTCTCATCCTCTATATCTTCAACCGTCAGTATGAGGGTATCTTTTATTCCATTAAGCGTAAGAGATTCTCCATTTTTTGGAAATCGTTCGAGAAGAGAAAGTATCAAATAACTGATTGTCTCTCCGATATATTCTTCATCGATATTTACTTTTTCACTCGTGAGTCCATATTCTTCGAGTACATCCTCAACGAGAACACTTCCCTGAACGATAATCGCTCCATTGGAAGTTCTGCGAATATACTCTTCTTCCTTGTCATTTTCATCTTTGATATCTCCAAAGACTTCTTCGATAATATCTTCGAGGGTGATAACTCCATCTACTCAACCATGTTCATCGATGACAAGAGCGATATGTTTATGAGATTTCTGAAAAATAGTAAATATACGATCTATCGGCTGTGTAGAAGGAACTTTAATAATTTTATCCAATTCGAGTTCTTTAAGTTGCTTATCTTCAAGTCCTTGAGTTTTCCATTCGAAAGCTTCTCGGAGTGTTACTACATAATCAATATCATCGGTGGTTTCTCCAAATACGGGAATTCGAGAATGAGTAGAGGTAAGAAAGAAAGTACAAAGTTCCTCTACGGTTGTATCTTCGGAAATGAAATCCACCGACACTCGTGGAGTCATCACCGACGATGCCTCGGTTTCAGAGAGATCTAATATGCTTTTAATTTTCTTATGTTCATGGGATTCTACTGCTCATTTTTCATGAGAAATATCGATAAATGCTTCAAATTCTTCTGCGGTCATTTTACCTCCATGAAGACTCGAGTGAGCTCAGGTTACAAAACTGATAAACCGAACAAAGTACTCTATAAGCCAATTGAGCGGGAAAAGGAGTATCATAAGAACTCGATAAATAGGAGCAACGACAAATGCTACTTGATTGGAAAAACGAACTCCGAGAATCTTGGGAGTAATCTCTCCAAAAAGCAAGATAATAGTAGATACCGTAAGCATAGCAATAGTAACTCCTAGTTCTCCAGGAAGAGCCAATTTATCAGATACATCGAGTGCAACAATAGTAGAGAAACTAGATATAGCAATAGTAACAGCGGTGGTTCCAACAAGATTTGTCATTAAGAGACGTTCATTTTGTGCTTTTATTTTCTGAAGTGTTGCAGCACCAAATCGACGATTTTTTACGGCCGACATGATAACATGCGCGGAGACGGACATAAGAGGAATCTCAGTTCCTGCGAAAAATATAAGAAGGAGGAGGAGGGTTAGAAATATACTGAGTGAGACGGGGTCCATAATAAATGAATAGGGTTAGAAATGTGGACTAGTATATAGATTTAAGAGAATTTGCAAGTTTTTCAGCTATGATAGAGTTTTTGTTTTGTTATTTTCATATTTTTTATTAAGCCAAAAAAGTTTTGAAATATATCGCGAGAAAATAATCGAGAAAATTAAAAAACTTACACAAATTTGTGTAAGTTTTGCTTTTTATAGAAACATCCTCGATGCCGTTGTAACCCCATTTGTATTCCCTTTCGGCGGTAATCGCCATCCCCCGTGGAGACGACGTGAGGAGCAACCTGGAAGGTACGGTGACCACACCATTCTTGAGTCACTCCTTTGAAAGCGTACAAAATTGTAGAGAAAAAATCGAGGCAGATGCACGAGTCCTCTAAAGATGTATTTTCAATTATAGGGATTTTTATAAAAAGTACAGAGAATTTTGAAGATATTTATATATCTATCTTTCTCTATTTTCCCTCTCTTTTTCCAGAGCGACTGAGTCGTATATCTTGAGAAATAGCCTCTTTAGTACCATCTTTTGTTTCATGAAAGAGATGAGAAGCATGGGAAATCTTTGTAATAAAACGATCAAAATCTTTAAGTACATCCACGAGAATATAGAAAAGAGGTACTCCGATCAGAAGTCCTACAAATCCAAAAATATGTTCAGAAATAAGAAGAATAAGGAAAGTAAGAAATACCGGAAGTTCCATATAAGCAGAAACTATTTTTGGATTCAGATAATATGCTTCTACTGCATGTATAAAAGCTGCCATACCAATGATTGCCATAATAACGCTTACACCACCATAATTGTAACCGATAATCAAAATAGGAATAGCCGAAAGAAAGGTCCCGAGGATAGGAACAAATCCAAAAATAAATACAATGACCCCAAGCGTGATAATATACGGGAAAGTTTCTACTCCATGAAAGAAACTAATAATAAGAAGTCCTATTATGGTCAAAATAGCATTTACTAAAGCAATTATTGCCTGTGCTTTGAAAATCAGTCAAAATCCCTTTGTAATCTTACCAAAGATAACGATATATTCTTCATAGAGAAATGAAAAATTTCCTCCTTTCATCGTCTCAAGATAATGAGTAATTTTTTTTCTATCTATCAAAAATACATAACTCAGAATGAGAGCAATAAAGAACTTTGTGAGAAAAATACCGATATTCTTGATATTCTCAAACATTCCTCGAACGATTTCTTGAACCGATCCAGGATTGAAAACACTATTCAATGCCTTATTAATACCCAGATCCATATGGAGAGTACTTTCCAGATGAGATATGGCTGTCTGTAGTTGATTGGTAATGGCAGGAGCATCATGTATGAGTCCTTTTCATTCTTCCAGCATATGAGGAATCAGGGTGTAAAAGAGAGAGAATACTATCACGATAAATGCAATGTAAATGCCAGTAATCACTAATGGTAATGACGCTCACGTACGAAGAAATTTACGTAACAATCTATAGGAAATATGATCGCCCAATTGCATCATCTTCAAGCTTATTGCTTTCGCAACATCTAGGAAGAGATAAGAAAAAAGGAATGCAATGAGAAAAATAGCCAGAAAAGATTCCAAGAAATAAATCCCTATCAAGAGAAGCGCAATAGCGAAAAGCTTTTGAAAAAAGAAACGATTAAGAATAAGTTTAAAAAGGAAAGGAAGTCTCATAAGAGAAAAAGATGAAAAAATGAAAGTAAATTTTTAAAATATATCCATAGCATGATCTACGAGCGATGTTTCTGATTTTTTTATCTGTTTACCTGCTCCTCATTTACGAACATCAATCTGATACCCCACTCAGAAAAGTGTATCCAATGTATCTTTTAGAAACAAACGAACATCTACAGTATCAAGCTTCTTGAAATTGAAATCACTATCTGGATGGATGACGATAGTATTTCCATCCTCGCTATAAGTCGCTACTCGAAGTCCGAGTCCAACAAAAGAACGTTTCGGAACCGTGCGAATATGTTCCACAAATCGGCTGAAATCAAAAGTTGTTGCAGTATTTTCTGATGTTTTTGGTGATGTAATATTTTCTGATACTTTCACTTCTGAAATGATTTTCTTCTCTTGTTTTTGTCCAGGTTCTAGTGAAGATTTACTTTCTTTTCTCTCAGAAATAGTGGATATCTGCGGTGCTATAGAATGAGTGGCGATACATCGAAAAGTGCTGGTTTCTAGGAGGAGAAATGGATCAGGAGAAAACTTCAGTCGTCCATAGATTCCTTCGAATGTCTCAAATAGTTGTGCATATTCTCCAAAATCTGGCTTCTTCAAATGTTCTTTCATGCCATCTCGGATAAAGAAAAGAAGTTGCTCCAAAAAGAGTCGTACATCCAAACTCTTTTCACGAAGAAAAATGAGATTCTTGAGCGTTTTTTCAGCATCTTTCGCGATAAGAGCTTCTGTGAAATCTGAAAGGAAATCATCTCCGATAAGTTCCAGATTTTCTTCGATATATTTGCGTTTCAAAATACCTCCAACACTGTACTGTTCAAAGAGTGTAATAGCATCTCGAAGTCCTCACTTGGCAAGTCTTGCTATGAGCTCCAATGCAGATTCTTCGACCTGAATCTGTTCCTCATGAGCGATGAAATGGAGTCGCTCAATAATATCTTCGTTCTTGATTCGTTTAAAATCGTAACGCTGAGAACGAGAAATAATCGTATCGGGAATCTTATGAATTTCCGTCGTCGCGAGAATAAATTTCACATGTTTTGGTGGCTCCTCAAGCGTTTTCAGAAGGGCATTAAAGGCTCCTTTCGAGAGCATATGTACCTCATCAATAATGTACACTTTATAAGGTGCTTGTGTTGGTTGAAACTGAGCACGCTCGATCATATCACGGATATTATCGACTCCGGTATTAGAAGCAGCATCAATCTCGATGATATCAAGAAGACTTCCATTTTCTGCATCCTGACAATTTTGACACGCTCCGCAAGGATTTCCATCAGCCGTGAGACTCAGACAATTCACTCACTTCGCCAAAATACGTGCCACGGTTGTTTTCCCTGTTCCTCGTGATCCATGAAAAAGATAGGCTCCAACGGTACGATTTTGCATAAGTGCATTCTGTAAAACTTCTCGAATAAAGGTTTGTCCGAAAAGCGAGTGAAAATCTTTGGGTCGGTATTTTTGATAGAGTGCCATGGAGAAACGAAGGAGTGAAAATAAATATATGTGCAGTATATGGATACTGAATGAAAAACAAAATTTAACGACTCAGTTTTTTTATAACATCCTTGCTTTTTCAGAAGAAATCATTATATATAGTTTATATTCATCTCAATTGTCTTTTTTCTTATAAACATTCCATAATGAAAAATCCTCTTTCTACTACTTTTCTCGCTTCTGGTCTTGCATTTTGAAATGTGTGAGCTGTAATTACATGACTCGATGAGATGATGACTGCAAATGATACAGCATCCGTACCTCATACATTGGTTCTCACACGGGACAAAACAGGGAAAACGCTCTCCATCCCAACAGTCTGAGATAAGGTTCATACAGAAGCAGATGAATTGCTGAGAAAAATTGAGAATATACACTCAGAAGTAATAGATTTTTCACAGATCAATCCCTGGGCAGATACACCCGAGGAAGATAGAAAGACAATACGAGAAATTATCCTAAGGGATACAGAACATACTCTTACTGACGAGGAAGCAGAGATATATATAGATATTCTTCAGAATAAAAAGGTCCATGAAGGATTATATGGAAAATGGAAGAATGATGATATATGGAAAATTGGAAGTTTATTTTTTATACTTATTCTATCGCTTCTTTATGCAAACGCTTACAAACAACAAATTGTAGATCAATTAACGAAATGATTATCCATCAAAACTATCAGTTTTATAACATTTGGATCTATTAGTGGGATGACAGCCTATCTCAATGGATTAGTTCCCGGATCTGCTGTATATCTTATTTCTTTTCTTTGTGCTTCTCTGAGCGTAGCAATTCAAAAATATAATGAAAAACGTGGACTATTACAGGAAAATGGGCTTTTTGAAGAATTTGCTTCAATGGCTCCATATCCAATCGTACAATATACAAAGGATGGATATCCGACTATATGGAATCTGGAAATGGAAAAAGAAACAGGGTATCTTCATGCAGAGATTATCGCTCATTACAATGAAACGAAAAAAGCAGTTCCTCAAGAAGAGTGGAAATATATCGTTATGCGATTTCTCTACAAAGGGAAAAATCTTGAAAAAGTAGAAGAATATATACAAATATTAAAAACAGGAAAGGGATATGCAAATGTTGCTTTTACTATGGATACAAAATGTGGTGAGGAAAAAACATTTCTTTGGTCTGCGATATCTAATAAATCTGGGGGCGATACACGTACCGCTCGGCATCTTCTAGATACACGAGAAATCCAGCAAGAATTAGAAAAAACAAAAAGGATATTAAGATTAGATCCACTTACTGAAGCACTGTCTCTTCGTGCGTTCAATGAAGATATAGTAAATATTATTACACAACACCAACGAAGTGAAGATACAAAAAAAGTATGTATGTTTTTTATCGATCTTGATAATTTCAAGTGACTAAATGATACTCATGGTCATGATTTCGGAGATGCTGTATTAATAAAATTTGTTGCCTATATCAAAGAAAATATTCGAGATAGCAAAGATCAGATATATCGATACTGATGAGACGAATTTGTACTCGTTCTAAAAGGAGATAATTTGGAAGAGATGGGAAAAAAGGCCAACACTCTTCGACATGGTTTTTTCTCTCAACAGCAGATACATAATGGATCCTACATACAAGTTGGATCAAGTTGGTGATCTGTAGAACTCAATCTAACAAAAAATCCTCTTTCTGAAGATATTAGAACCGTATGTAAGAAATTTAAATGAGAAGCTGATCGTTATATGTATGCAGTAAAATACTATAGACTTCTACAGGAAGAGCTTGTCGCTAGTTGACAAGTACAGAAAGATCAAAAAATAAAAAATGGAGTAGGAGTACCACAATATGATGAAAATGGGGAATTCCTTGGAGTGCAAGTTCTCTGTGAATACAATTCTTTTTTTCTCTCGAGGATGCAACTTGAGACCATTGGAAATATGATAAAAACGGATCCAACAGTTACAAATAGAATATAATTCTGTTATAAATAATAAAAAGTGCCTTTCGGCACTTTTTATATTATAAGCTTCTTACCTCTTAAGAAATATACGGTTCAAGTCTAATTTTGGTTCTGCCATACTTCCGATACGAACAGTGATATCAGTATTTCCAATAGCAAATGTATCCCATGATGCAGGTATAGAAGATCATAATTTAGAAGTAAGGAAAAAGAGTCCGTGATAGTGTCCTGTATTTTTAAGGCTGTTTACATATGCAGTAACCACTCCTTGTTCCCCTCATTTATAGAGATTTGTTCTGGGATCCTGTAATTCTTCAAGTGTATAACCCGATGCTGCTACGTACGATTTATTGACCGTTAAAAATACATCTCCTTGTTTTATAACAACAAAAAATGGTCCTTCATCTACAATAACATCTCAAATATAGGAAAGATAGGACAATTCTTCCAATGATGATTGAAGATCAAATGTAGATTCCATAATATTTTCTACTCTTTTTCGAAGTTCTTGTACAAGAGAATGAAATCCAAAGGGCAATCCTTCAATCCCCTCTGTTGAGAAAAGTGGTTTAATATCATCAATCTCTGTTACATCTTCTGCAACACGAATATCTCCACCAAAAAGATTATTTGGTAATGATGTCCAACGTCATGAAAATCCTGAGCGCATAGTAAAAACTTTTCCACGATATCCCCCTTCTTTTATAAGTGGTCCTACTTCTTTCACACGTATAGCTTCCTCGTCGTCATAAATGGTTTCGGTTAGTTTTCCTTCTCATGCGAGTCTTTTCGCTTCTCATCCAGAAGGAAGTTCTGCTGCCTGAATATATGTACTATTCACGAGATCTAATGCTCATGATTCAGTATATATAGCGATGCTTGGACCTTTTCTTTCACAGGATCCTTCTTCTCTGGGAGGACTGTTAAATAATACATCCAGTGCTTGTGCACGAAGTTTTACTCACCCCATAAATTCAGAAAAAACTTCTGTACCAGAATTATTTTCATAAAGAGTTCTCAAGACTGCCCCCTCTATTTTTTCAACCAGAGTCATGACATGGATAATATCACCTTCTCCGAAACTCTCTAGAAAAAATTCTTCATTAGATTCGTTTAACAACATATTTTATATATAAGGAATATTTTCTAAAAAATAATGACAATTGAATATATGGCAAATCTTTATTTAAAAACAATCTGGATAAATTCGTTTCTGGTCATTTTCTACTCGTCATCTCGTTTCGGAAAAAAGTCGTTCTGCATTATTGATGCATATATTCTGTCGTGTCTCTTCCGTCAATGTCTCGAGAAATACATCATATCGATTATTTATAACACCCATTTTATGGAAATTCCCTATGACATCAGAACCTATCAGAATCCTCGTAGAAAAACGTTCGGTTAGTTCTATCCATTCAGGATCTGGTATACCATCTTTACAGATAATCTCATCGAAGATAATCCAAGAGTAATCGATATGGAGACCTGGATATTGAAGAAGGAGTCGTTCGATCATTTTCTTATAAAATGGAGCATACACTCGACGAGATATACCACAGTGACAAAATATCATTTTCATTCGAGGAAATTCACGGAGTATTTCCTCTAGTTCATGAAGATATTTCGGACGATCTGCAATCCAAGTGGTTGAAATATTATTATGAATAGAAACAGGAAGATTATAAGCATCAGCAAACTCAAATATAGGATAGAGTGTTTTACTATTGATTCGAGGAATATCTCCACTTGTCAGGAGAGTGAGGTCATCATGTCTGAGTAAGATTTCTCCAATACCACTCCATATTCCTGGATAGAGATCATACATCCGTTTTATGTGTTTAATTGCATGTTTATCAGCCGGATTAAATCCACACATAAGCGGATAAATTCGTGCCTGATTTTCTGGAGAAAGTTTCTTATACTCTTCTGCAACGATCGTATCAGTGGTACTATAATAATAACATTCACTATCATCATCGAGATAATATTCTGGGGCTTCTCGTTCATATTCGGACCATTGTTTGGTCACAGGTAGTCAAAAAACTACCGCTTTTTGTATATTTGCAGTATCCATATGAGCAATGAGGCTTGCAAATCCTTTTGTTTCCTGTAGGAAATTTACAACATGTACATGTGCGTCAATCATAGGATATCTTGACCCTCAGAGTGACTCCAGTGCTTTATTTCCTGATTGTAAAATAGACTGTATCTGAGAATTATCCAATCCGATGAGAAGAGATTCGTGGAGCATAAATTAAATTTTTATATATTGTAAAAGCATGTTTTCTTTTTCTTGTGTCAGCTTCGGAAGGAAATAATGGAGTGTTTTATTCTTTGTAATAATCAAACGTATTTCCTCTGGAGTAAAAAGTGGGATAAATTCTTGTACTTTTTCATTACTCAGAGCCTTGAGAACATAGAAAAAATCTTCTGATGTATAGATGCAGGACTGAATAAATGTAAGTGAGATGATGTCTGCGAGGATATTTTTATTTTCATCAGAGAGGAAATGAAATACTTTATAAATATCTGTTCCATATGCAAAAAGTTTTTGAAGAAAATCTTTCCCAAGAATATCCATAATAATTTTCTCTCCTTCTCCAAATATCCATTCTAAAATATTCCCAAGATCATCTGGTGTATAGATAATCTGAGTAAGTCCTCTATATCTCATACTTTTCACGATACGAATTTTATCAGTCTCCTCCGGGATACTCGCAAGAAGACTTCCGAGATGTGTTGATGTTTCGATAACATGAGGAAGGGTATCACCCATCTTTACAAGAAGGAGGAAACGATTTTTGTATTCCATATGTTTCATACAGAGCAAGAGTCCTTTGTAGGTAAGGATTATTCTCATAAGATCTTCATCCAAACTCATAATGACATGTCTATGGAGTGTAAATGTATCAGGTAATCAGGCTAGAAGGTCTACAATAAGAGCTAATTCCTCTTCATTATGAATAATGTATTGCTTTTCTCCAAGAGAAAAAGAATGAGTAGTAAGTGGGATCATAAGTGATATGATTGACGATTATTTTTAGATTTCAGAATATTTTTCCAAAGTATAACAACAATCCTCTATATCGCAAATTTTCTCACAAAAATCTCCTCTATTTTCAAAATAGAGGAGATTTTATTATAGAATAATACACTTACAAGGAAATAATCGTTCCTAATTTTTTCATACTTTCAAGAGCCACTCTTTCTGTTTCGGGAGTAACACCACGACATCCAGACAAGATGAGTTCTGTTTTGTATTTCTGAGTGCGAGCAAAGTCTAGAACGCTATCTCGTACACAATAATCGGTTGCCAATCACTGAAATTTTATTTCTTTCACTCCTTTCTTGTCACATAACTCCTCAGTAGTAAATCCTGATTCTTTTTCTACTGCCTGAAATGCACTATACGGATGTTCTGTATTACTTTCTCACTTAATCACTACATGATCGATAAGTGAAGTATCGATTCCAGTCATAAACTGTGCTCATTCTGTATCTTTCACCGAGTGGTTTGGCCAAACTGCCATAGTTCCTCCGAGGACTTTGAGATAAGCAATAAGTTCATTCTTTGTGAATCCAGCAGTATCACGAAGTCATTCATTCTGTGTTTTCCAGCCCAATACTTCTTTGAGTGTTACACATCCTCTGGGGTCTCCAGGTGAAACTTGTGTGATAGGAAGTTTTCACACATAGTTGGATGCAAAAGAGATGTTTCCGATGAGATGTTCTTCTCTGGAAGCAAGAACTATTCCTCATTTTTCTTTTACTTCCTGCATAGTACGATTAATTTCAGAGATAATATTTTCTCCTCTTGATACATATAATTCATTCAATTTTTTATCAGCGAATGCGCCTGTTACGTCAACGACGATAAGTGCAGTATTTTTCATATACATAAAAGTTAAAAGATAATAAATATTAAACGGCTACTTCTTGTGATTCCATTCCCTCTACTCCAAATGTCTTTTTAAATAAAGCGATTCTTTCAGGACTTCCGGTTGCTTTTGTTGGATTATCAGAGAGCTTCACCGTACTTACCCATCCAACTGTTGGTCTATATACGGCCTCTGGTTTTATCACCACAGAGAATGATCAAAAAGGACCAAATATTTCTTTGCTGGCGGAGATAGTTCCTTTAGTATTATTGGTCAAATTTGTCCCCCAACCACCCGTGAGAACCCCTACTTGCGAAGAACATTTTTGTGTGATATCTACCAATGTCTTTGCTTCAAGTCCATCCGATGGAATAACAAGTTTTGTCTTAGGATCCTGTCCATGACTCACGAGCCAGTTCACATATTCGGGGACAGCGATGAGAGGATCCTTGGAATCGATACGCATTCCTTTGTGTCATTTGATAATATCATCTGGTGCATGTTTGAAATAGAAACTTGTTCCAAAAGTGTCTGGCAGGAGGATAGCAAGCTCTGGATTATGATTCATCCATTCACGATCGATTCGATACATCGTGTCGATAATCTCTTGTGGTTCATCTACCATAGCTGTTGGAATCATGCGAAGTTCGTGAGCATTAGTTCCGCGTGGATTATTTTGTCCAAATTCCCTTGCAAGCATAACATTGGAAGTTCCGATACACTGACCAGGAAGTTCACTATTAAGGATTTCCAATACCATTCTGTGAATATCTGTACTTGCAGATCTTCTGGTTCCAAACTCAGAGAAAGTGACATTTTGATGTGATTTAATAACGTCTACATCGTCATAGAGTCGACCGAAAACTTTTGTCATAATCCCATTGAATTCGCTCGGAGAAAGTTTTGCTTTTTTGGTGTAATGATAAAGATAGAGAGTATTAATAATCTTAAGTCCGAGAATCTCCCACATGATGGATGTATCCCATGTTCCTATAAATTCTAAATCATATTCGCCATGACCATCTGCTTCCAAGTGATAATCTGGAAGACGAAAATCTTTGAGAAATATAAAAGTTTGCTCACTAAGGAGAGGCTTTCCTGTATTAGTAAGCATACCTCGAAGATGGGAAATATCTGCTTGGCTCAATCCTGGAAGTGCTTTTGCAGCGTTGAGTTGTTCTCGAAGAGCACTTTCTGGAATCACATTGGCGAGATGAACGTTACTGTTTCGAATCTTCATCTTCCATTTCACTTCGATCTTTCGATATTCTGGATGTGCGAGGATAAAATCAAGCATAAGGAATTTATAAATGTCATTGTTCATAAGTGACTGAATTTCCGCTTCATCGCGAGCAACCGCGAAACAATTCTGAAGAGTAAATGGAAGAGTTGATCTCATAGTATGAAAAGTTAAAATATAATTTACTTATTGTAGTTATTACACTTATTTGAAGAGAAAAAATATAAGCCGTAGCTTTCTCTATATTTCGTTCTGTTTCTTTATCAAGTGTAGTTATTACACTTACAAGATATACAGAAAAGTTATTCTGTCAAAAGATTTTTTACAAAATGTAAAGAAATCTTTTAACAATGGCTTATTAGTGCGAATTTCTCGTAGAAAAAAGTCCACAAGAATTTCTTTTGTGGACTTTTTTGAGAGATTTTATTCCTATTTCTTCGCAATTTCGACATTTCCCATATCAAATTTCTCTCTCATAACTTCGCGTATTTTATTGGCATTCATATTTTCTCCAAGATAGTCCCATCGCATAATATCAAGATAATCTGGATTCTTTTGATTCTCTATAAAAGGATTTTCCTGAATCTCAAAATGAAGATGAACATCTTTATAATTCTTATCTGGTACTCCGCTCGTTCCGACATTTCCTATGTTTATCCCTCCTTCTACAAGAGAACCGACTGAGATTTCTGGAGAAATAGCAGAAAGGTGAGAATAAAACGTTACATTTCCATCCATAGTTTGGAGCCAGATTCTGATTTCCTCGAAAGATATTGAGATTCTCTGCCTCGTCATCTTTTGTCAGATTTCCTTTCTTGAGCTTCTTAAAATCATCCCAACTCCAATTATTAATTATTCGAATAACTTTCCCTTTAGCAAGAGCTCGCACGGGTGTTCCATATGGTGCCATAATATCCCAACCATGGTGGATTCCATCCGTCGTATCTCGTCTATACGGACGTCCAGCTCCTGGCATACGTACGCTATTGTTTGGAAGTTCATATCCAGCTACAGGCGAAAGATATTTTAGATTATCACGGTCTTGGAGGATATTTCTCGCCATATCACTTGCGAGAGCGATATCAAGATTCTTATAGAGCGTTTGTACGTGAGAGAGTTTTTGAACCAATTGTCCATCTACGCCTGGATCCAAAACAATACTCGGCTCTCGCATAATACTGAGTAAGTGTGTACTATCCGTATCGATGAGACTATTTTCCAGATGATTCAGAGATTCTAGAGGAAGTGAGAATATCGTATCAGTAAACACATTATCGCTATTTCCGATGCGAATCTCTTTCGTGTCACAAGCAGTGGGAAATGCTACCTGAATAATATATATCATCTTTTTATTTTGTGTCGGCTCTTTGTAGAGAATCGATTCTGTGTGTTCACAAGAACTGACGATATGGATATTTTTGTGCTCTATCGGTGCGCTTACGACCAATAAGGTATTTCCCAGTTTCACATCCCCCGAGATGATGTGAGAATTCAAATTTGCATATATTTTCACTTCTCCATGAGATGATGTATATATATCGGTGGAGTAGAGTGTAGCCGGAACAATCAATGCGATAGAGCAGATAATAATCTTCGGAAAATAATTCACGAATGGGAAAATGAAAAATATAAATAATATGCGTCTATTTGTATGATTTTCTTCCAAAAAAGCAAGAAAAAAGCAAATATTTGCAAATAAAAGCAAGAAGTGATAATGTAAGTAAGTTATATTTAATTTTATTATCCTAACTTATTACATATTATGCCACCTGAATCTTCTATAGGTAACCCCGAAGTTACTGAGAAACAAAATACTTATACGGTAAAACCTGGCGATACTTTTACTAAAATCGCAAAACAACATCACATTTCCATTGATGCTCTTAAAACAGCTAATACTCAGATTGGAAATATTAATAAGATTAAATTATGAGAAACAATATATATTCCGAAGAAAGAGAAGGTATTAGTTGCTTATATTCCAACTTCAGCTAAAGCAAGAGAAGCATTGGCAGAAAGAGAAGCATTAGAGAGAGGTGTTGAAGCAAGAGATTTTGATTTTGGTGAAATCTTGCCGGCAGCAAGTGCTACTAGTACACCTTCTGCAACGCTATCCAATCAACCAAAAGTCGGTAATGCGGTCAAACCTGAAGTTGCAAAACCATCTCTTCCCACAACTCAGGAACTTCAAACTGCTATCGAAAGTAAAAATGGAAAACAAATGGAATCTGCGATCTTTCAGATATTTGGAAAAACTCCTACCGCAGGGCTTATTAAACTATATGATACCCTTGTGACGAATAGCCTAACCAAAGAGCAAATAACTTTATTACAATCTTCTGAATGTACAAAGCTTGTCAATGTATTACAAGACCACTATAGGGAGCCATGAATGAGTTATACTACTGGTGTAAAACTTAAAATGTTTGTAGCTCACATGAACGAGAAGTATAATACTAAATACGAAATACGAAATGAACTCCAAAAAAGATAAACTATCTTCTCAATCAATAAACTCCTTTCAAATTTGAAAGGAGTTTATTGTAAGTTCATCTTCCGTGTAAAACGAATTAATAATGTTGCATCATCCCCTCGTAAATAAAATGGGAAATATAATCTACATCTTCTCGAAGAGACCGATTGATTTCAATTTGAATGGATTCTACTTTATATCACAGATTTTTATGAATCTGCGGAAGTTGCTCGGGACGACCTGTGAAAAATACCTCTCCGATTCTGGTTGTATATCATCTCTCGCTTTGCAGACGATTGTTCCAATCATTCTTCAATCGAAGGATACGGCGAAGATCAGCAATGACCGAACCACCTGGTGCAATGTTTTTAGGGGAGAGAAATATTTCTGCATATTCTCGCGCATTGGTCAGATTTTTCTCGTGTAGACGAACTCCAATCCCGAGATCGAGCCCGATATTTTCACGGTCTTTAAGTCCATGAATATAGAGAAATACGGGTGAATATCCGAGATTCTTTATAATCTCTTCTGTATATTCTAAAATATCCTGACAAAAACAGGACAATCCAGTATTTCCAGGCTCATATGTATATGTATTTTTATCTGAATTCCACGGAAGTTTATTAAAATCTTGTACGTTATTTATATTATTCTGAGCAAGAATATTACTCGGCTTCATAAAAGTATCATTAATAACAATGCTCGCGTGTAATAATTCTCAGAGTTTCTCTGTTAATACGTCCGTGAAAAGATCATCCAATCCATGGGGAGCAACCACGACAAATCGCGATGATCCTGTTTTCTTTCTTCCGTAGAGGGTTTTTTGCATGAAATATGGAAATAATATATTACATCTTCCCCGGCATATTTATCGCCAAAAGTTCGAATCATTTTTTGAGAGTTTCACTAATTTTCGCAATCAAACTCAATCGGAAGTTTCGAATATCTGCATTTTGTTCTTCAAGGATTTTCGGAGTATGGACATAAAATGCATTGAATTCGCTCGCAAGTTCATAACAATAGGTCGCGAGAATATGTGGTTTATATTTATTCGCAGTATCCAGAATAGCTTTGTCGAAGAATGAAAGGCGACGAAGACAGATTCTGTCATATTCTGATAAAGCGAGTTTTTCAAATTGAAATGAGGTGATTTCCCCCGCTTTCTCGATAATATTCTTCGCACGAACGAACGAATATTGGATGTATGGACCACTATTCCCTTCAAAAGAAAGGGCTTTGTCCCAGTCAAATATTATGTCTTTCTCGCGGTCTACTGCGAGATATGAGTATTTAATAGCGCCAATAGCAATCGCCTGAATATCTGAATCAGAAAGTGATTGTCCTTTTTCAGTAATAATAGCTTTTGTTCGATTGAAACCTTCTTCTATCAAATCTTGTAAACGAACAATAATACCTTTTCTTGTCGACATCGCTCCTTCTTTGAGCATGATAAAACCATTGGTTACATTAAAAAGCTCGGTATTTTCGAGTAAATCTGGCCACGCCTGACGAGCAATAGAGAAGCATTGTTTAAAATGAAGTTGCTGTCGAATATCTGTACAGATAAATATCTTTGCAGGATTCCAACCATTCGTCATACGATATTTCGTTGCCGCAAGATCTGAGGCAAGATATCCATGGGTTCCATCTCTTTTTGCAAGCATACAAGAAGGGATTTTTGATTCTTCTGAAAATACTACTCCAACCGATCCATCCTCATTCTTGGTTGCTATGCTTTTTTGAAGCATCTCACTCACGATAGATTTCATATTATAAGTAAGATCTGGATGATTTCCAAGTTTTGGAAGAGGAAGTCCTTCATAGAAACTCTCTCCTATGGCATAATCTGATTTCGCTCCAATCATTTTCATAACATCATTCGATTGTTCTACAGAGTAAGCTGTAAATTCTTTCCAGAGTTCGATATTTTCACTATTAGCTTCTGAAAGTTTTTTAAATTCATTTCGACAAAGTTCCTCTATAGTAGGATCTCATTCTGCATCGGCAGTTATTTTAATATATACTTCCAAAAGATGTTCAATCGCATTTTCTTTCAACTTTTCCGCATTTCCATATCTCTTATATCCTGCGATAAGTTTCCCAAATAATCCACCCCAATCACCGAGATGATTATCGCCAATAACTCTATAACCGAGATGTCGATGAATATTTACTATCGTTTGTCCGATAGATGGTGTACATAAATGTCCGATATGAAAAGGCTTTCCGATATTAAGTCCTATATAATCCACTACGACCGTTTCATTATTTGAAGGTTTATTTTCAGTAGAAAGAGAATTGAAAATACCCATCCAGGCTTCATTCGTCAGGAAGAAGTTCACATATCCGCCCATAATCAACACATCTTTGAAGTAGAGAGCATGTTTCTCCAGACCTGCCGCAACTTTTTCAGCAATCACTAGAGGAGCAAGTTTCGTCACTTTTACATACGGAAATACATTGAAAGCAAAGTCTCCTAACTCTTTTTTTGGTGGTGTATCCAGTGTAATGTTTGGCTCAGAAACTTCTGGAAAGGTAGAAACCACTATATCTAGTAGTAAATCTTCGACAATCGACATATGTTAAATATTTTTTAGGTGTAAATACGGGGATTAATATATGGATTTCCTCTATTTAATCAAGTTAAAATAGAATTATTTATTTGTTCATCGATGTGCAAAACTTGTGCAAAAGTAAAAAATCCAGAAAAAATAAAAAAGATTTTTTAGAAAAAAGTAATCCCTATTTTAAAGCAAAAACATATATAAATTTTATATTAAACAATAAACTGTAAAAATAGCAATATCTCTTCTTTCGCAATATATTTCATTTTCGGATATGATAGTTAGGTATTCAGGACAGAGGAACAAATACTTCCCTCCTGAACGTTCATTAACAAATCTTACTCTCCTAGAATGGCCTTTGACTTAATCACTCAGAGTGCCTCCAACAAAAACTTTTTCAAATAAAAATACAAACGCTTCGAATACTTTACGTCGAGAGGCTTGCAAAAACTTTGGGAAGAGGAATATAATCATGATCCGAAATAATTTTCGTACTATGATTATATTCCTCTTCCTTTATACCAATAAAAAAACAAAGAGGAAAGGCGAAAATGCCTCTATAATAAATCTCCCCAAGGAGGGTAAGTGATATTCACACAAAACCTGTGAATATGAAGTTGCATGATACGCGACACACCTTTCTACCATGATCCTTCCAAATTGATCGCCTTTAGAGCTTTCACGGAATGGACTCACTGGAGACCATACACTCTAAAAAGCCCGCTACCAAGCTGGGCTTTTTTACTGTCTTTTTTGGAGAAAAATTTGTATTTGACATTTATAGAATTAATTCTATACTCAGAATAATTCCGTTGCAAACAAAGGAGCGCAAAGTGAACAAGAAACAAATAAAAGAACGCAGTAGTCTGATTATTGCATCAGTAATAATCAGTATATTGGGGTTTATTCCCTGGATTTTTTTATCAATTACGGCACCTGCAAATCAAGCCCTCTCGGCTTGGTTTTGCTGGGCAATAATTTGTGCCACAGTCGGAATATCCCGAATGTTTCAGAAACAGAATTTTGCTCTCTGGGTTACATGGGGCATAGGCGATATCCTAGTGATTATCACAGCTGTAATCTTTGGAGGTGATAATTGGGCCTTCAGGGAAAATTTACCCCTTTTGGTGGCTGGGTTTTCATCTCTCGCACTTTCTGTCAAAATTGGGAAGCTCTATCCGAGAGTTGCAGAATCTGCTGGATGCATCGCTCTCCTTATAGGTCACATAATCATATGGAAAGTCTGGTATCATTTACCACCTGCAGAGCCATTCCTGCTATTATCACCACTCTGTGGCGTTGTAGCTCCGTTACTGGGAGCTATTGATGAATGGAAGAAAAAAAGGGTTGTAACTATCAGTTCGACAGTAGCAGTCCTAGTTGGACTTGTGCTGTTTAGACTAATGGCAACCTGACTAAAAAACCCCACTTCGGTGGGGTTTTAACTGTCTTTTTTTGGAGAAAAATTTTACCCTCTTTGCAAATAGACTTTCACGAAACTACTCTTGAGTTCTGCGGCTTTTGCCGGAAGTTGCTCGGATTGCCCTTGTTCTGCGAGAGTTTTAATATCATCAAGATTTTTCCGAATCGCTTGAATCTCGGCATCATTTGCTTCTGCTGCGATGGCATTGAGTTTGTCATTTGCCTCTGGGTACGTATTTATTACTCCTGCGGAATCTTTCGCATCGGCCGCTTCTATGACTTTTTCCATAACATCGTGGAAATCTACGAGAGTTACTGCAAGGAGAGAGAAGTTATTTCTCTTTAAAATATCCTGAAAAATAGGACGAACCTTCTCAAGATCCAGATGAGATTCTTTCAGATCTCCGGTATATATTTTGTCTTTTAAGCTCGTAATAATACCCGCAACTTTTGTGATATCATTATTCAACTGTTTATCTCCATATAACGCATATGGGTGATACGAAGTATATTTTTTCAAGAATACAGCATACTCTGCGGAAAGTGCATCATAATTGAGATAAGCCTAAAATGTGTTGGTTTTTCGATTAAGCCTAAAATGTGTTGGTTTTATTCCTAAACTTTTGCCTTCCTGTTCTGTTCTTCGAGGAGAAAGATAAGAAGAGAATCTCGCTGAATCCGAGAGATTCCTCGATGAGGCTTTAGCTTCTCTTTTACATGTGAAAAATAACCGTCACAAATGCCCGTAGTTCTCGGTATCGAAAGGTGCGGATATCTCTCGTACGTATGCAGGTATGGAAGATAATACCGAATGCTTGCCACGGCACTCCGTAATCGCTTGTGCTCGTACTGTCCGTTTGTGTTCCGTTCTTTGAGAAAGTCAATGTAGATATGCTCTACTTGGGATAATATCCGAAGAAACATTTTTTCTGGAATGCGTCACAGTATCGTTTTGAGGATTTTAAGGGCTTTCCCGAGCCTTGTTTTCGGTCTGAGAGTGGTATATCTCCTGATAATCGCTTTCATATGAAAAATGCACATCTGTATGGGAATAGCAGGGTATTTCTTTTTAAGAAGATCGAACATGAATCTCCTTCCGTCGATCGTAAATGCATCGGTATTCTTTGTATATCAGGCAGAGTCAAAAGTGCTCATGAGCTTGCTAATACTCGTTAATGATTCTGATGATACAAAATCATATACCAGATTGAGTCCTGCATTACTTCGGATTAAAGCCATGCCATCCGTACGGGAACTAAAATAGGTTGCGTCGATCACAACGCACATACGTTCGGTCTCACGAAGGATTGGTAGTTCTCCGGTATAGTGGATGTTTCCCGTTAGATATTTTTGAACGGTATTTCGATTCTTTCCAAGTGTTTTTCCAAGTTCTCTATGGGTTTGTTTATGAAGAGAGTAATCTACATAAGCAGTGCGTATCCAAGAGGTGTCTTTCGGTATGAATACAGCGAGACACACAAGACATTTGTATCGCTGTTTTCCTCTGCTAACCCCGTATTTCTGCACCCTATTTTTACCGCATTTGTTACAAGTGTTTTTTTGTGTAAATCATACAAAGATAGATTAGAAACTAAGTACTGCCAAGTTTAGCAGATACAGTAGCTAAAAGCAAAGGATTTGTACCAACACATTTTAGGCTTATCCCTCATAATTTGCAATAGATTCTGGACGCATCTCTTTTCCAGTATCGAAAAGTGTCTGTTTATAAAAATTATTCATACGATTATAATCCTCGAGGAAAAATTTCTTGGTAAAAAATGCACTATAATAACTTCCGACTCCACCAATAAGGACAAAGAGAAGAGTAAAAATAATCCAGTATTTTTTAGAAATCTGTATATCTTTCTGACAAGTATTTATTTTGAAAAGTGTATAGAGTGGACAAAAACCAATAATTCCCGTCACCAAAAGGATGAAACTGAGAATAAAAAACACTATCTGGAGAATAGAACCCAACCAAAAGAACCCGATGATAAAGAGGATTTCTGATAAAAGAATACGCCCAAGTCGATCCATTCCACCTTCATTGATAAGATTTTTCATATACAGAAATAGTAAAAAAATAAATTACCTAACGTATGGTAGGTAATTTATTCCGAATTGTGCATATGTCAAATCTTTCTTTTAGAACTGTTTCAGAAATGCAATATTTGGATTCTGAAAATAACGCATATCAGGTATTCCATAATCGATCATAACCAGACGATTGAGTCCAAATCCGAAGGCAAATCCGGTGTATTCTTCTGGGTCGATTCCCCCTTCTCGAAGTACATTCGGGTGAATCAGTCCTGCCCCCATGAATTCTATCCAACCAGACTTCTTACAAATCTTACACCCCGTTCCAGAGCAAAACGGACAAGAGAAATCCACTTCCACTCCTGGCTCTACAAATGGGAAAAACCCTGGACGCATACGAATAGCAACCTCTCGACCAAATATATCAGAGAGCATCGTTCGAAGCGTATACTTGAGGTTCGCAAGAGTAATATTTTTATCGATCACCACTCCCTCTACTTGATAAAAAGTATTCTCGTGCGTCGCATCAATATCCTCATTTCGAAATACTCGTCCCGAAATGATTGCTTTGATTGGGGCTCCTTTCGATTTCATGATGATATTCTGCATACTGGAAGTCTGTGTTGCGAGCACATTCCCTGCTCCTTCGAGCCAGAAAGTATCCTGCATATCGCGAGCCGGATGGGTTTTCGGAATATTCAAAGAATCGAAATTCCAGTACTCAGTCGTCACTTCATTGGATTCATAGATATCGAATCCCATACGTTTGAAACTATCCTCGACCTTCATAAGTGTCCGAGTAATCGGATGGATGTGATTCCCGGTATCTTCCGAAACGGGCAGAGTAACATCTTCAAATTCATTCGCCAGACGATCGGCGATGAGTTGGTTCTTGATAATCAAGAGCTGTGCCTCAAAAGCCGCAGTGATGCGGATTTTACATTCATTAATGGCTTTACCGACCGTTTTCTTGTCCTCATCAGAGAGGGCCTTTACTCACTTCAGGAGTTCGGTCAAAGACCCATTCTTCCCGAGAATAGCATTTCGGAGGTCGATGAGGGTTACTTCGGAAACAAGAGCGGAGATTTGAACAAGAGAGTTTTGTTCGAGGGTTTGGAGAGTGTGGAGCATAGAGATTAGTTTAGAATTTTTTTATAAAAGTTTCAGATTATCCAACTAGTTCAATCTTAGCGTCTAGTCCAGAAGCAAGTTTTCAAAGTGTTTTCATCGAAATATTCGACTTACCTCCCTCTATCCTTGCAATCACCGACTGAGTTGAGTGAATTTTTTCTGCAAGATCTTGCTGGGAAATTCATTTCTTAAGTCGAATTTTTCGTACCTCATTTCAGATAAAGGCATTGAGAAGTTCTTGATCATAAAGCTCTTTTAAATAAGGCTCTTGTATAAACACCTCATTTTTATACTCTTCAAATGTATATTCTCTTTGCATAATTTCTTGAGTTAAGAAATATTATATAGCATATATGCTATATATTTTTTGTAAAAAATCAAATTTTAATTCTTATTCAGGTAATCATTTTTATATTTTATAACTCGATCCAAGATGTTTTTCTTCAGCTTCTGATCTTTTTTAATAATTCCATCAAGTAATATAATGGAGTCTCAATAAAGCATAAAATAAAATACTCTCCCGATATTGCTCTGCTTTTTGATTCTCAGTTCATAGATTTTATCATCTAAGTATTTTACATCATCCATTCAAAGTGAATCCATACTCAATAGATCAATTTTCGCTAAAATTTTGGCGAGTAACTGATTATTAGTATTTTTCAACTCGTCAAAAAATATCTTCACGGGAATATCACCATTTGCTTTTCTATAAAGTATTACCTTCTTTTTCATTTGCGATTATTTAAGCGATTTTAGAAAACTAAATGCTTCAGTTCCATTATTTCCATGGGAACTTTTCAGATATACAGAAATGTCTTGGAAAGTGGCTTGTTCGAGGGTTTGGAGATTTTGGAGCATAGAGGATTATGGTAATTTTTTAGTAAAAATTATTTTGTTATATTTTTTGAGAAGACTTCTTGGAGGGTGGTGAGATTATAGATTTTAAGATATTGAACATCCAAAATACTTTCTATTGAATAGATATAATTTTCATCTACATGTAATCAATAAATATCATTTGTATTTTGAATAGTTATTTCTTCAGGAAAAGCTCACTTTTTTGTAATAATCAATCATGGTCATGAGGCTATTCCAGACTGACTTCCATATATAAATTGTTTTCTGTCTATGGTCCAAATATAGTAATTCAAATCACTCGTTGTTAATACTTCCTTTCCTGTTTTTGCATCCATCATAATATATGATGGATAATCAAATGATCGACTAAAGAGTAATAGATAGTTTCAACTTGGAGAAAATCATTTAAATCAAACGAATTGCCATGCACAAAGTTCAAAAAGTTCTTTCTTATTTGACTGCTTAGGTTGACCATCTTCTATAATACATTTTTTATAATCAGTTTTTTGTTTCTCTCCATATATGCCAGGAAATTCATATATCTTTCCATTTATAGTCGTGATGATTTTATCATTATCTTTTAAATAATCTTTTGGGGCAAAATACTCGGCTTTAAAATCCCCTTGAACTAAGATTCCTGTACCATTCTTTTCTTGTTCTTGTTGTTTCCTGGTGTTTTCATAGATTTTTGCGAGAATATCTTTAATTAACCCCCACTAAACCACCAGCTCTGCTGGTGGAACCATCCAGGTTCTACCATTTCGGCGTAAAGTGTATATACTTCAAGTTAGCGAGGAACAAATAGAAGGGGCATAACGCCCCCCAATCTATGCAAACTCTTAACTATGAAGCACAATCTCATGTTCAGTGGGATTGTACATACCACATTGTGGTAGTACCAAAATATCGAAAAAACATACTTTTTCAAGGAATTCGTAAAGAAATAGGAGAACTCTTCAAAGAACTTTCCAAAAGATTCGATTTCGAGATTGTAAAATGAAACGTCTGACCAGATCATATTCACATGATTGCAAGAATTGCACCAAAATACTCCGTTGCTGATATCATGGGAAAACTCAAATGAAAGAGTGCTATCATTGTACATAATCGGTTTGGAAAGAAGAAAATGATAAGTCAGAAAAGTTTCTGGAGTAGATGATACTTTGTCTCCACCGTCTGAATCGATATCGAGATGATAAAAAAGTATGTTGCTGACCAGTGGAAACGTGATAAATATACAGACTGATCTCAGCTTGATTTTAACTGGTAACTCCCTATAATGAACAGAATGCCCCATATTTAGCCCCTTCTAGGGGCTCTTCGCTTAATACTACCAGCTCTGCTGGTAGATACTTACTTTGTTCATCTGAAAAAGAAACCTGATTCATGGTTCCAGTTTGTGTCCAGATGCTTCAACTCTCAGAAACAACTCCAGTAGAAACTTCTTCTATTTTCGCTGTATTCACTTCCACACCGCTTCCCGTAGTGACACTTCCACTTTCTATAACTAGTACGGTTGATACAATCTGTTTCTCGACCACTGGCGGATTTACGAAGGTTTTCACCTCCTCAGATTTCCCACAAGAGATGAGGAATAATGGTATAAGTACGGAAATTATAATGAGTTTTTTCATAAAAAGTAGAATTATTATTAACTTTGAAAATATATGGAAGATCCTGAAACAAGTTCAGGATGACGACAATATTATTTTGGCATTTCAAGCCCCCAATATGATGATTTCTTGCAAAACGGATTTTTAAGGGAAAAACTGCTTGAGTCAGATGGTAAACAGTTTATTTGTTGCTACCCGACGAGTTTTTTTCCCTTAAAAGCTTTTGGTACTTTTGGCTACAAAAGTATATAATCCTGGAATATAGAAATTTCACACTATATTTTCAGTGGCATTATAATATGTCGATACGTACTCTTCCCGTCAGTCTCAGGAACTCCTTTGATCATGATCGGTGAGAGTGGGGTTTCGAAGTCGATACTGACATAATCCTCTTTGATAACTCCGAGAACTTCGAGCATATAGACAGAATTAAGTCCGATTTGTGCATCTTCTCCCTCTACCGAGGCGATGACACGGATAGTTCCTGCTCCGATTTCGGTATCTCCTGTGGAGATTTCGAGTCCAGATTCGGATCGAAAAGCGATACGAGTGTTATAATTATTTTCACGACTAATGAGGTTTGCTCGTTTAAGGGCAATAATGAGATCATTTCGCATCACCACTCACTTAGTGGCATACCCTTTCGGGAAGAAATTTGTATAATCGGGAAAATGTCCATTAAGCAATCGGGAAAAAACCTTGATCGTTCCAAATACCACGAGGAATTGATTCTCAGAAAGAAAAAGTTCTACAAGAACATTTTCAGGAAGAATCCGTGAGAGCTCCATAGCCGTCTTAGAGGGGATGATAATCGCTGTAGAATCATTCGATTGTACAGAATTTATGAGGACATATTCGGAGAGACGAAAACTATCTGTGGAGGCAAATACCGCATTTTTGTCATGAAGTGCGAGGTATATACCCGCAAGAGTCGGACGAATATTTCCTTCGGCGGTTGAGAAAAGTGTTCGGTCAATGGCTTTTTTCAAATCAAGAGAATTCATACGAAATGGTTGCTCCGCCTTAAATACAGGGATGAGGGGGAATTTCGATGCTTCTATTCCTTTTACTTTCGTCTCAGAAGAAGGAGTTGTGAACTGGAGTGATCCACCAGAAAGAAGCTCAATAGTCACTTTATCATCCTGTACCAGAGAGATAAAAGAAGCGAGAAACTTCGCAGAAACGGTAAAATTCCCTTCGAGTTCTATATCTACGCCTGTATCAATGATACATTCCATCGCCATCTCGAGATTATTGGCAGTCAATACAACTTTCTTATACTGAGCTGAGATGAGAATATTTTCAAGTATCGGTGTCATATTAGAAACCGTACTGGCATGACTCACAACATCAATTGCCTCTTTGAGGACTTTGGTATCAACAGTAAAACGCATGAAGAGAAGAATAAAGAGGGGAAATATTTTTTTAATAACTTGCGTACAGAGTACAAAAAACTTACAAAAAATCAAGTTGAAATAAATAGTTCTGACTCTGTTTTACAAAATTGGTTCGATTTTTTGACAGGAGGAAGATTTTATACTATATTAGAAATACATATTTCAAATAAGCAAATAATATTATGGCTCTTAATCTCAATGCTCTCAAAAACATACCTGTAGCATCGCTCGATTCTCTGAAGATTGAGAATATTCCTGTTCCTATAGACACTACTCCATCAAGCAATAAGATATCTCTTTCCAAAATTGCTCCAAGTACAACAAGTGCGAATACTACTACAACAACAGAGAAAATACCTTCGACTGGTCCAAAAATTTCACTTATGAAATTGAAACAAGATTCTCAAGGAACAATACCTACTTCACAACTTATACAAGAACCTCTGTTAGAAAAAGTAGAACAGGAAATAACCATTATCGAGATTGCTGACCAAACAGAAAAAAACCAAGACATATCTCAGATTCTCCCTCCGAAAACTTTTCCACAAGAAGAAGTGAAGGTAGTAAATATACCAAATGTTCTCCCTCTAGAAATAGAATGACCAGAAGAATCCCAGTCTATATTTTCTAATGTAGAATCAGAAACTGTTATATCGGAAGAAGAAATAATTCCAGAGCAAGTATCCCGCAAAGAGCTCTTTCCAAATTTCCACATCGCTAATGAGCTCAGTCTAGATGACGACCTCCTCAATCTCAATCTTGATAGTGATGGAATTATCAAAGATCATGAAGATGTTCCTGCTACTACAAAAGAAGTCACTCAAGTCAAGATGGTTGATGTAACAGATAGTAATACGGATATGCAAGAAATAATTGAAATTCAAATACCTATTGCTGAGACTGTAAATGCAGAAGAAGTTGAACTAATAGAGATTACGACAGAAAATATGATTGCAAATTCTCCGGTCATAACTCCAGAATATGTCGCCGAAGTAAAAACAGAACTCAGCGAACAACGTCGAGCGGGATTTCGATTCTTCATGCAGAAAAAAACAAAGATTATGGCAGGGGTCAGCTTCTTGATTGTTTCTATTTCCGTTGGTATATTATTCTCAAGTTCATTTCTCTCAACCGACTTACAAAAATCGGGGAAAAGTAACATTCAAGAAGTAATAAAAAATACTACACCTACTCCCGTCATCATAGATAATACAACTTCTGGAGCAACATCAGAACCAATTATATCCACTACAGAAAACTCAAATTATAAAATAGGGATTGATTATACTATTACGAAGAATACTAAGAAAAACGTATCTACCAGAAAAATTCCTGAGACTCTTACTGGAGCAGAAATACCAACTCCATAAAAAGATGTCAAAGAAAAAGTAGAAATGTCGTGTTTTCCCTATGGTTCAGTTAAGGTAGAAATGTCGTGTTGAGTAATATAGATTTATAATCTTGGTAATGTTGGAGCAAGTTTCAATTTCTCATAGGATCGTTCTCTTTGATGTTTAGATATCTCTCTGTATGTTACCTCTATTCATCGGTAGTACACATGAATAGTTCCATCTAGCCATTCTTCCACCCGTACTTTAGATTGTTTGAGGAGGGTAGTTCATTTGGAGAAATAGAGTTGCCAGTATTTGTTTCGATATCGAACCGTATAATCATTCTGTATCTTTCTTTCATCATGAATCGAGAACAGAGAGGAAAGGAAATGTCAGTTATTTTCTGTATCTTTTTCTTTTGGAGAGAGTGGAGTATGGAGATTTCCTTTGGGGTTTTTTGCTACTTTTCCAAACTTCTTGTTAAAGTTCGGAATGAATATTTCTTTTAGATATACATTCGCTTCTTGTACAGTACATATGTTTGCAAACCGAAGTTCTTTTACGAGACGATCCTGAAGGGTACTATTCATACGTTCCACTCTTCCTTTTGCCTGAGGTGAATTAGCAAAGATGAGCGATATACCAAGCTCTTTTGCAACTCTTCCAAACTGAGTTACAACATCCGAAGTGTCTGTTGCTGTTGGATAGTTCACCTTGTAGGTTGCAAATTTATCGAGATACAGAGAGTATGGTTTTCAGAGAAGTGGATTCTCGCAATATTCTTTCATGAATGGAAATATACACTCGATTCACTCATTTTTAGTCAGTTCTGCTTTAGTAATTTCACTGGTTGCATCATCGGTTGCAAGAAGAAGACAACAAGTGTTCGGTTTACCATTTACATCAACACCGTCTCTTCATTCAAGCCAAGCATGGTAACTACCATCAAATTGGATCATTTCTCATTTCGTTTCTTTTGGTTCTCGCCACTTTCTGTGTACTTCTCCGACTGTTCTTTTCTTTCTAGGTTTCCAAAGTTTCCAGAGTGTCATCTTTATACGAAGTGTTGCAACCGTGCAGTTGCTGTTCTCGAAAATCTCTTTATGATCTTTTTTTAATTGTTCCAAAGTGAACGTTGGTCAGCATCACTGATATCTTACATCAGCTTTGATGATCTCATGGATGGACTCGTAGAGAGTCTCTCTTTTCAGAGGAGAGCTGTAGTTGGAAGACTTATTGCGGAGTCCATGAATCATTCAGGTGACTCATTCTTTACGAAAACTTTGTTTGAGTCGTTGTATCTTACGTATTCCTAAATCTAATTTTTTAGATGCTGTTTCTTCTGAAATTCTTTTCTCTACTGCTTGAGAGATAATATTATGTCTTTGTACTTCTTTTACTGTCATGTGGAGGAGTTGATTATGTTGTATATTAGATTGTAGAATTTCAGATGTTTCTATATGGGTATTAATAGTATTCATATGGTATATGAGATAATGATAAGGAATTCCTTATCATTATCTCATACTTTCCATGCTCTCTTTTCCAAAAACACGACATTTCTACTTTTTCTTTACACGACATTTTAACTTTTTCTTCTACAAACTCCCTAAAAAAGATTTGATAAAATAAAAAATACTTATATACTCCCTCTTGTATTTGGGAACTCGAGAAAAGAATTTGGATTTCCCTCCAGATTCTTTTTTTATACCAAACCATTCTTATTCTCCTAATTATCACTCCTTATGATAGATATACGAAAAATAGAAGCAGCTATTAATCAAATTGCTGCAGAGAAAAAAATCCCACGAGAACGTCTTGTAGAGATCATAGAATCTGCTATCAAGACTGCTTACCGAAAAGATTTCGGAAACAAAGATAGCGAGGTAAATGTACACCTCGATTTTGAAACGGGAGAAATCGAAATCACGGTAGAAAAAACTATCGTTGAAATCGTCGAAGACGCCGATACTCAAATCGCACTTGCAGATCTCGGAGATGATGCAGGAGATTTTACCATCGGAGATACTATTGAGATCGATGTGAGCGAAGAAGTTCTCGCTGATGCAGAAGGATTTGGACGTATCGCTTCTCAAGCAGCTCGCCAGGTTATTATCCAGAAGATTCAAGAAACGGAGAAAGAAAAAATCTTCAATCTTTTCAAAGGAAAAGAAGGAGAAATTATCAGTCTCAAAGTAGAACTTGTAGAAAAAAATCGTGTACTTCTTGATTACAATGGAAATCAGGTAGTGCTTCCAAAATCAGAACAAGTTTCCAAGGATAAATATACTCCCGGATCACGAATCTACCTTTCTGTTGCAAAACTTGAGGAAGATACTCTTGCTGGACCTCGTGTAACTCTTACTCGAAAAGATACCAATCTTGTTGTAAAACTTTTTGAGATGAATGCACCAGAACTCGAAGATGGAACTATTGAGATTGTGAGTATTGCTCGTACTCCAGGTTTTAAAACCAAGATTATCGTTGCTTCTGAATACAATGAAGTAGATCCAGCAGGATGTCTCATCGGACCAAAAGGAGCTCGTGTTCGTGCGGTTGTTGACGAGATTGCTGGAGAAAAAGTTGATATCATCAACTATACAGAAAACCGAGAAGAACTCGTACGAAAATCACTCGTACCAGGAGTAGTAGAAAAAGTTACTATCGACGAGGAAAATAAAATCATTCGATGTATCGTTGCTGAGGACGAAAAAGCAAAAGTTCTCGGAAAATGAGGAGCCAATATCAACCTTACATCAGAGCTTCTTGGATACAAGATTATCTTGGATGCAAAGGAAGAGAAATAGACTTTTATTCCGAATAACAATCATTTCAAATGCTCATACCTAGTACGCAATTTCTTGAGGAAAGAGGTGAGCG
Source organism: uncultured Candidatus Altimarinota bacterium (assembly GCA_963751115.1). Lineage (GTDB taxonomy): Bacteria > Patescibacteriota > Gracilibacteria > BD1-5 > UBA2023 > UBA1545. The sequence goes on from CAVVTN010000002.1 coordinate 57,705, forward strand.
CAAAGATATATTTTGAATATATCAAAAGATGTCTCATGTTAATTCTTCAGAAGGACAACTTTTTTTACAAGCTTTATCTACTGATGTTGCTTATAAAGTTGGTGAATTTATTTATATGAATGCTTGTCCTACTTGTGGAAAAAGTCTTTCTCATGATACTGCTACTTGTGAACATTGTGGTAATATGCACGATCGAATTTATGGAGGTTTATAATATATATTAACACCTTTAAATTATGGCAAATAATACTGTATCGGTACAACTTTTGCAGCGTATCGCAAATGTTGGAAAAGAAGGAGAAATCATCGAGGTGAGCCACGCTTATGCGAGGAATTTTCTCATCGCGAAAGGTCTTGCAAGAGTCGCAACTCCCGAGCTTATCAAACGAGAAGCAGAGAAAAAGAAAAAAGCTCAGGATAATAAAAGTCATCTCGTGGAAGCTCGTCATGAGATTGCCGAGAAACTTCATAATACCACTCTCACTTTTGAGCTTGCTGGAAGTAAAGACAAGATTTTCGGAGGGCTTGGTGAACATGAGATTATCCTCGCTATCCAGAAAAAATACGCTGTGGAATTAGAGAAAAAACACATTCTCCTCCCAGAAGGACACAAACTCAAACAAGTCGGGGTTACAGATATCAAAATCCACCTCTGAAGCGATGTTAATATCAAGATGCATATTGAGATAAAAAGCAAGTAATCATGGAATGGAGTGTTGTCATTTCGACCGAAACGCAGTGTAGTGGAGAAATCCCTTTTAACTACCACATTTGAAGCAATATTTTCTTGATATAGATGAAATATCCTGTAATTTCTTTTAGAATAGTTTCGTAATATTGATCTAAAGAGATCCCTCGGCTTCGCTCGGGATGACAAATACTTTTAATTTTTCTGTTTTATGTCCATCCTCGCCATCGACTACGGAACCAAGAAAATCGGACTTGCGATAGAGATAGAATGAATCGCTCTTCCACTCTCTATTATTCCTGCTAAAGAAGCTTTTTCTCGTCTCCCAAAGATTGTCAAGGAACGGTGTATTGATAGGGTTCTCATCGGGATTGCGAATCATATGGATGGCACAACCTCAGAACAAGCACTTCGCACTCGTGAATTCGGGAAAAAACTCAAAAATATTCTCCCGAAAGATATACAATATATAGAATGGGATGAACGATTGACAAGCTTCGAAGCGAAAAATGCGGTAGATCCTTTCGGAAAAGATCCGAGGAAATTGATCGATGATATAGCCGCAGGAATATTATTGCAGAGTTATTTAGATGCGATGAAATCGTAAAACTGAAATAATTTAATTTTTAATTTTTTTGCTCGTGCACCTCTGATTTATCATGGACGGAAATCGTCGATGGGCTAAAAAACACACTATCAAAACCTTTCTCGGTCATCAGGAATGACGAATCCGTCTCGAGGAAATGGTAGAACTTTGTTATAATGGAAAGGTAGCATACTGCAGTTTCTGGGCACTTGCCAAGAAAAATATAGAGAATAGAAGTACCGAAGAACTCGCCTATCTCTACGATTTGCTCGTGAAAAGCATTCAGAGTCTCCTCCCAAAACTCCTCGAAAAAAGTATCAAATTTGAATGGGTGGGAAATCCAGATATACTTCCACCACATATCGTCAAAGTCCTCGATGATGCCAGAAAAGAAGCAGAGAATGGAACGAAAATGACCCTTATTTTGGCAATCGGATATGGTGGACAGGATGAAATTATCCGTGGGATGAAGAATTTCGTAAAAAATGGTGGCGATATAAATTCGCTCGATGAAACCACTTTGCTTCCTTTTCTGGACACAGGACGATTTCCTCCACCAGATTTGATTGTACGAACGGGTGGCGATACGAGACATTCTGGATATTTCCTCTATACGAGTGAATATAGTGAATATTATTTCACCGATACACTCTGGCCCGATTTCAAAGAAAGAGAATTCTACAAAGCCCTCGAAACCCTCAAATGAGCCCGACGTATGTTTGGAAAATAATTTTTTATAATTTATGGCTTCACTTACTATCTCACTTCACGTCAATAAAAAAGCCTTGTTCGATTACGAAATCGTGCAGGGATACGAAGCGTGAATAAAATTGACCGGACCAGAAGTGAAAAGCGTACGAGCAAAACAGTGTAATCTGAAAGGAAGTTATATAAGTCTCGCTTCAGGACGCCCTGTTCTCAAAGGACTCCACATCTCCCCTTATGAACATTTGCCTCATAAACTCGGGATCGATCCATCGGCGGACCGAGAAATATTTCTCCACAAGAAAACCATCGATTACCTCACAGGGAAACTCAAGGAAAAAGGATTTTCACTCATTCCTACAGAAGTATATTCCAAAGGAAATCTGATCAAGATATCGGTCGCACTGGCCCGAGGACGAAAAGTTTTCGAGAAAAAACAAGTATTGAAAGAGCGAGATGTGAATCGAGATATGGAACGAGAAATCGGAAGATACTAAAATTCCAAGATGATTTCACTATATTTTTCGAAAGAGCGAGGACTGTTTGAACACTTCTGATTTTAGACGTGAGTTCCGCAGGAAGTGAGAAAAGATATATTAAAATCATGAAAACAAGAGAGTATACCAAAAAGGATTCAGCAAGAATCCTTTTTTGAACTTCTTTTTATAAAAAATGCTCCGATACTCGTATCTTTTCTTCTGAAACTTCGATGGTATTGCGAATATGTGGAACGAGAAATGAAGACGGAACTATATGGATATTCACTTTCTGCAACAATTTTCTGAGAATACAAACTTGGAAATATTTGCAAGATACAGCAAGATACATAATCGGGTTTTTCGAACGAATAACATTCAAAAACGCTCAAAGACTCGGATTTTTTGGAATCATATCTTCACTTTCCATCTGTGAAGGAAATGGCGAGAGGAGTCCAAGATCATGATAGGTTACCAGTGAAAAAATACCAGATTTGTTTACTTCTCCAATTACGAGTGGACCGAGAAATCGGCTCACACTATGGAGCCATATAACATCTGGCTGAAAATCTCGGATTTTTTTTCGAATCCCTCGAGCAGATGTAACATTACAAAGAGAATATACCAGTCAGAGGAGTCGAAGAAATTTCGTCCATTTCCCTTTCTGTAACTCCCATCCGAAAATCTCGACTTCATATCCGTGTTGTCGAAGAACTCGTGCGATGGTTTGTACATGTGTCTCGATACCACCAAGGATTGTCACATAATCACTCGCGAGCAATATTTTTTTCGTATCTTTCGGGAACATATTTCGTACCTGTTCCACCCATCGTTCTTCGGTATAACTATCGGCGATATGTCGAGATTGGTGAGAGAGTAGTGCCCAATCAGATTCTGTCCTAGTATTTTCGGACGTACTATTCGAAGTATATGTATCTGAAACTTCTAGGATTTTACTGACAAGTGTTTCTACGTTTTTTGCATCGTTTGTCGAAAATGGGATGGCGAGTTCTGGAAGTATAAAAGGGATGAGTCCTCATTTTCAAAATCCTATCACGGGAACTCCTTCCGAGAGTGATTCCAAAGCTGAGAGTCCGAAAGTTTCCAAGAATCTTGATGGCATCAGAGTGAAGTGAGAGACTTCCAATATATCCCGTATAGTTCCCTGTGCCTGCCATCCGAAGAAATAAATCTTGAAATCCTCTCATTCAGATCCCTCACTCCCAACCCCTCTCCCAAAGGAGAGAGGGGAGTTACTCAGAAGTTCCATAGTATCAAAAATCTCATCCTCTGAGAACTTCGAGCAGTCCTCAAAGAATGGACTTCCTGCAAAAGTTTCGAAGAATTCTTTTTTCAAATCACCTTCCCCAAATAGGAAGAAATTCCCAGGAAGTTCCCCAGTTTTTTGCACTATTTCTGAAAGCGCTCCGATAATCAAATCGAAACCTTTTTCTCTCGCGAGTCGTCAGAAGAAGAGGAAGTTCATAGAAAGATTTTCTAAAAAGTACATAGTACACAGTAGACTATGTACTATGTACTTTTTTGCAAGTGATTTTTATGGTTTTTTGAAAATAAACAAGTGTTCGTGCATAATGAGGAGGAAATTGTATTTCTACAATTTAACTATAAAATATTTATCAATTTCTCTAAGCCATTCATCACTTTCTAATATATTTTTACTTGGATTATAAATAATTTCAGGAATGTAATCTCTTTCAGAAATTCTCTGTCTATCTACAAGGTACAGCATATAATTATCTCGTTTAATTTTTGCCACATTCATCTCATTTTTAGACCAGTAAAAGGATTTTTTTTAAGAAAAAGATTTAACTTCAATGAATCTATCTGAAGTAACAGAATCTATAGAATTATAAGACAAAATATCAAATCATGCGGAGACATCATAATGCGATATTTGGACAATATTTTTAAGTCATGAAAGGCGTTCTTTTTCAAATTCTAAAACAAATATTTCTGCCTCTTCTCAATGTAGCTGATCTAAATCCAACCGATTTTTTAATTCTTCTAAAGTCATTTTTTTCTTAGCATCAATAATTATATTTGAATCTCAGATAATAGGTTGATGAATAGGATTAATTAAGAATCTATAGGGATTATCCTTGTTAATAATCAATACAGATAAATCTATAAGTAATTGTTTAAAACTCGAATACTTAAAATCAAATGCGTCATTGGAAAGTTCAAGTTTTGATTCAACTATATTATACGAAAGATAATCTGGCGAAAATATTGGCAACAAATCCAGCTTTAATTCCCTATTTTGAAAAATGATTTTTACTAAACTCTTTTTCAGTTCATTGATATCGGTAATGTATAAAAGAAATAACGATTCTTTTGATACATACAAATATCATCATGACTGAATAAAAACTCAGAGTCGTAAAAATAATTCAACTCAACCATCAAAAACAGTCCTTGAATCAATTTGTCGATTATAAAAATGGGATGTAAGATCTGGCTGACTCCACCGTTCTATGGTGCAGAAAAGATGAAGTAACTCGACAAAGTACAATGGAGTTCCGAGATTCTTGTATACCTTAAGATTTTCGAGCATATTTCTTTAGGAGTTCTTTTATAATATCTGATTCATCTGATTCATTTAATCTAAAAAATAAAGGAATATCGGCATCAATAAGTTTTTCCATTCGTTTTATTTTTTCATTTAATTTATCATTAATAATTTCATCTATAGTATCTCTCGTAATGAGATAGTAATATGTTGTTTTTTGATTTGGAGGAAGTCAATATCTATGAATCCGATCCTTTGATTGAAGAAAATTGGAACAATTATAATCTCTTTCCAAATAAATTGCATTATGACATCATTCGTGCAATGAAATTGATTCTGCCACTGAGAAAGGATTCGCAATAACTACGGAAAAGTCTTTATTTTCTGGATTATTAAATTTTCAGACAATCTCTTCTCTCTCACTCATGGGAACTTCTCATATTAAAAGTTTGGATTTTATTCATTCTGATTCAAGATAATCTTTCAATCATTTAGCATTTTGAACAAATATAGTCCAAATAATCACCTTTCCATTAGTTGGTAATATGTCCGTTCTAATAATATCCAATGTCTTTGAAAATTTAGGAGGAGTATGATTATTTAAGTATGTTGTAATTTTATTCCTTATTGCTGAGTCATTTTGAAATTCTTCTGGAAGGTTTTTATAATCTTCTTCATATTCTTCTTCATTTAAGCTTTCTTTAATGGTAGAATTGAGTAATCATGGATTAATAGCAGCCTGTCTCAGTCTTATTAACTTGGCTTTATTTAGGAGATCTTTCAAAGTTCATCAGGCATTCTCTTTAAATGAATTGATGAACTTTATGGCAATAAAATCATAGATTTCACGCTGAGTATCATCCATTGTAATAAATTCTAATTTTTCAGATATACCTGGTAATTTTAGGTCAGATTTTTTAATTCTGATAAAATAAGGAGAAATATTTTTTATAAATTCTTTTACCCTTAAACTTTCATCGTCGGAATTTTTCGTCATTTCCTCAAGTTGTTGGAGGTGGATTTTTAATATCTCTGGATACTTGAATGGATAAATAAATTTATACAAGTTAAAAAGATCTTCGTACCCATTTGGTATTGGAGTTCAAGTAAGGATAACTCTTGAAATAGCATCTTTTGAAATCTCGGTGGCAGAAGTTCACCATATTCAACGGGAATTCTTTATTCTATGAGCTTCATCAACTATAACCATAGTTTTGTTTTTCTTGAGAAAATCGCGAATTTCTTTTTCAAGAGCATTGACGTATCAATGGTTAATAAGAGTAAGTTCTGATGGATTTCCAGAATATAAATGCTGTATCTTTTGATTTTTAGAAATTTCTTGATTTCCAGAAAGTCTCGTTGATGTAATATTTATTCAATGACATTTGAAGTATTGCTCTTCCCATGGTGAAAAGGATGACAATGGTCAAATAACTAATATTTTATCAACATGCCTTGGGTCTGAGACTGGGAGATTCTTTAGATAGGTATATGCCGCATATACGATTGTTGTTTTCCCTGCTCATGGAACAGCAAAATTACAACTATTCTGTGCAAATGTCATATGGAAAGCGGAAAGCATCTGTAAGTCATATAGTTTTCGGCTCATATTTCTACCTAGAACTTCTTGAAAATCAGCAAACATTTCTACGAGTTCGGGATTATCTTTAAACTCATTATCTCTAATTTTTTGAGCATTCTCAGAGAATTTTCAAAAATTATCCAATTCTCTTTGGTAGTCAGAAAAAACCTCCTTGATTTTATCAGAAATTTCAAAACGAATTTCGAATTTCTTAAGAATAGCTTCAATATCTCTCAAGACGTTAACTCTCTCTCCTTGATTAAATCAAATAATGAAACTATCAGTAGATACTATCGGATTTAACCTCCTAAGAGATAAGAGAAATCTCTTATCTCTGGATAATCCTTCTGTATCGCAAGAAAGAATAAATGAAGAATCGCTTATATCTAAGAGCATAGTAATTAATTTAATATTAAGCTCCTAAACTTTTCTTAATTTCATAAGTAAGATGATGGATTTCCTTTACTTTTTCAAGAACTTTCTCTTTTCAATCACCCAATGCTCCAAAATTTATGCGATTTAAATCATCAATCATATCACCAAGCAATATAACTGGAGATTTTTTCCCAAGTAATTTTCTAGTTAATTTATCTATTTCTTCCAATTGAGTTAAAGCTTGTGAATCAATAGGTTTATTCAAATCTATCGCACTAATCTTGTTTAATGCTCAGGATGTTAACTCATATGGCCTATCTTTTGAATCACGATCTCAAATATATGTAAGATGAGTATTGAAATTATTTTCTAAAAAAACATAAGCATTCTCTTTGAATTTAGAATCTCTATCATTCAAATGTGCTTCTAAATTATTAGATGATTTATCTATAAAGAGTTCCTGATCTTGAAATACCTTTATTCATTCAAAATGTTTTTTTGAAAAAGATTCCCAAATATTTTTGTCTCAAAATAAATGACTTGTTTTGTGTCAATTGGCTAATTTCCTAAATTTTTTATCTTCAGTCCCAAATTTAATACGAATATAATCAAAAGCAATAAACTTGAGATCATCAACATCATTGTCGGAATAGCCATCAAATCATTTTAGACTCGCTCATCAATATAAATTCTGTAACCATCAATGAAGACTAATAAATAAATCCTCTTGTCACTCCATTAATTGAGTATATATTCAGTCATATTCTAAATATTCCAGATACTCATCCATTAATTCTTTTATCTCAACTAATTGTTTAATCTTTCAATCAGTTTCCCCCATCCATATAGCAATATCATTGGTAGATACTCATCTTTTCGTAAGATTCCAAGCTTTTAAATATTTTTCAATTGGATTATAATCCAATTTTCTATCTTCTCACATCTGATGTCTAGTTTCAAATTCTTCAATGGAGTTCCTATCATCCTCTAATGTAACTGGAAGAATAATGGCCTTGAAGAATTTCTGCCCTGCCCTATTAAGAAGCATTGCTCGACGATTTCAGTCTATAATAATACCATCTTTAGTAATGATTCACACTTTTTCTTGTCAAATCTTTATGAGACTTGCTAATGTATCTTTATTTCTATTTTCTTTAGATTCCCATAATAGTTTCTCAATCAATATTTTTCATTCCTCTTGCTCAACATCTATAGAGCAACCCTGTGTTTCAAGGGATAATGTACGACTTAATATTCTTCAGTTATATTTATTATAAATCAAAAACTCCAAAGGAATCTTATACACATCAAACGATACCAAATCATCTTGCCAAAGAATATCTTGTTTTCAATATGGATTTCCTTGATTAATAATAGCCTGTATTTTCTGAATGCGTGTTTCCTGATTCATAAAAGTAAAATTAAAGAAATAATTTACCTAAGCTATATATCACATATAATTGCCCTACTGGCACCTGACTTTTTGGGATTATGCCATTACTAAAAATCAAATCCTCTTTTTCTTCTCTTCTTTGAATAAATTCATTAATCTTTTTCAAAATATTTATTGGATTTCTTGAATCCTCTAAATTCACATCCTGCTCATAGTATTTTTGTAATTCAGCTTCATTTCTAATACAAAGGGTATCTAAATATTTTAAATAATCAACTTTAAATTCAGCAAAGCCTTTTATTCCATCTTCTATATATTTTTCTATAATCTTATAGTTTTCCCTATCTATAACTATCTGACTGAATCAAGCTCAGGTTCAGAAAAACATCTGAATATACCACTTCTTCCCATAACCCTCTTTTCAGTCAATATAATTCATAAGTTCAACCGTAATATTTCCTGATTTATATGGATGCCTTCTGAATCTTGCATTCACATTCTTTCTTTTTGGTTTATCGAACTTCATTTCATTGAAAGTGTTGAGTTTAATTTTAACTTCCTTATATCCATTGTCGAGAGATGAAAAGTCTATTTTTTCTATACTTGGCAATCTAAGTTCTTTTCTAATAACCCTTGCTAGGGCTGCGCTGAGATGTGGAGATACAGCGTTTCATACCTGCCTCCACTTACTTGACTCGGTTCAGGTAAATTGGTAAGTAATTGGGAATCCCATGAGTGATGCTATTTCACGAATCGTCGGAAGACGGTACTCTCCATTTCATTTTCTATTATACTCCGATTTATATATAAGAGATTCCCTAGTTTTTGCTGAACGGGTAGCCATTATTGTTCTACATGGTTTATCCTTATTCTCAGGAAAAGACATTCTACCCATGAAAGAATGGTTTTGTTTCAGATATTGTGCCTCTTCCCATTCGATAGTATAAAGTCAGGTATCATAAAAATGGTCAGTAAATTTCTCACCGATAATTTTTAGGTTTTTATAATTGGGGTCAGTAAATTCAGACTCCATTACATCTTTTTCTGTCATATTCGGTAATGGTAGTAGGTCACGTATATTTCATGAGGTAATATATATCTCATGGGTCTTTTTTGGAGTTAAAAATTTTTGTGTTTCACACCATTCTCAGCATATAAATCGTTTTCTGCTTTGTGGTGCACCATAATCTCAAGAATTAAGAATACCTCAGTTATCTTTAACTATAAGAGCTGTGTCATCTGGTTTTTTTCAAATTGTTTTTGCCCACTTTGAAAGATTTAATCTTTCAAATGAATACTCTTCCTCAACAAACTTTTGGGAATTTGGAACATTCTCCATATACCAGACTTTTAGTTTTGAATCCGTTTTGTATTTTTTTACAGCAATTACACGAAGAAAAGACTCAATAAGTTTCAATCAGTGAGTTTTATCAGCTTTTCAAGATTTATTAGAGGAAGAAAATGAGATACAAGGAGGACTTCAAATTATACAAGTTGTATCTTCTAGTTTTTCTATCTCGGATATATCTTCGGAGTCTTCGGACCAAAAATCAAGTACACTTTTAACAGAATCACTCAATCAGTGATTCAAATTATGTGTATCTATGGCTGGTTGCCAATAATCAATTCATCGAACAATCTTAAATCATTGTTGTCTAAATCATTCCGAAAAACCTCCAGCTCAACAAAAAAAATCAATTACTGTTAACTTATTTTTCATGAATCCTTAATGTAAAATATTACCAATAAATGAAAGTATATCTATTTTCTAAATGGATCAAACTTTTTTATAAAACTCTATTTCTTCCTCTTCCCCACAAAAACTCCCAACATCAAGAATAAAATCAGAGATATATATACGGATTCGAAACTATGCAAGAAGAGGTTCATCGTCAGAACGGCGACAAAGGCAGCGAAAAATGCGGGAGAAAGTGGGAATATCATCCAGGCAATCATCCCCATAATCGCACAAAAGAGGACGAACGCGACGATTCCTCATTCCACCAATTGCTGGATATACCAACTCTCGGGAATGTAATAATCCTCGGTATTTTCTATCTTCCCTCCATATATCGGCGTATCGGCGAGTTTCACGACATAGCGATAGGCAGGTCCCGCAGTTCCCAGTCCTTGTCCCATGGGATGTTCTCGAAATCGCTCAATTCCAGTCAATGCCCGATCAAAATGCCCTTTGGACGAACTCGTCCGCATAATAATCTGGTCGATATTTCCCTCGTAACGAATGTAGAAAAGTCCAGAAATAGTCGCGAGAAAAACGATAATATACATACTTTCTTTTCGGTATTTATGTCAAATGGTTTTGAGAGAAAAAGCGATCAAAATGAGAAATCCCATAATAATTCCTATGATAGAACTACGCGAGTAGGTGAGAAAAATGAGTCCAAAAAGTACCATAATCCATATTCCTATGAGGAAATGATGGGCTTTCTTGGTTCGAAAATAGTGCACCAAAAGTCCGATATAGATGATGATAAAATAGGCAGCAGGATTCGGTCCGTCAAAAATCCCTTGGAATCTTTTGATTCGAGCTCCATCGATTCCATGGTAGATGGGCGGTGTTCCCCCGAAACTCCAGTTCGAGAGATTGGGAGAAAATCCAAAATGCAGGAGAATGGTTTCATGGAAGACGAAACGCACCAAAATCCCAGCAGCAAGAGCCATACTTGCGGAGAGGAGAAATATCTTCAAGTATTGTGCCACTGTTCCCCGCAGGAGAGTGCTTCCGTGTTTTGCGATGAGGAATGCGATGAGGAATTCGAAATCGTACCGTCCACCATACACGAGTGAAGCGAGTCCGAGTCCATTTACCAGTGTGATAATGACTAAGTATCCGATATACGATCCGATCAGATAATCGAGGATATCGAACTTGGGGAATATTTTCTGCTTCCAAAAATCCCATAGCAAGAAGCACAAGAAGGGCGATGAGAAATATTTCCTTGAAGAAACTAATTCCCGGAATCCCGAGTTTATTCCCAAGAAAAACCGTTCCAAGAACGCTCCAAGGAAGAAGAATGAGAAGAATGCGGAAAATACGGTCAAACATAATAGAGAATGTGAGTAAATAGGATTTTAATTTCGATGTTCATATGGTCTTGGAATTTTCTGTATAACCACTGACTTCATATGGACAAGAAATAAAAACCTATTTGCGAGCCCAATAATAATGAATCAATAAAAAAATTTGAAGATTAATTTTCTGAAAATTTGAAAGAACGATAATATTCGTATGAAAACTACGGACCGGAGTGAACTGTACGACTTACAGAGAAGCTATTTAGCTCCCCTCGTGGGCAAGCGAAACGGAGATTTAAGCTGCAAAGAACGAAGTTTTTCAGATATCTTCCTTTTTTCTTGCGAATTGTATGAAATTCTATACAATACGCAAACGAAAAAACATTTTCCATTTTTATTATTTTCATTCTTCCCAATATATGACACAAATCGATCCAAAAAAAGTTGCAGACACGGTTGCTGCACTCAAAAGAAAACCCATTGTTTCCAGCGCTTGTATCGGATGTAGCGCCTGTGTTGCTATCTCTGGCGATGTATTTGAACTCAATGATGACGGATATTCCATCGTTATGGATATCGAGGATTACGAAGGAAAAGATGTCGATGACAGTATCGTCGCTTGTCCCGTAAGTGCCATAAGTTGGTCAAAATAATTTTATAACTATTTTAAAAATATGAATACACTAAAATCTTCTAAAGTAGAGAATCTTAGTCTCTATAGTCAAGCAGTATTACATTTTTCTCCTTTGGGAAAGATGATAGAAAGAAGGTCAAATATCTGAAGAATACTCTCTATTGATGAGCTTTCATTGGTATTTACAGAAGTTGCTCGTAATGAATGTCCTACAGAAATAGGTCTCTTTCAAAAAAATTATCTTACCCTTTCTGACACAGATAAAGAAATATTTATACAAGAAAATATCACACCATTACAAGAAAATTTCTGTCTCTTAAGAACACAAGAAAAATTTCTTAAAAGATTAGAACAGTGACTCGCAAGAAGAGGATAAACTTTAAAAAAATATCCCCAATTCATAAATGAATTGGGGATATTTTAAAGTAAAACTATGATTTCAGGATATCTTCATGGATACTATGAACCGCAAGACAACCTTCGGCAGCACTCATAATTGTTTGTTGGAATTTATTGGAAGCAGTGGTGATATCCCCAGCAGCATAGAGTCCCGGAACATTCGTTTGCTGACGAGCATCTACGACGATATATCCTGCACTATCTTTTGTCGGATTCAAACCATCGATAATCGCTGTCTCTGGCTGATTCCCGATTGCTACGAAAATCCCATCTACTGCCAGCTCATTTCCCGTATTGAGGATCAATTTTTCCACTCCGAATCCTCATTCGATAGAAGTCACGCTCGTTTCAAAATGTACCTGAATATTGGAATGTTTTGCAAGTTGATCTATCCACACCGTCTCCGCACGAAATTCGTTTCCCCGAACGAGAATATGAACTTCCTTGCATATTTCTGCAAGATAGAGCGCTTCGGTGATAGCAGTATTTCCCCCACCAACCAGAGCGATATTTCGATTTCGGAAAAACATCCCATCGCAGGTTGCACAATAGGAAACTCCGGCACCGAGGAACTTCTCTTCTCATGGAACTCCCAGTTTTCGGTATTTATTCCCGATGGCGAGAAGTACATATTTCGCCTCGAGAGTTTTCCCACTCGCTGTTTTGACAGTGAAAATATTTCCCGATTTTGTCACACTCGAAACCTCATCTTGGATGAGTTCTGAACCAGCCAAAACCGCATGTTCCGTAAAACGGTCCATAATCTCTCGACCGGTTGCCGAGATAGTTCCTGGATAATTTTCTACTTTGTGAGAAGTTGCCAAAGCTCCGCCCGGCATCGCTCCGATAATGCAATTATTGAGTTTGTAACGAGAAGCGTACATTCCTGCTGGAAGTCCTGCGGAACCAGCTCAGATGATAATAAGATCGTACATAAAAGTGATTGATTATAAATCTAAAAATTATTCTTTATTCTCCATCTCCTGCTCTCTGTGATTTCGCTTCGCCTTATTCTCCTGAATCACATTACGAATGATACTCGCACTATCTATGGGAGACGGAGCAAAGTGCATAATGAAATTGGAATTCTCGGAAGCAGTATGCATAGAAACGGTTCCATAATTGAAGAGATTTTCGAAAAGTCCTTTTGTCTGAGCATTTACCTCTTTGACATCTTCGAGGGAACATTCTGAAATCGTTCGGTTGAGAAATGACAATTGCTCTATTCCACGAATTCTCTGGTCAGTTATGACGAACAAATCGAGTTCATTATTTGCCCAAGTAACATAGAGAAACAAGAGGTAAATAGACCAGTATAAAATCAGAAAAACGGAAAAGAAGGTATTCGGAATAAACGAGAAAACAGTGTTTTGATATGCAAGAAGTATAATGGATGAAAATACCAAAAAGAACGCAGAAAATCCAAGATAGAGATATACTATCCAATGACGCTTCAGAACGAGTTTTATTTCTTCATCGGGACGGAAAGTATTTCGGAGTCCAGACAAATTCATTCCGTGAATATTGAGAGACATAAAATATGAAGATTAGGTGATATTTGGTTTTTTTATATACAATGGGCTTATTTTCTCTTGAGGATTCTCAAAGAGAAAGTTTTTACAACACATCTCATATTTCAGGTCCGATTGTATGGAAATTGTATCGTTTGTAAAATCATTTGCATCGCCCATTCAGAAATAGTTTCCTGCAGGAATATCAGAAAGAGCAATAAGTGCTGGGGAATTTTCTACATCTTTTTGAATGAGGTATTCTCCACGATTCGCCCGAAGAAGTATCGGGAATGTCCATCCTGAAAGTATTCCCATTTGAAAATAATCAATACTGTAGAGCGGAATATGGTGCACAAATGAAAGTGTATTTATCGTGAGCGTAATAATCCGCATCGCCGTAAAACTTCCCGGACCATTCACGACAATCACTCACTTAAGATTGGTGTATTTCAGCTTATTTTCCGTCAAAAATTCTTGCAGAGAAATAAGAAAATATTCTGATTCTCTACCTCGAAGTTCCAGAGATTTTTGCGAAATAATATGCCTCTCAGAATCGAAAAGAATATAGGTTGCAGGGAGAGAAATGGTTTCTATGAAAAGATACATAGGAATAATGAGTTTAATGAAAATTTAAATAAAAATAGGTTTTATTGAAAGATTATAAGAATACAGAACACATTTTACAAAGCTCTATAACTTCCGTCGATAGTAATCTCCACTGTTCCATACACTTCCATCATAGAGAGTTTCCCAGCAATCAGTACTGCATCCATTTCATAACTGATCAGCTATGGCAGGATATATCGAGTGATTCATTTGCAAGCAGTTCATAAATAGATGCCTCGATCGGGTCGTCAAATTTTGGAAGAGTGGGAAGTTTTTCATCTTTTGCGAGAATAGTCACCGGACCATATTCTGAGAGAATATCACTCGCACTCATGGTGAGTTTTGCTTGTCAATCTCGTATCAGACTATTGGTTCCGATACTCGTTGCCTTCGTAATATCGCCAGGAATCGCAAATACATCTCGTCCAAAATCGAGAGAGAGTCGAGCAGTAATGAACGTTCCAGATTTTTCAGCAGATTCGGTCACGAGCGTTCCTCGAGAAATACCTGCAACGATTTCGTTACGAATAGGAAAATTGTATGGTTCTGGAAGTGTTCCGAGTGGAAATGGTGATACAAGAGCTCCGCCAGATGTGAGAATTTGATTGAATAATTCTTTGTTCTCTTTTGGATAGCACCGATCGATTCCCGTTCCAAAAACCGAGAGAGTATATCCGTTATTTTCAAGCGTGATTTTGTGTCCGATGGAATCCACTCCATACGCTCCTCCAGAAACTATTCCATATCATTCTCGTACGAGATCTGGGATAATAGTTGCGAGTGTCGTTCGTGAATAAGAGGTACTTTTTCGTGAACCGATAACAGAAAGGAGATTTGTATGTGTCGGTAATATTCCTCGCACATAGAGAAAATACGGACAAACGGGAGTTTGCAAGAGAAGTTCTGGGTAGAGCGGATTATGCAGAGTAATGATCTGAATGTTAAGTTTTTCTATGAGTTCAGTAATTCTGGCAGTATCCAGTTTCTGCTTCTTCTCCAAAACCGTCTGGATTTTTTCTTCTTTGAATCCTAATTTTTGAAGAAATGAATAATCAATCTGATTATAAAAATCTTCATAGTTTTCGTCATTCTCAAAAATCCGAGCAAGAGCTTTTTGAGAAAAACCGATGGAGTGAAGGAAAACAAGCGGGAGAAAAGAGTTCATATGTATGAGAAATAGAGAATATGCCTATAACTTCAGCAAAATATTCGGACCAAAATATACACGGGAATTCTTTTTTTCCAAATGAAGTTTCCCAAGATCTTTCTGAGTATAATTTCCCTTATCTCCGATGAATCGAATTATTTCAGCGATTCCTCCTTCCGAGAGTCCAATAGTTCCATTATTTGCCTGTGCATACAAGTATCGAATAATCTCTTTTTGGAGAAAAGATGGTTGTAGAAAAAAATCTTCTCCCAAAAAAGTGGTTTCTCCTCTCAAAAATATCACCACTTGTGCGTCGATAAAACCTCCGAGTTCATTCATATATTTCATAAAAGAAGCAAGATTTTTTCGATATTCTGGATTGATACGTTCAAATTCACTGATGATATTGAGTCGGAGGTGATTTCGAAGATATATATCATCGGCATTCGTAGAATCAAGTCGAAATGGGATATTTTCTGTCTCCAATTTTCGGAGAATATCGAGTTTGGAAAACTGTCAAAATGGTCGAAGAATATAGCCATTTTGTTCTGGAATTCCCATGAGTCCATGGATCTTGGATCCCCGAATCAAATTAAACATCAGTGTTTCTATATTGTCATCAAGATGGTGCGCGGTCAAGATATATTTTGCACTATATTGCAATCGTACTTGTTCGAGAAAAGCATATCGCTCAATACGAGCCGTTTCCTCGATTCCTTTTTTCGATTCCTGAGCAAGGCTGGATATATCCTTGCTTGTACTCACAAAAACAAGATGGTTCTTCTCACAAAAATCGCGAAGGAAATCTTCATCTCCATCACTCTCAGTTCCTCGAAGACAATGATTAAAATGAGCAACAATTATTGCTTCTTTGGCTTGAGTTTTCAGAACTTCCGCCAGTAAATACATACTGTCTGGACCTCATGAACACGCGATAATAAGAATATCCTCAGGGAGGATATCGTATTTTTGGAAGAAGTTTTTGAGCATATAGGGAGTAGATATAAATGAATGTAATTATCGCAGGTCTTTTTCTTGATTGAGTTTCCTCACAAATTCTAAGAACTTATCATCGGGGGCAACTTTATTAAGCATTATTTTATTACATTTGACACACTGATGCTGGATCATATATCCTTTATTCTTCCGATAATCTATATCCATCGGTTGCATCTTTCCATGACATAAAGAAGCCCGATCGCCTGGGTGTACATCGTCAACATGTTTCGAACAAAGACAAAGAGGACAATGATTCCGAGCAGAACCTTCAGGATGTGGAGTGATAGATGTGTGACAATATTCACATTCAAAAGATTCATTGTACATTATAAAAGTCATATTTTATGGACGAAAATCAGTAAAATTAGTTTCTCAGAAAACGGATTTCTTGTCATCATTGATTGATATACGTGGTATTTTCACGAAGTATTTGCCATACTTCATAGGGCTTTGGTATAAAATGTATCACTTTTACTTCGTCTTTTTGTTGTTCGATAATGAGATGTCCAAATCCAAACACATTTGCTAAAAGACCATGTCGTTCCACATCTATCTTCATAACTTTTGAAAGGTCCATTATCTCAAGATCTTCCTGAAGTATCAGAGAATTATTAATGATAATAATTCTATCTCTTACGATAATCATCAATCGATTATAATAGCCTATGATTCCCAATATGAGTTGAATAAATCCATAATTTACCAAGAGAAAAATAATAGGGAAAAATATGTAGTTAATAAGATCGGCTGTATTTTTATTGAGCTCTTCCTTGTAGATCAAAAGAGCAATAAAGAGAGCTCCTGCTATCAATAATAAAAAAAGGAATTTTGCTACAATATAAAGAAAATATATTGCATGTTTTGTGATGATGGTATAGTTTTCTTCCGAAAGGATAGTCATGTAAATAAACTATAAAAGAGTAAGGACAATTACTACAGAAAGAGTGAATAAAAAAGCAAAAATGAGGCGTGTAATGATTTTGAGTTTGCGAGCAATCATGTTAAGTCCATCCTCTCAAACAGGATATAGCTTCTCAATATGTCGTCTGTGAATATAATTAAGGCGTATTTCAAAAAAAACTACCACACAAATAAAGAAAAGAGTGTAAATACTGAGAATGATAATTTGTGTTTGAGTGATAGGCATATTTCTCTCGTTAAATAATGAGATACAATGTCGAATTGTCTACAGTATAATGATATTCATATTTTTGCAATACCAATTGATATATGATACTATCTCTGTAGTTATATTCATATTTACAAACATTTCCCATGTCGATACAAAGCGAAGAAGACTTCAAGAAAATAAAAGCTGCACTTATAAAGGAAAATGCATGATTTCATTCTGCGAAATTTCAGGAGCTCGAAGAATTTGTGCGAGCTGCTCTTGCAAAGCAGGATTCCGATACAGCACTTATACTGATTACTAAATGATCTCTTTCTCTTGGTGGGTCTGATATTCACTATGACATCAAGGTTACTTCTGTCGATGTACGACTCCGAATCGATGGAAATCTCGTAACGGTTTTTAGCCTCAGTACCACAGAATATAAACTTGTTTTGGAGCGACTCAAGTACAAATCGAATATGAAACTCAATCTGACACAGATTCCACAGGATGGGAAATATCGCATCGAAACGGAAGGTGATCGTATAGACGTCCGTGTCTCCACACTGCCTGTGAAACTTGGCGAAAATGTCGTATGTCGAATACTCGACTCTACCAACTCTATTCCTGCCATGAGCGAACTCGGATTTATGTGGACATCCAAACGACAAATTGAAAAAAGTACCGAGAAAAAAAGTGGTATGATCCTTGTAACCGGACCAACAGGAAGTGGTAAAACAACCACTCTCTATTCGATACTTTCGACACTGAATACTCCTGAAAAGAAGGTTATCACCCTCGAAGATCCTATCGAATATGAGCTCGAAGGAGTTGTACAGTCTGAAGTAAATGAGAAAAATAATTATACCTACGCAAGTGGACTCAAAGCACTTCTTCGTCAGGATCCCGATGTTATTATGATTGGAGAAATACGCGATCTCGAGACGGCAGATATTGCTGCTCAAGCCTCTCTCACGGGACATCTCGTACTTTCTACGCTTCATACCAAGAGTGCATCAGAAACCATCGAACGTCTCACTAATATGGGACTTCCTCCATATATTCTTGCTTCTGCTATTGATATAATCATAGCTCAACGGCTCGTGCGAAAGATTTGCAAACACTGTTCAGAATCCTATGAAGCAACGCCTGACGAAAACAATATCATCTCATGGATGATGAAAGACATAGGAATCGAGGCAGTTTCTAAAGCTAAGAAAAATGGCTTTACACTCCATCATGGAAAAGGATGTGAACATTGTGGATATACTGGATTCAAAGGACGAGTCGGAATATTCGAAGTACTCCATTTCTCCAGTGAAATTCGTACGCTTATTCGCAATGGAGCAAGTCCAGCAGAGATTCTCGAAAAAGGACGAGAACAAGATCTCGTTCTTATGAGAGAGGACGGAGTACTTAAAGCAATGCGCGGAAAAACTACACTCGAGGAACTCTTCAGCGTGGTTGATTAGAGGAATATAATTTAAAAATATCCCATTTCTCTCAAGAAATGGGATATTTTATTTTCTTCACTGGAGCCAACGATGGAACTCGAATCCACGACCTCATCATTACCAATGATGCGCTCTACCAACTGAGCTACGCCGGCTTATATATTAAATAAGCTCGCCTATTATATGGTCAATGAGAAAAATTCAAGTCGAAGTTGGAAAAACCCTATTTCCTCGTATTTCAATAAGTTCGTCTGTTTTCAATTTTTCTACTTTTTGTACATCAGAAAATTCACTGAGTAATACTCCAGAAGTCCTCATCCCAAACATTATCCGTTCGATACGGAGCGATTCTTCATTGAGTAATTCCTCTTGTCTTTCTCATTTATAATATCCAGAAAATGAAGAACTATTTGTAAATCTTTCACCCTCTATATAACTCGCAGCTGAGAGTCAAAAGCCTCGATAGTTAGAATGATTCCAATATGATTGATTATGTCTGGATTCAAAACCTGGTTGTGCAAAATTGGAAAGTTCGTACCGATAAAATCCTTTTTCTTGAAGATATTGCATTCCAGCAAGATATTCCGAACGAATAATCTCTTCGCTTGGCAAATACGGTTTCCAATCCACAGGATAATTTTCATCTTCGAGCATATACATGCTCGCATGTTTTGGAATTATACTGAGAGAATATCTGCTCGAAATCAGAAACCATTTGACCTACGAGAAGTATGTGGAAGTCCTGCGATAAAATCGATGGAAATATTTCCGAATAGGACCATTTGCAAGAAAATCCAATGCATGGAAAATCGCCTTGTTGGAATCTGCTCGCCCCACCATTTGAGAGCTTTTTCATTCAAAGTCTGAATCCCAAGACTCAATCGATTCACTCAAAGTTTTGAAAGAGCATGTAAGATATTCACTCGTAATATCTTCAGGGTTCGATTCCAGAGTAATCTCAGATATTTTCTCGAAACCTCTCTGTCTATGGAAAATATCCAAAATTTCCGCCAATTGTTTGCCCGTCAGAATAGAAGGAGTACCGCCACCGAAATAAATAGTTTCAATAGTATTTCCTGGATTCTCCATAAAAAACTCTTCTATTTCCCTTTTCAAAGCATCAATATAAATCCGAACCTTGAGTTCATTAAATTTGGGAGTCAGTGCAAAATGACAATACTGACACTTCTGACGACAAAAGGGAATGTGAATATAGAAAAACATTTTAATACGCGCTCAAAACTACTTTTATTTGATCATATACCGTCTCGACATCTCGAGAAGCATCAATCGTATAAACCTTTTTGCCTTCCTGCGCCCAATTTGCCAAAAGTGGAAGCGTATTTTCATAGAAAATCTCGATTCGTTTTGCAACAGCGTCTGGCGTATCATCGGGTCTTTTGATGAGTTTCTGACCAGTAAATGGACTGAATTACTCCGATAAAATCTGCCTGAAAACTTTCTCCCGTAGAGGGATCAATCTTTCGTCCAGCAAGTCGTTCAATTGCCTGTTCTCGTTTGAGATCTAGAAATACCACAAAATATCCAGGAAATACGGCATCAAAAAGAGCTTTTTGTGTACTCGATCGTGGAATTCCATCGAAGAGAATCTTATCGCTTCCGTGTGTATCACGGTAGTGTTCTAACATACAGTTATGAGATCATCGGGAATCAAGTTTCCCTTGCTCCATACAAGTCTTCACTTCGCCCGAACGAGGATGATTAAGTTCTGAAAATTTTCGAAGCTTTTGTCCCATCTCAAAAAAGTTATAACCATATTCTGTGGCTATTTTACGAGCTTGGGTTCCTTTACCAGAACCCTGGATTCAGACGAGGAGGATATTCATAAGCAAAATTATAAGGAGGTAGAGAATTATTTTTAAATTATTTAAATTCTTCTTTCGGGTAGTAAGCCGGATTCTGTGTCTCGACATACATCTATCTCGTAGTACGGTCGCCCGTACTCTCTAGCGAGGTATACTTGACTCTCGACCGAGATCGTCATAGAGAATCAAAGTACCATTCCTCTTGCACCGTATAGGGTTTGCCACATAATTATTCCGAAGAATAATTACATCCGCCTGAAGCGGACTTTTCACCTTTCATCTGCCGAAACAGATTAGTATCGTCTCTGTGGTACTATCCGTACTCCTGGTTTTAGATATATACAGGAGCCGCAGACGTTATCTGCTATACTATCTCAGTAGTGTCCGGACTTTCCTCTGAGGGTTTTAAATCCTCGGCGTATGTCCCTCCGAAAGAAGAGGCTGGCATTATACAGAGCCAGAGAGATTTACAAAATGTTTCTTGAAAAATAAAAAAAATTATTTCATCCCCTCGTCCATCGCAACATTGGAGAGTCTATCTGCTTCCTTATTATATTCACGACGCACATGAGTAAATTGTATTTTCCCTTTCCAATTGCCGAGAAGTCATTGAATTTCTAGGAAAATAATCTTAAGTTCAGGATTTTTAATTTTAAAATTACCAGAAAGTTGTTCTATAACGAGATTACTATCCATTCGGAGTTCTATCTCGATCGCGCCGAGTTCTATCCCTCGGCGAATTCCGTACAACGCTCCTTGATATTCTGCCTGATTATTGGTCGCAATTCCGAGATATTTATGTCGTCGTTCGATAGCCTTTCCATTTTCATCCGTTATAAAAACCCCGATACCCGCAGGACCAGGATTGAATCGTGCTCAACCGTCAGTATAGATTATGAATTTCATAGGAAAATTTTTGAGAGTAAAGATAATGATTTATTTCCAGAAGAGATTATCGGTCCAGTCATTTTGGAAAATAATCGTATCCTGCGATTTCAGAACTACGGAAAGTGCTGAGTGTGCTGCGAGAGTATTTGGATAGATGAGAATATTTTTTTCCTGAAATCCAGCCTTTTTCAATCCCTCATAAATATCTCGGGCCGCAGGATTATCGATGAGTAAAACTATATCGAAAACTTCGGCAAGCTGCCGTCATATCTCTAGATGAATTTCTCTCGAGCGATTTCCGAGTTCCACCAATCCAGGTGTGAGATAGATTTTACGTCCTGTTGTTTTGGTATTACGAAAAAGTTCTACTATCGCTTTCACTCCTTCAGGATTTCCGTTAAAACTATCATCTACGATACGAATATTGGTTTCTGGATGAGAGATAACTTCCAGTCGATGTTCCACAAAAGGAAGACTTGTAACCGTCTGTATAATAACTTCATTTGGTATATTAAACGAACGAGCAATCTTATAAGCGATGATAATGGGAGTGATAATATGAGCTCAGAGTAGTGGTGTTTGAAATACAAATCCATTGTATTCAAACTTCATCCCAGAAAATTCTGGGAGACATTCTATATTTGTTACTGATTCCCGTGCCATATCTCGATACTGAACAGGAAGACTTTTGCGATTTTCATACCCCATTTTTACATACATATTTCGAGTATCCAGAAAACATTTTCCATCCACTTTTGTATTCTCTGGTAGTTCATAAATAGTATCGATAATGGTTTCTATAGAGCCAAATCGCTCCAAATGTTGTTCGGTAATACCGGTGATAATTCCAATATTCGGATGAATAATATCACAGAGTTCCCGAACATCTCACTGATAATGTTCCCCGAGTTCAATAATCGCCACCCGATGGTCACTCGTCAAACCCGCGAGAATATCGTGACTAATTCCCAATGGTGTATTATGTGTACCCGATGGCGAAAAAGTCTCTAGTGAACTCGAGAGGATATGAGAAAGAATATGTTTCTGTGTGGTTTTTCCATAACTTCCTGCGATTCCGACGATCACAAGATCTGGAAATTGTTCTAAGTGGTTTTTTGCCCGAGAAACAATTCGTCTCTTGAGGAATCAATCTATTGGCTTCAGGAGAATACAAGACAAAGCAATATATATGGGAAATACCAATACGAGTATTATAAAAATAATTACTTGTATAAGTAGCTCTTGGGGGAATAAAAGACTGAATAAAGAAAGTGTCCAAAGTAATCATCCGAGCAATGCGACTCCTTGTATCTTAGTAGTCCAAAGAATTTTCTGACGACTATTTTTCGAGAAGATAAATGTCGGGTGTTTATAGATAAATACTAAAAAATCCCAAAGGTGATAGCCTTCGAGTTGGAGAGCAAAGAGAATATTGGTGATGATATACATAGATGTTTTACAGAGAATGACTAAATTTTTGAATAGATTCAAATACTTCCTGTGGAAATTCTTGAAAGACAAAATGTGTTCCTAAAGGATACGTAATAAGTTCCGAATGTGAAATTTTTCATTTCATAGTTTGAGCATCAGAAAGCGGGGTTTCTGTATCCTGCTCTCCCCAAATAAGGAGAGTCTTGGTTTGTATATTTGGCAACAATAACTCTAGATCTTCATCGATAATTTTCCGAAAGGTATCTGCCATAAATCCTGCGTTCAAATAATCTGGAGATCCAAACTGCCGTCTCAGAAAAGACCGCACTCTTTGCATATATGATTTCGCCAAGATGGGTCGCACTATATTTGTGATATGAGTTCTCAGTACTGATACTCTTGGTCGTATACCCGCGCTTCCGATAAGTACCATTCCAGAAAAAAGATTCTTATGTGTTGCGGCAAGCTTAATAATAATACGTCCTCCAAATGAGTGGCCGATAACTATTGGAGTTACTACTCCTATTTTCGAGAGAAACGTTTGTACAAAATCGGCATAATCTCAAATATCCCATGCCTCTTTTGGATACAAGGTCCCACCAAATCCTGGAAGGTCCAGAGTTATATAGGGGATATTACTTTGTTCACAAAGAGTAAAAATATCTCGAAATGAATCCATATTTTGCCCCCAACCATGCAAGAAAAGAAGCGTTTTTGTAGGTAAAATAGAACCATATATTCCATAGGATATATCGATACCATTTACGAGAATGTGTTTTTTCGTAAGAGACATGACAAAAATAGTATTACTTTTTTACAAAACTCAGCGTATAGTCAAGTATAGTAGATACAAAATCGATATTTTGATTTTGTTGATTATTGCGATCAATAGCTGTTTGGATCAAATTATTGAGAAATTCTGCTTGTGAGAAACCACTCCTCTCCCAGAGGTGCATCTGAAGTGCCCCAGGAATGGAATTTACTTCATTCACATAAATCTTATCCGCCGCACTATCGTAGAGATAGTCGATTCGCGGAGCCCCTCCTTCACAGAAAAAAGCGGTAAATATTTGCTTGCTCATCTCTCCAATTTGCGTAGCACATACTTCAGAAATAGGTGCTGGCGTGATAACTTTTTCTTCGAGTCCTTGCATCGTCCCGCCATTTTCTCCTGTATATTTTTCATCGAACGAAAGAAAATTCCCATTCGTAACTGGTTGTTGTATGAAGGAAACGATGATGTTCTCTTCCTGTTTCATAACACACTGAAGAAGCTCCGTTGGATTTACAACACCCTCTTCTACCAAAATATCTGAATCATAATGAAAAGCGAGCTCGATGGCCTGTATGAGTTCTGTTTCATTAGTAACACGACTCACTCCGATAGAAGATCCAAGATTTGCTGGTTTAACAAAAAGAGGATAAGAAAATTCTCTATCAAAAAGTGTATAATCTATAGTGTCACCTATGTGAAAAGCTTTATATTTGGTGATGGGCAATCCGATTGACTGAAACATCCCTTTCATGGCAATCTTATTAAGAGAAAGTGCCATTCAGAGAACCGATGGTGAAACATATGGTACTTTGAGCATTTCACAAAGTCCCTGAATCGTTCCATCTTCCCCATTTTTCCCATGAAGTACAGGGAAAATCACATCGAGTATTATCTCTTTTGGTCGAGAAAATATATTCCTTCGTCCTGTTGAGAGATGGAGTTTTCCAGGTTTCGAGAAATCTATATTACAAGGTACAATTTCCTCAATATTATTTCGACGATACTCCGTAATACCTTTCAGATCTTTGAGTCGATTGTCCGAAATCCAGTGACCCTCACTATCTATATAAATGGGATGCACATTATATAAGCCTATCTTCTCTAGCCATACCATAACCGCATAGGCGCTGGCAATAGAAACCTCGTGTTCCGCTGAACGACTCCCGAAAACAACTCCGATATTAATCATAGTGTACAGATTATAAATGAGTAGAAAATATAGAATGAATATGAGAAATAAGACTCTCCAGATTTCCTGAATTATCTATGTGAATAACGGAGGAGTCGACTGGCACTTGAAAAGAATCTTTGAGAGTACAATATATAGAATAGTCCGCGTCGCTCACATCATCTCGGCGAGCATCCAATCGTGTTTTGATACTTTCGTCCACATCGCAAGTTACGAGAACAAATACGGTTTCGTATCCTCATACTTCTGCGAGTTCTTTCACTTCTTGCCGTCGGTATTCATGTCCAAAAACTGCATCCCAAACGATTATTTTCCCTTCTCACATAGCATCTCTCGCACGAATTACACAGGTTTCCCAAACTTTCTGAGAAGCTATTTTACTATACTCGGGAACAGGAAATAATTCTTTCCGAATCCCATCTGCCGATATGTGAAGAGTTTCCTCTTTTGGAAGCATATTCAAGAGGTACTTCGCTACCGTCGTCTTCCCACTTCCCGGCAAACCAAATACGATGTAAAGAGTTTTGTTCATGAAAAATATTAGAAAAAATAACTCTTCATTCTAGAATTTTCTTGGCACGGTTTTTAAAATGACGATTTCCCGCAACTGGGATTTTCAAAGGGAAAACTGTTTGAGAACGACGATAAACAGTTTATTTTCCTGCCACCAGACGAGTTTTTTCCCTTTGAAAGGTTTTGGTACTTTTCTCGACAAAAGTATATATTCATCTCTATGAAACCAAGGAAGATTTCTCACATTCGTTCGAAATGACATTTATTATTCCTTCATACTCTCCACTCCGCTTACAATCTCCGATACTTCCTTGGTAATACTTGCCTGACGAGCCTTATTATAACTCAAAGTCAGTGCAGAAACTTTTTTAGTAGCACTATCTTTCGCGTTCTTCATAGCAACCATACGAGATGAGTGCTCAGATGCTTTGGACTCGAGGAGGATCTCATAGAGGAGCATACTGAGAATCATCGGGATAACTTCGTTGACGATAGTTTCCGTGTCTGGCTCAATAGTATATTGTTCCACCGTTACGAGATCGCTGGTATTTTGTCCGACAATTTCACTCAAAAATGAAACGATATCCGTTCGATCGAGTGGGAGAAATTGCTTCACTACCGCTTTTTGATTGATGGCTGAGATATAATAACTATGTACGACTTTTACTGCATCGTAGTTGAGTTTCTCGTGTGCTTGTTTGGTGAAAAGTTCACGGAGCATAGAACTGATAGATTTCACGTCTCCGATTTCTATCGTGTCTTTCATAGAATCAGAAAAATCCGCAACGAGATTTCCACCAGTACGGAGGATAAATTCACGAGCCTTTTTCCCGATAGTAATATAGTCAATCGTCATATCTGGGTGGTCTTTTCGGTACTGCGCTACTTTTTTAAAAGTATTTACATTGTACCCACCGCAAAGTCCTTTATTGGAAGAGATAACAACAAGAAGTTCTCGTGAAGTTGCATGAGAATGTCCCCCAATAGAAGGAATATCCCGAAGGGAATCGCTGACATTGGCAAATATTCGAAGTGCAGCGAGAGCAAAGGGACGACTCAAAAGTACTCATTCCTGAGCTTTCTTCATCTTCACTGTCGAGATGAGTTCCATCGCACGAGTAATCTTCTTCGTGTTCGTAACCGACTTGATACGAGCTTTGATTTCTTTACCGGAAGCCATAGATTGAGAACTTAGAATTTAGAAACTTAGATTAATTTTTTAGATGACTATTTCTTTTGGCTTAACAAACACAAGAAATCAGATAAATATTATATTCACGACTGGAATAAGTAAAAGAAAGAGAAGCTTTCGAGATATTCCAAGTGTATTAACACGCCTGAATGAATCTATGAAGCAGGCATATATAGGTAATAATGATAAAATATATGCAAAATATAGTATACTACTATGATAGTGATCTGTAAAATTCATTGTAATACTAGCCAAATTCATCCATCATGTCAGTGTCAGATTTATAGCAATTGAAGTTAAAAATGCTGTTGGTAATAAGTATAATAAAACTCCACTTAGACTATAACCAATAATATCTTTGATATACTCTTTTCTATCACATAAACCTTCTCATAAGAAATCACTCTTTTGCCACTTAGTCGTAATAAATAATTTATATGCTCAATAAATTAGCGGTCCTCCGATAACAATATATACCATAATATTTGTAGAGAGACTAAATTTCACTCCCGCACCAATTATATCTTGAATAAAAAGAAGTACTATATAGAGAAAGATGGTAATTTTAAAAAGTTTCCAAGACATATTTAGGTATTATAGAATATTTAATGACGATTTCCCAAAATGGGGTTTTCAGGGGGAAAACTGTCTGAGGCCGATGACATGTAGTTTATTTACTGCCACCCGACGAGTTTTTTCCCCTTGAAAGCTTTTGGTACTTTTGACTACAAAAGTATATACTAATACATCTTCTTCAAACTTTCCAAAACTCCATTGAGTTTTGTTTTACTCTCATCGTTCAAATCCTTTGTTTCCATAATACTTGCAAGAATAGCCCCCTCTTCTTCGAGTGCTGCATAGAAATCTTTTTCAAATCTCTTGATATCTTCAACGGCGATGCTGTCAAGATATCCATTGGTTCCTGCATAGATAATACAAGTCTGCTTCTGAAATGGAACAGGAGAATACACATTTTGTTTCAAGATTTCTACCATACGTTTTCCTCGTTCGAGTGCATTTCGTGTATCTTCGTCGAGGTCAGAAGCAAATTGAGAGAACGCCTCCAATTCACGATACTGAGCAAGAGAAAGTTTCAAAGTTCCGGCAACTCGTTTCATAGCCTTCGTCTGAGCAGAACCTCCGACACGAGAAACAGAAAGTCCTACGTTAATCGCTGGTTTAATACCCGCATTGAAAAGATTGGACTCGAGAAATATCTGACCATCGGTGATAGAAATAACATTTGTTGGAACATAGGCAGAAACGTCTCCTCCCTGAGTTTCGATAATAGGAAGTGCCGTCATAGAACCAGCTCCAAGAGCATCGCTCAATTTTGCAGAACGCTCCAAAAGACGAGAGTGAAGGTAAAATACATCTCCAGGGTACGCCTCTCGTCCTGGCGGACGACGAAGAAGAAGGGCCATTTCACGGTAGGCATTCGCATGTTTTGTGAGATCATCGTAGATGATGAGTGAATGTTGTCCGTTGAGCATGAAATATTCTCCAACCGCACAACCTGAGTACGGAGCAAGCCATTGCATAGCAGCAGGACTCGATGCACCAGCAGCAACGATAGTTGTGTATTCCATAGCACCAGAACGACGAAGTTCTTCGGCAATCGCAACCACCTTAGAATCTTTTTGTCCGATGGCAACGTAGATACACTTCACATTCTGTCCTTTTTGGTTGAGAATGGTATCGATCGCAATCTGAGTTTTTCCGGTCTGACGGTCTCCGATGATAAGTTCTCGTTGTCCTCGTCCGATTGGTACGAGTGCATCGATAGCTTTGATACCTGTTGCCATAGGCTCATGAACCGATTTACGACTCATAACTCCTGTCGCAACTCGTTCTGTTGGATAGAACTCCGTAGAAACAATTGGACCAAGTCCATCGAGTGGATTTCCAAGTGGATCGATAACACGACCGAGAAGTCCATTTCCAACGGGAACTTCGAGAGTTCGACCTGTCGTTTTCGCGATCATCCCTTCCTTGATGGTTTCAACTCCAGAAAGTACTACGACACCGACGAAGTTCTCCTCGAGGTTCATGGCAACCCCACGAGCTCCTGGATTCGAATTCGACAACTTCGTTGTAGGCAACTTCGCGAAGTCCTACGACTTTCGCGATACCATCCCCGAGGGAAATAACTTCTCCCGAATTGACTCGTTCAGGAGATAAATCGGTCGAATCGATTTTCGCCTCGATTTCACGAATAAGAGAGTCGATGAGTTGTGTAGACATAATAGGAAAATTAAAAGTGAATAATTAAGAATTTAGATTATTTCAATTTCAGTAATTTCAAGTGGATCAGGTCAAAATCTATTTGATCCAATGACTCATTTGAAGAAAAATACGTAGATAAGAAAGAAAAAACCAACTATTGGTATATATCATAAAATGACCAACCACCCAGTTTTATCTAAATCATGCAATCTTTTGATTCTTAGAAATATAGATCAAACGAAAAATATCACAATTAACCATGCTATACTGATAAACATTAATCAATTGGCAAATAATGTAACATCTAATGAATTGACTTTCAAGATCCATCAAATAATGGAATTTATCAAGAAAATAAGAAACAGTCATAAAGACCCAACTCAGATTAGTTTAAGTTGTTCTATTATATGTTTCTTTCTGTTATATCTCCCTTTTGAAGAAAACAATTCTTTGAAATATTCTTTCATATTACAGAAAAATTAAGAAAATACTATCTCTTCAACCGATTCTCCACCTCCTGGAACGATATATCCATCATGTCATCTCCCGAGAAGATTCGGATTCCTCCGCGGATTGTATTATTTTGTTTCCATTCGATGGATTTCGTATCAATCGTTTCTCCGAAGTGGCGCGTATAGGCAGAAATCGCTATCGATTCGAGAGATTTTTTATTCTTCTTCACCGAAGTATTCCACTCGATATGTCTTGATTCCTGATTGCGAGCGTGCAAAAAGAGCACGACCACGCTTACCCACGAATTTTTCGAGAGCACGGTACGATTTCAGACTCTTGAGAAGAGTCGTGAGTTCCGTTTTAGAATGAGTAGAAAAGTCCATAAATAAGTCTGTAAAGTTTATAAAGTCTGTAAAGTCAAAAGTTGTGTTTTTGTCATCCTGAACTTGTTTCAGGATCTTCCTTGTATTTTCTTGAAGTTTCTTATGATTGGAAGATCCCACATATTTTTCGGAACGAATTTTGTGTCTCCTTAACATACAAGACCGAAAAATTCTGGGATGACAATATTGTTATTCCTTCATAGCTTGTTTGATAAAATCAGCATTTGCTCCATTTTTTCCGAAGAGCTTTTCATTCAGAGAAAGTGCGATAGAAAGGATACGATCCTTCATCGCGCCTTCCATTTGCTTTCGTTCGTTGGCGATATCGAGCTCCGCTTTTGCTTTCATTGCCATAATTTCCTCGTTTGCACGAGCAATCATAATACTCGTTTCTTTCTTCGCAAGAGTTTCCGCTTGAGTTTTCATAGCAAGTGCGTCTCGACGAGCGTGCTCGAGGATATCGTGTACCATCTTATCGGCATCCGCTTTTTGAGCTTCCATATCTTTTGCGAGCGTATCGATATTTGCCTGCTTTGCCTGTTGTACGTCGAGGTAAGAAATGAGTGGTTTAAAAACGAACTTTTGAAGTACGTAAAAAATGATCGCAAAGTTTACGACCTGCACGAGCATTACCTTCCAATCGACGAATTGTACGAGTTGATCCATGAGAATTGAGTTCTAAAGTTTATAAAGTCCGTACAGTTAGATGGATTCAGATTTTATGAAAGAATGAGGAAAGTTCAAGGAAAATTGACGCCATAGCGCCCCCCTTGAGGGGTTACCGTGTGTGAACCGTACAACTTGTACGATGAACGAGGCACGGAGATTTAACAAAGAAATTTTCCATTATTTCATAAAATCTCCCTATTTAATTACGAATGCCATCGCAATACCGAAAATTGCCAATGCCTCGATAACTCCAAGAAATAGGAACATTTCGATAACAAGAGATTTCTTTGCATTGGGATTTCGTCCAATTGCTTCCATAGCTCCTTTACCAACGAGTCCAAGTCCGATACCAGAACCGATAAGTCCAAGTCCGATTACGATTGCCATAGCAAGTGCGTGTAATTCCATAAGAGAAAAAAATTAATAATAAGTAGGTTAATATAGGAGCTGTTAGCTTCTAATCTTTGACGTTTTCCGAAGAAAAAATCAAGAATCAGATACTAAAATATAAGAATTTCCAGAGATGGGAAAGAATGAGAGAATTCGAATGAAAATTGAGTACTGAAGCGAGGTGTACTGTTTAGTACGATGAGCGAAGCACGGAAATTTAAGTGCGAAGTCTGAAATTATTTCCCATCTCGTCTAGTGGTGGACTTCTTGCGATTCCTTGAAATACACGAGCATCAAAATAGTAAATATAAAACCCTGAAACAATGCGACGAATATTTCATACAAAAAGAATGGAATCGGCCCAAAAATAGGAAAATGCAAAAATTCTGCACTCAAAAAGGTAATTACGGAGATGAGGATAATTCCTGCGAAGATATTTCCAAACAATCGGAATGAGAGTGAGAGAATACGAGAAAGTTCAGAAATCAAGTGAATCCATCCAAAGAGCATATTTCCAAATCGTGCGCCGATGCTCGCTCCGCGAAAATTACAGATATATCCGCTGAAGTGGAGCCAAGTTCCTTTGGTTCGTGTGTGGTAAAATTGTGCGAGTCCAATCGTGAAAAGTGCCAGAACGAGTGTCGTGGAAAGGTCCGAAGTAATCGGTCGAAGATAATGAGTAATACCTGGATCAAACGCCCCAATAACTTCTAAGACGAGACCGAAAAGATTTGCGAAAATAACAAACATAGCAACTGTTGCCACGATGAAAAAATTCTTTCGTGCAAAATCTTCATTGTCCAGAACGGAATTAAATCCAGAACGCATCAATGATACGAGTTCCTGAAAAAACATACGGAGTCTTCCAAAATATCCTTTGCGAATAGAACGATTCACGAAAAAAACAATCGTGAAAAGAATTGCCATAAAAATCCACATAGAAAGAAGTGTCGTTGTCACAAAACCAAAAACCGGCTCTCCTCGGAGGGTCGGAATATGTGGTCCAGTATGAACTTCGGTGGTAGTAACTAGCTCAGTTTCACTCATAAAAAGATGGGTGTATAGAATGGGTAAAATCGCGGAAAGTATAGAGAAAATGAAAGAAAAAGCAAATGGAAATCCTTTAAATACTATAAAATTTGACTTACTATAAAAAATCAAATTCTATAAGTCTCTCAAAAGCGAAGTAATTTGAGTGTAAATCGAGCAGCGGAATGAATCGTACAAATGTACGAAGAATGAGCAAGCGGAGATTTAAACTCAAAGAACAAGTTTTTCAGAGACTTATTATCTTCTTCTACTATAGACCTCCTTTACCGAACTCTCCGTCCCCAGAGAGATGTGTTTTCCTTTACAAATAGGACATTCATAGAGATATTTATCGGGATTGAGTCGCACAGCATCGACATTTTTCTGACAATCACGGCAGTAAAAAGTAACTCCGCCACGCTCTTGAGAAAACTCTTCTTTTCTCTTCTCAAAAGTTGGGATATTTACGAGATCATTATAGGTAGCCATAAATCTAAGGTTAAAGAATATTATTCTGCGTATATTCAAAGGGTTTTTCATTTCAATCAAACTTGAATTCTTTTTCTCAGTCATTGGAAAGTTTTGACTCTTGTCATTGTATAATCAATATCTTTTCTTTTTCTCAAATTTTATTTGCAATAAAAACAAATAACAATAGTAATGAAGCTATTATTATAAAAATAAATCCACCACCTGTTTCACTCATTCTCAACCAAAATTTTTGAACATCTGTTGTATGTAAATTATTTATATCTGTATAACATGGACCTCTGGAGTACTTCGGACAAGTTAATGGGAGTTGATAATATTCCATTAAAACATTATCATTTATTTGAGAATTAATAAAACTATTTCATATAGTTGTACCAACGGTAGTACAGAAAATAAATAAAACAATCCAAAATATTGCTTTTAAATAGCTACTTGGAACCATATCTATGTAATTTTAGAAAATACTTTCTAAAAGATTTTACTCAAGAATCCCTCATCTGCAACTTCGATTTTCTTTTCCTTGGCTATTTCGTGATAAAGTTCTCGTTCTTTTTTACTTGGATGCGTTGGAATCTTTATATTAATTGTTATGAACAAATCTCCTTTTTGATCTTTGGAAATATGTTTCACGCCATCTCCTTTGAACTTGAGAACTTCGCCATGCTGAGTTCCTGCCTTGATTTCCAAAGTTCGTTCTCCGAGTACTGGGATTTTGATAACTTTCTTGGTTCCGAGAACCACTTCTACAGGATCGATTTCGAGGGTATAGTAGAGATTCATATCTTCTCTCGTCAGTCCGTCGATACTATCTGGAATACTGAATGAGATATAGAGATCTCCAGATTTTGACCCGATTCCATCATTTCCTTCTCCTCGAACTTTTATCGTCATCCCATCATCGATTCCAGCGGGGATATCGATTTCTTTCTCAGTTTTAATAGTTTCACGCCGTTCTCCGCGACAAGTCGTACATTTATCCGTGATAATCTTCCCAGTCCCCTGACATACATCACAAATTCCTGTTTGTTCCATAACCCCAAAGATAGTCTGAGTACGTCTGCGAACCTGTCCAGCCCCGCGACACTGTGAACATTCTTTCGGTTCGGTTCCCTTTTTTGCTCCTGTTCCCGTACACTCGGTACAAACCACCTTCCGACTATAGGAAATATTCTTCTTGAGTCAGCTCATAGCTTCTGCGAAATCCAGTTTCACACGAATCTCGATATCCTCACCTTCTATACCGCCAGATCGACGGCGAGTTCCACCCGCTTGAGTACCACCAAAAAAAGACTCGAAAATATCCGAGAAATCCATATTGGTATGAAATCCACCAGTGCCACTACCAAATCCCCCTCCCATATCATTCGTCCCGAATCGGTCATATTGAGCCCGTTTTTGTGGATCAGAGAGGGTTGCATAGGCTTCATTCACTTCTTTGAAAAGAGTTTCTTTTTCCTTATCGCCACCATGTCGATCAGGGTGTACCTCCATCGCTTTTTTGCGATACGCTCGTTTAAGCTCCTCTGCACTCACATCGCGAGAAACTTCGAGGATAGAGTAGAATTCGTATGCCATAAATAGTTATTAATTGTTAGTTATTAGGCTTTAGAAAATAAAACGTCGTCATTGCGATACCCTCAAGGGGTACCCCGGGAGCGACAGCGACGTAGTAATCTCTAAGAGAGTTATTTTTATGGAAAGTATTGTATGGAAAAATGAAAAAATGCAATCAAAAAAGAGGAGATTATCCATTTGTCTCCTCTTTATCTGGTCTCTTATTTTTTCTCTCAAACCAACCCTTGGTAATACTCAGGAAAATACCGCATAATTCCATACAGAACTTCATTCGGATCTCTCGCAACCAACTGACATACCACAAGAAACATATTTTCGAGATCCGCCTCTTTGATGACAAAATCGTTTTTAAATGTTCCGAGGTTTCCTATCTGCACCACCCCATCAGGGTCGCTAACATAGAAAGAGAGCTGTTTCTTCTCTCGGTCCAATATCGGAAAACATAACTTCCTATTTGCAAGAGAAAAATATATCTCATTATTGATACCAGTCGGTATTGTTTCAAAGAGAATATCATCACGACCATAATTATATAAACCAAATTTATAAGCACCTCCTCATGCTTCATAGGGGACCATTTCCACTCCTCATTTCCAAGGATTTCCTCCGCTGAAAAACGCTTTTTGCCAATCCCATTTTCCAAGAGTATTCCCTCCCATCGGATCGATGGATCGAACATAGAGAAGGAGGCTGGTAATAAGCTGGTGCACGCTCTGATAAAAAGAAAGATACCCCTGTACTTCCGTATCAGTGTCCGTACAAAAAACAATAGTGTCTCCATGGATGCTGACATCATAACTAAATACCCTCTCGGTATCGGCACTTCTCCATATTCTCATTCCAGAACGATCTCGAAGAATCTCAGAAAGATAGAAAGAGCCTATTTGCTTCTCTCTTTCCAAAGTAACTTCCGAAAGATTCAAAACTTCCAACACCCGTTTACCAACATATTCAGGATACTGGAGAACAACCTCTCTTTCGGAGCCTGGAAAATAGGGATATAAATTCTCTGGCAGACAGTCAGCAATCTTTTGATGATAGGAACCGATAACATCTACAAGTTCTCTTCGTTTTTTCCCATCAAAAAGCTCAGGATAGTCACTCTGAAGCACTAAATATTCTGCCGAGCTGAGAAACTTTTCTGACATAAAAACAGTATTTTACAGAAACTATTATTCAATATAGTTATATCCATAAAATACTGACTGTCAAATCTAAAACAATCTCATCACCCTTGTCTCCTCCAATTGTATTGCTCCACGCTTCACGAGTTCTCCAAATGCTCGGGTGGTTGCTTCCACATCGACCATCGCATTGTGGGCTCCTTCGAACCATTCTCCGAAGAGGTGTTTGTAGAGCTCAGAGAGTTTCGGTGGTTTAAAGGAAAATCCTCGACCCTGAAGTTTGCAATAATCGGTCGAACCTCGCATGGTACATACTCGCTTGATTGGTTGATAATCTCATTCTCTCCTGAGGCGTTTTAGTTCAGAACGAATCACTTCCTCATCGTATTCTATATTATGCCCCACGACGATATCGGTCGTGTTGAGATATCGGAGAATCTTGTCCATTACTTCCTCGATATACGGAGCATTTTCCACATCCCGATCATAGATACCATGAACCTGCGAAGCTGCAAAAGGTATAGCTATTCGTGGCTTTACCATAATATCTACTCGCTCTAGTTCGGTGAAACCATTTTCCTTATCTACTTCTCCGAGAATTCCTGCAAACTGCACCACATATGGCTGCTCATCCAGATGTCCATTTCGAACGGTGAGTCCCGTTGTTTCTGTATCGAAAATAAATGCTTTCATGTGATATAGTTATAATTTATAAAACAAAAGAAGTGAGGACTTTAAAGGCCCTCACTCCAACTCTCTCCCAAAGGGAGAGAGGGTAAAAAAGAAAAGCAATTTTTCTCCCTTCTCCCCCTGGGAGAAGGGTCGGGGATGAGGGCTTTCTTTAAAAAAACTTTTTGTAATCATAGCTCTTCAACTCCGTATCCACTCGACGAATAAGTTCGAGAACTACTCCAACAACGATGATAAGTCCTGCTCCAGAGATAAGGAAATCTATCTGACCTCCAGCACCTGAAGTATCGAGAATCTGAACAAGTCCATTCAAGTTTTGACATAAGGTAGGGGAATACTGCAATAAGTGCAAGAAATGATCCTCCGTAGAGATTCAAATGAAGAGAAGTTTTCTCAAGATATTCTGCTGTTTCTCGTCCTGGACGAACTCCTGGAATATACCCACCACGCTTCTGAATACTTTCTGCAACTTCTTCCGTATTAAATACTATGGAAATATAGAAGAATGAAAATCCGAGAACGAGAAGGAAGTAAACTCCAATATAGAGCCAGCTTGGATTATTCATAGAAAAATATTCGAGAAGGAATTGTCCAATCTTTGCAGATGTTCCTGCTCCACGATTGGAGAGAACTTGTCCGATAAGAGCCGGGAAAGTTACGATGGAAACAGCGAAGATAATAGGTATCATCCCTGCTTGATTAACACGAATAGGAAAGTACGATTTTTCATCTCGTCCTGTTCGAGTATAAATAAGAGGGATTTTTCTAAAACCTTCTGTAAACTTAATGATGATGTATATAACTCCAAGAGTCATAATCGCAAGAATCAAGAGAAGTGTATAGTTCTGAACAGAAATATATTGTCATAATATGAGAAGGAACTCCCGCAAGAACTCCGGCGAAGATAATCATAGATGCTCCGTTTCCGATTCCTGATTCATTAATAATTTCACCAAGCCACATAAGTAAAAGTGTTCCAGCGGTAATGAAGAGCATAGCAGGAAGAACTACTCCCCAAAAGTTTGTCACGTCCATAATCTTTCCTCCACCACCAACGAGAGTATTAAGAAGGATAATCATCCCGTAACTCTGCGCAAATGCAAGAGGAACGGTTACCCATCGCGTATAGTTATTGATCTTCTTTTGTCCTTGTTCTCCTTCTTTCTTCAGAGCCTCGAGTTGTGGTACGATAACTGCTAGAAGCTGCATGATAATAACCGCATTAATATAGGGAGCAAGTCCCATAAGAGCGATTGAAAAATGTTCAAGTCCTCCACCCATGAGGGAACTAAAAAATGCAAGTCCTTGATTGGCAGCAAGGAAATCCTTAATAGAAAGAAGTGCAGTCGTATTCACTCCAGGAACTGGAACAATAGAAAGGAACTTATAAAGAACAATGATACTAAGTGTTACAAGGATCTTATTTTTTACATCGGAAGATTTCCAGATACGAGAAATATTTTTGAGAATCATAAGGTATATTGATAGAGATAAAAAGGTGTATAGAACGGGGAGGATTGTATGAAAAAGTACGGTTTAGTCAAATTAAGATTTCGGTAAAAGAAAAATCCCATCTACCAGACTAAAATCTTTTGGTACATGAGATATATCTCTTCTTGCTAATTTTTCGGTTGTATCGCTCATCGTTGATCACTTTCCATCTTTTTCATCATCTCTTTCTCTTTTTCGCATTGGTCTTTAAGACCATATTTCTCGACGAGAGCACAATCTTTCATCTCTGGTTTTCTCTGTATCGGAGTGGTTCCAGAAGTGCTTAGTGAAATCGGGCGAGGAATGCGATCCAGAACGAAATCGAGACGACACCGATCTTGTTCATTTTTATCAGAAGAGAATCCATCACAAAGAGTTATATCTCCACTGGAAGCGAGTTGTTTCATGATTTGATTCTGTGCTTGTTGTTTTGGTATCTCTGATTTTTGTTGGACACAGAGTTTTTGTTGTTCTCGGGAGAGAAGTTTTCGACAGTTAAATGCGAGTCGTTCAGTATCTGAAAGGTTCATATAGTGAGTAAACACATCGTTTGCTTGGGCATCTTCACAATTGGTCCGCTTCATAGATCATACGGGGAAAGTCGAACAATTCGATGAAATATCTATACTTCCTGAGTGAGTACTCGGTATAGAAAAGTCAGAAAGTTGTAATGGTCGTTCGAGTGTATACCCAGAAAGTCGCACTATTATAATAATGAAGATGATAACCCCCAAAGTTGAGAGAACTCCGAGAAAGAAAGGTTTTTGTGACATAATAAAAAAATTAAGTGTTAAGAATTAATATATAGGAGTTTTTGTTATTCCGAGTGAAGCCGAAGTCATTGACTCCCTCTGGTAGGGTGAATCGCTTTAAATCAGCACATTTGAAACAAAATGACGATAAATCACTACAAAAAAAGAATTTATGCCTATCTTTATAATAAGTGTCATATTCTTGATCAAAAGGGATACCTCGACTTCATTGCATTTCGTTCGGTATGACACAGGTATCTGTTTGTAAGGTGAGTTATTTTAAAATCGTATGATTTTAGTGGGGCTTCCCCACATATTTTTCCCACCCGACCAATTGTCGGGATATCATCTCGATCCGCTCGTTTATCCGAACAAATGAGGCGAGTGGAATCTGGTGAAGATCGTGGGTGACACGGAGAAATATTCGAAGTGTCTCACAGTGTTCACGGGCGATTTTTATATGTGGAAGTCTCGATTCAAATGACCCGTTGGCTCGATAAATCTCGCGAAGTATCGCCATGGTCTCTGACTTCATCTCTTGACCGATCGTGTACTTATACTCGCGAGTCATACCGCGAGTAAACTCGAAAATCGAGACCAAGAGGTCGTATGTTTCTTTGTAAACCGCAAGTTCGGAGGCAAGTCACATTTAGCGAGGAAAGAGTCAAAGAGATAAAGAGTCAAGCTATTTTTACGAGTTCTTAACACATCGGACATACATAGGAAAGTAGTAGTTGTAGATGTGCCATTGTAGTCGTAGCAGTCCGCACTGAACGTCCCATTACAATGTACCACCCGTAGCTGGGAGAATAGGCGAGGTAGTAGATGTTGGCGGCGATGGTGTAGTACGCGGCGGGGTACTGGACCAAACAAAACGACTTGCGGTAAAAGTCATACCAAGCACCCGGGCATATTCCATCTCACTCGAAGTAGGAATCCGCCAAGTACCTGTGGGAGTGAGAGTATTACAATAAGAGGCAGCCGCAGAATAAGTAGTTGGTCAAGTATCGGTTGTCTGCCAAGCGATTCCTCCGTAAGTAACCGTGTTGGGTGGAGCAGCGGGAGTGGTAGTCGGAGCATCGGAAGTACAAGAGAGAGTCGATCCATTGGATGTACACCACTTGCCAGCAGTGAGGGTTCCGATTTGTGATGTCGTAGTAGCATTGGCGACATTAAAGTTTGAAGGATTCCATACATAGTAATTAGAACCGTCATTACTTCACCATAACCAAGTTGGTTGTCAGCTTTGTCATGCCCAATTAAAGGGTTTTGCTGTTATTCATGACCAAGGAGCAGTATCCGCATTCGTAGCAATCTTCACTTTTCCTGTCGTATCCGTTGCATAATTCCCTGATTGGAGTATACGATTAAAAATCGTAGCGAATTTTCCACCAGCCGTTTCTCATTGCGGTGGAGCTGATGGGTAGGTGAGGGCATAAGCGACAAATACCCCGATCACGAGAAAAAAAGATATAAAATGAAATGTGAATGTTTTGAGAAATTGTTTCATAAAAGGGAAAAATAAAAAGATAAAAAAATAGATTATTAAACCCCTCCCGACCTCCCCTTCTCAGGGGAGGAGTAAATATTATCTCCACCTGACAAGGCTCGCGAAGACAGTCCTCTAGAGGAGGGATTAAAAGGGTTTCTTATAGTAGGTGGACTACATCACGATTTCACGATACGAACCTTTCGATAGAGTCGATCTGTTTTGAAAAACTGTTTCATACCCCGAGAGAGCCACTTTTCCAGCATCGTTTTTCTGAGACGAAAAGTATCAAAATTCCCCATATACCCAAGGTAAGAATTGATACGAGAACGTGATTTTTTGAGATATTCCTGATTCAAATCTCATGGAGCCCTCACTTTTCTATTCTCTCCTCACACAACCCTCACCCCCAACCCCTCTCCCAAAGGAGAGAGGGGAGTAAGAGATAAACATTGTGTCGCTATTTCCTCCAGAATTTCATGAAAATTTCCTTTGATACGGTTACGAATATACGTCCGATAGGGTTTTATATACCCACCAATGAAGTCGATACCATCCGATACCCGTCGAAATTCGATTTTCTGAGGGTGAAGAGAAAGTTTAAGTATATCGGATAGGAATCCGGAGATCTCCGGAATGAGCGATTCGAGGTGTTCTCGTGATGGACTCATAAATATCATATCATCCACATATCGTCCATAGTAATGAACCTTGAGTTTCTCTTTTACGAACTGATCAAATATATGCATATACAGATTGGCAAATACTTGACTTGAGAGGTTTCCAATCGGAAGTCCCACGCCTGACGATGCATGAAAGAGACTTTTTTCGTGAGGGATATTTTCCCAATTGGATCTCGTACCCTTGATGACGCAGTTTTTGGTCGGATCATTTCTGACGATTTGTTCACAAAGGGAAAAGAGAAGCGGTATCTCGTCTCTTTTGAGGTATCGAGCATCAATCATATCATGAAGAGTACGAAGGAGAATATTATGATCTGATATGCATGAAAAATCCTGAGATATCCAATTTGAGTATCCATGCTTCTTGTGTATAGTTTTCTGATACACTTCTCATAAATCACTCAACTCTATCGATTCCGAAAAAAGTTCCACGTCCCACTCGACAGGCATAACTATCATGAATCAAAGAAGGTTCTATAATAGGATAGTAAGCGATTAACAACCAGATGATGGACAATCCTATCACGAAAATCCGCAGCAAATATCTCACGCTTCACAGGTTTATCAACCACAAAGGCAATACTCCGATTGATTTCATACTTTCAGGAAATGATATCTTCGTAAAGTTGAATAACATTCGACTCATAGTTAAGTTCAAATTTGAGTGCATTTGTCGTATTTCGTTTATTTTTGCGACATTGGAAATAGGCAGTAAAAATATCTTCGCAGGTTATCATAGAGAATGAGATAGATAGGGTTCTTAACACATCGGACATACATAGGATTGTTGTTGTTGATGTTGCCATTGTTGTCGTTACAGTTCGCACTGTTCGTCCCATTACAATTGTTCCACCCGTTGCTGGGAGAATAGGCGTTGTAGTTGTTGTTGGCGATGGTGTTGTTCGCGTTCGGGGTACTGGACCAAACATAGAGAAGTCGTATATTCGTGTTATATTTCCACTTTATACCACTTATTTATCCCTCTCTTTTATAAGGAGAGGTTAGGTGAGGTTTTAAAATGGAGATATCACCTTGTTACTATTCCGAGAGATTCTCGAAACCGACTGCCAACTCGATCTGGCTCACTTATAGATTTTTCTATAGAGAAAAGATTTATAATTCTGGCCAGTATCATATTCTCTTTAATTTCCCACGAAGAGAATCTTTTTTCATAATCCTATCACGAAAAAAGACCCCTAAAATAGGAGTCCAATCGAAGAGAATACAAAGAAATCACTAGCTGGTTGCTGGTTGCTGGTTGCTGGTTGCTGGTTGCTGGTTGCTGGTTGCTGGTTGCTGGTTGCTGGTTGCTGGTTGCTGGTTGCTGGTTGCTGGTTGCTGGTTGCTGGTTGCTGGTTGCTATGGGCATAATAGGGAATTTAAATGATTGTCAAGGAGGATTGGAGAGAATTATAGTAAGAAATCAGGAAATTCAAAAAGATTTTTGGAGATAAGACTAGAAAGTAAAAAATCCCCTCTCATTTCTGAAAGGGAATTTTTGATGAAAATATTAGAGAAGTTCTACGGTTCCTCCAGCTGCAGTCACTTTTTCCTGAGCCTGAGCAGAAGCCTTATGGATACGAATCGTTACACTTGATGTAATTTCTCCATTTCCAAGAAGTTTAATAAGTGCTCCAATATTTGGGATAATACCCTTTTTTGTAAGTACTTCGCTATCGATAGTAGTCACACCTTCTGTAGCAAGTTTCTGAAGAGTAGAAACATTTACTATAGAAAATACATTTGGTGCATATGCAGTAAAACCACGTTTCTTAGGCATACGTCTGAAGAGAGGAGTTTGTCCTCCTTCAAAGGCTGCATTGAATTTACCACGACCTGTTCGAGAATTCTGTCCACCATTTCCACGACCAGAAGTACCTCCTTTTCCAGAAGACAACTCCTCGACCTACTCGCATGCGAGGTTTACGAGAATTTGGAGCAGACTCTATAGTATTGTGAGAGAGCATAATATACGTTGTTAATTAATTAGTGAATGTAAAAATAGAAACTATTATTCTGCTTTTTTTGCCTTTGGAGCAGCAGGAGCTTTTTTTGTAGCTACTTTTGGAGTTTCTACTTTCGGAGCAACTACTTCTTCTTCCGTAGTGACTACAACAGGAGTTTTTGGAGTAATTTTTACTTTTTTAAGAGAAGCAAGTGCCTTCATAGTAACACGAGCATTGGTAATAGAGTTATTACCTCCACGTTGTTTTGCGAGGATATCTTTGATACCAGCAACCGCAAATACCTTACGTGCAGCACCTCCAGCGATAAGCCCCGTTCCTTTTGAAGCAGGATGAATGAAGATATTTGCAGCTTTATAACTTGCAGTCAAATCATGAGCAATTGTTCCATCAACAATATTGAATGTAAGAAGATTTTTCTTAGCATCACGAACCGCCTTTTCAATAGCAACAACTACTTCTCCAGCTTTTCCCATACCAAAACCAACTGTTCCTTTTCCATTACCGATAATAACAGAAGCTCGGAAACGAAGTTGACGACCTCCGGCAGTTACTCGAGTAACTCGATCGATACCGAGAAGTTCTTCTTGGAATTCTTTTTGAACATCCTTGAATCCCCCTCCGCGTT
Source organism: uncultured Candidatus Altimarinota bacterium (assembly GCA_963751115.1). Classification (GTDB taxonomy): domain Bacteria; phylum Patescibacteriota; class Gracilibacteria; order BD1-5; family UBA2023; genus UBA1545. The sequence continues at coordinate 100,789 of CAVVTN010000002.1, forward strand.
TATCATCTCGCGCTGGTTTATTATCTCTTTGAGTTTTTACTGGTGCAGTAGTATTAGTTGTATCAGCCATACAAATGGGAAAAATGAATAATTAAAATTGAAGTCCTCCGGAACGTGCCCCTTCGGCAAGTTTCTTTACTCGACCAGCATAGAGAAAACCTCCGCGATCAAATACACAGGCAGTAATACCAAGTGAGAGTGCTTTTTTTGCGAGTTCTTCACCCACTTTTGTTGCACATTCTTGCTTTGTACCAGTTGTGATTTTCATATCACTTGCAGCACAAAGAGTCTTTGCAGCAGTATCGTCTATCATTTGTGCATAGATAGATGTATTGCTTCGAAACACAGCGAGACGTGGACGAAGAGCAGTACCAATGATAGTTGCTCGTACACGAACCTGACGTCGTTTGCGTTTCATAACCTTTTCTAACATAGGATGTGAATTACTAAAAAATTAAAGAGAATCTCTTGACTATATTATTTCTTACCTCCAGTCTTACCAGCTTTTCGACGTACATGTTCTCCAACGTATCGGATACCTTTCCCTTTATAAGGTTCAGGTTTTTTGATAGATCGAACCAGTGCCGTATAGTAACCGACCTGTTGTTTATCAATTCCAGAAATATGAATAACATTCTTTTCTTTTTCATCTACAGAGATAGTAATCCCTTGCGGAGCAGGAAGATCTACTTTATGAGAGAATCCAACCGCAAGAACGAGTTTAGTAGGTCCAGCAACTTCAAATTTGTAACCAACCCCTTGAATCTCAAGAGATTTTTTGTACCCCTCAGATACTCCTACTACCATATTGGCAACAAGTGCTCGAGTAAGTCCCCACATTGCTTTTTCTTTGCTAGATTCTTGATCTTTAATAGATACTACAAGAGTATTATCTATTTGTTCGAGAGAAGTACAGTCTTGAAGAATATACTTAAGCTCTCCTTTTGGTCCAGAGACGGTAATATTTTTTCCGTCTACCTTCGCAGTCACTCCTGTTGGAAGTGTTATGGGAAGTTTTCAAATTCGAGACATAAAATAGTTGTTAATAATTAGTTATAATTTCTTAATATACTTCACAGAGAAGTTCTCCTCCTGTTCCAAGAACATGTGCCTCATATCCAGTAATAACACCTTTTGGAGTAGAGAGTATATAGATACCATGTCCATTTCGTGATTTACGAACATCTGCGGACTTGATATAAATTCTCTGTCCTGGTCGACTAATACGATGAAAAGAAGGAAGATATTTTGTTTTACGAACATCATTGAGGTGTACAATAATTTCTCGTTTGTTTTCGCTTACAGTGTAAGACACGATATAAGCATTCTTCTTGAGAATTGAAATAATCTGTTCTTTCAATGCAGAGTAAGGGATACTTACAACTGCAAGTCGTGCAAGATATCCATTTCGGACTCTCGTGAGCAAATCTGCAATTGGATCATTGATCATAGTAACAATTAAGTTAAAAATATTATAGTTAGTAGAAGTGTTAATCTCGCAAAAGATTACCAACTTGATTTACGTACGCCCATTAACTCACCGGCATTTGCACGTTCACGTATACAGATACGGCACATGTTAAATTTCCCCATGTATCCACGAGATCGTCCACATATTGCGCATCGATGGTAGAGTCGTGTAGAAAACTTAATAGTTTTACCTGATTCAAAAAGACGAATTGCCTTTGCTTGAGCTTTGCTGCATTTCACTTCTAAAGCCTTTCTTGCCATAGTAGGAGAGTAATTGATAATAAAAATAGGTTTATTTTGTGAATGGGAATCCAATTGCATCGAGAAGAACACGAGTATGATTCTTTTCTTGAGCCTTAAACTTAATAGTAATTTGAAGACCATGTGTCTTTACAACATCGAGCTGAGGAACTTCTGGGAAAATAGTATGTTCCTTGATACCGAAGTTGAAATTTCCTTTTTCATCGAAAGATTTTCCAGAAATACCACGAAAATCTCGAACTCGAGGAAGGATAATCTGAATAAGTTTCTCTAGAAAGAAAAACATTCGTTCTCCTCGAAGAGTAACAGTCATACCAACGGGCATTCCAATCTTGAGTTTAAAATTAGAAATTGCTTGCTTGGAATTGATAACCTGAGGTGCTTGACCGGCGATAAGAGCAAGATCATTTTTAAGACTAGAATAGTCTTTATGACCGCTTGCTATATAACTTCCGATACCCATATTGAGAACGATTTTCTCAATTCGAGGAACTTCCATAGGATTTTCGATGCCAAGGGCTTTTTGCACCTGTGGAAGGATAACTTTATTGTAGTGTTCTTTGAAAGACATAATATTGAAAATAATGAGATGAGAACTAGAGAGTTTTTCCAGATTTTTTTGCTACACGAACCTTTTTATTCCCTTCCATCTTCATACCAATACGAGTTGGTTTGTTGGTTTCTGGGTCAAGGATCATAACATTGGAAGATTGAATAGGTTTTTCGATTTTGATAATCTGACCAGGAGTTGTTCCTTGTTTTTTAATATGACAAGTAGCGATATTAATACCCTCAACAACCAATCGGTTATCTTCGGAATTTGTAGCAAGGACTGTTCCTTGTTTCCCTTTATCTTTACCGGCCATTACTTGTACCTTGTCTCCTTTACGGATTCTCATAGGATGCAAACTAATAATAAATAAAATAACGATTCGATTTCCTTAAATAACTTCTGGAGCAAGACTGAGGATTTTTTGAAATCCTTTTGCCTTAAGTTCTCTGAATACTGGACCAAATACACGAGTTCCTTTTGGTTCGTTGTTATCATTTATAATAACACAACCATTGTCATCGGAACGAACGTAGGTACCATCTTCTCGTCGAATGAGGAATGAAGTACGTACGACAACAGCTCTCACTACTGTTTTTTTCTTGATGTTTCCGTTTGGAAGTGCTTTTTTAACAGATCCAACAATGATGTCACCAACGGATGCATAACGTCTCTTTGAACCACCAAGAACCTTGATGCAAAGAAGCTCTTTTGCTCCAGTATTGTCAACAACAACGAGTCTACTTTCTGCTTGTATCATACTAAATAGTTATTAGTTATTAGGTGCGAGTTTTAAAATTTCTCGGAAATATATATTACGCTTCAGTAATAACTTTCCAACGTTTCATCTTACTGAGTGGTCGAGTTTCCTCGATCGTAACAGTTTGTCCAACGACTGAGCTATTTGCCTCATCATGAGCATAAAACTTTGAAGAGTCTTTATAGCGTTTCTTATATTTTGGATGAATCTTGTAAGAATCAACGGTAACAACGATGGTTTTATCCATTTTTGTACTAGTGACAATACCAGTTTTAGTTCTCATTGTAAAAAGTGTTAAAAATGTAGTAATTAGATACGTGCTTTCATCATCTGAAGTTTCGCAAGATATTTTTTTTGATCTCCGAGAACATGAGATTGTTTTAATTCATTTGCTCGATGTTTCATATTGAGAAGAAATAATTCTTTTTCGGCACTTATGATTTCTTTTGTAAAATCAGCAGCATCAAGTGATTCGAGTGTCGTAACATCTTTCTGTGATTGTTTTTTCATAAAAATTTTTAAAGGGAATTAAACGAGAATTTTCGTCTTTACAGGAAGTTTGTATGAAGCTCATTCAAAAGCCTCTCTTGCAACCTCTGGAGATACTCATGACATTTCAAAGAGTATTCGTCCCGGTCTTACAGGAGCTCGGTACATTTCTGGACTTCCCTTTCCTCATCCCATCGGAGTTTCCAATGCTTTCTTGGTATATGGACGATCTGGGAAAACACGAATCCAGAGTTTTCCTCATTTTTTCAGAAATCGGATAATAGAACGTCTTGCTGCCTCGATTTGTCGAGAAGTGAGAAATCCTGCCTCTACCGTTTTCACGGCATAGTCTCCGAAAGCAATTTCAGATCCTCTTGTAGCAACCCCCTTAAGGACTCCACGTTGAGATTTCCGATATTTGATTTTCTTCGGCTGTAACATACGTTAATATGGTAAATAAGTATAGAGATATTGTCGAAAAGTCAACAGTTTTTTATTTTTTATAGATATCACCTTTGTATATCCAAACCTTGAGTCCAATTACTCCGTAAACGGTATTAGCTCTTTCCATAGCATAATCAATATCAGCCCGAATAGTCTGACGAGGAATAGCTCCTTCTTTATATGTTTCTACACGAGCGATTTCTGCTCCATTGAGACGACCACCAAGTATAACCTTGATTCCAAGACCTCCTTTTTCCATTGTTTTAGAAATAGCGTTCTTGATAACACGACGATACGGAAGTTTCTTTTCAATCTGTCGAGCGATAGAATCAGCTACGAGAGATGCGGAAAGTTCTGGTTTTTTTACCTCTTTTACATCGATGGTAAATTTTCCAGGAAAACGAGCAGCAATGTCTTTTTCAAGACGTTCCTTATTCTCATCATTCTTTCCAAGAACCAATGCGGTTTTGGCAGTATAGATGGTAATATTCGTTTCTGAGTTCGTATGACTAAAGAAGATATTTCCGACAGGAATTCCAGTAAGGAATTTCTGAACAAAGATACGGAGTTGAACATCAGAAGAGATCTTTTGACCGTAATCTTTTTTGTCATAGTATCCAGTACTCTTCCAAGTCTTGATGTATCCTATACGGAATGCGAGGGGGCTAACTTTGTGTCCCATAATGCGTAAGCAAATTATGAAAATAAGAATTATTTAACTCGAAGTTCGAGAGTGACGTTTGATGTTCTCTTCAAAATCGGATGTGATCGTCCACGGGAAATTGGATTTCCACGCTTATAGACGATACCCTTTGTGACACTCACTGATCAGATAGTCAGACCTGCGAGCTCTTGCATATCATTGTGTATCGCATTAGCGATAGCACTTGCAAGAACCTTGTGCATAAGGAATCCTCCTTTGTTTGGCATAAATCGTAAGATATCGAGTGCTTTTTTTGCCTCCATACCTCGAACAATTTTAGCTATAACATTGAGCTTTTTGTCGGATATTCGAATATTGTTTGCAATTGCTTTCATAGAGAAAAATTGAATGAAAAATAACTATTATTTATTTCCAGAGTGTCCAATAAATTTTCGAGTAAATGAGAATTCTCCGAGTTTATGTCCTACCATGTCTTCAGTAACGAAAACAGGAGTATGAACTTTTCCGTTGTGAACACCGAAAGTGTGCCCAACGAATTCTGGAGTAACTGTACAAGCTCGTGACCAAGTCTTGATAACAGTTTTCTTTCCTGACTCATTCAAACGTTCCACCTTTTGTACGAGGCGAGCATCTATATATGGTCATTTTTTAAGACTACGTGTCATAGTATTGACGGATTAAATGAAGTTAAATATGTTCTAATTATAATGTTATGACTATCTAAGAAGTTTTCCTCGGCGAGTTCTTACTACCCATCGATCAGTAGTAGTTCGACGTCGAGTCTTGACTCCACGAGCTGGTTTCCCCCAAGGGGTTTTTGGACCATTTCGTTGTCCGAGAGACTGATGTCATTCTCCACCTCCATGTGGATGATCAACAGCATTCATGGACATACCAAGAACCGTTGGTCGGATACCCATCCAACGAGAACGACCCGCTTTACCGATAACAATTTGATTGTGGTCAGTATTGGAAACAACTCCGATAGTTGCGTAACATTTCTTGTGTACTCGACGGATTTCTCCAGAAGGAAGTTTTACTTGAGTATATTCTCCTTCTTGAGAAACGATAGTAGCAGAAGCTCCAGCAGAACGAACACTGGAAGCTCCAGCATTAACAATAAGTTCTACATTGTAAACAGAAAGTCCTGTTGGAATATTTCCAATCGCGAGACGATTTCCACTTGCTGGTTTTGCATTATCAGCAGTAATAATCATATCACCTACTTTCATCTCTTTATGAGCAAGAATATATCGACGTTCTCCATCTACGTAACAGATAAGTGCAATATATCCAGTTCGAAATGGATCATACTCAATAGTTTCTACTTTTGCGGGAACATCGAGCTTATCAGTGAAGAAGAAGTCTATCTTTCGATACAATTTCTTATGTCCACCACCCTGATGACGAACAGTAATACGACCTGCACTATTACGACCTGCTTGACTTTTTGCACCACGAGTAAGAGCTTTATGTGGTTCACTTGTCGTGAGTTCCTCGAACGTGTATCCAGTCATCTGTCGACGTCCTGGGGTAGTTGGTTTAAATTTCTTGATTGCCATAATGGAAAATTAAAATTTGAAGTTAAAGGTTGAAAGTTTTCCTTTCTGCTTTATTCCTTAATCTTTTGAAGATCAGCGATTCTCTGTCCTTTCTTAAGAGTAACGAGCGCTTTAAGACGACTCTTTCTCTTTACTTGAACTCCATGTTTACTATTTCGGAATTTCTCACGAGTAGTAATCATATTCACCTTTGCAACTTGAACTCCGTAGAGACGTTCAAATGCGATACGAATATCTACCTTCGTAGATTCAGGAGATATTATAACAGTGTAAACTCCTTCGAGCTCGAGTCGTTGACTCTTTTCTGTTATAACAGGTCTTTTAATAATAGTATAAACTGACATAGCGAAGAAATTATTGGTAATTACAAGTACATGGAGTAGAGTTTCTCGATCGATGCTTTTGTGAAAACAAGGTTATTATATTTGAGGAGATCCATAGGATTTAAGTAATTAACTCCAATGAATTTTACCGTTGGGATATTTCGACCTGCAACGAATGCTCCAGTATCTTCTGGACAAACAGCGAAGACTCCAGATGTTACATTCATCTTGGTAACAAGATCAATCATACTCTTTGTCTTCATAACGTCTGTAGCAAAAGATTCTACAATCTTGATACCATTTTCACCTGCTTTCGCTGAAAGGAGAGAGAAAAGAGCAGCACGACGTTCTTTTTTATTCATACGAATTGTAAAGTTTCTGTCTTTTGTAGGACCAAATGCGGCACCCCCACCTCGACGAACTGGAGAACGAGCATCACCCACACGGGCACTACCAGTTCCTTTTTGTTTGTAGAGTTTACGAGTGGATCCTTTTACTTCTGCACGAGTTTTTGCGTGAGCAATAGCGATACGTGCATTAGAACGCTGAAGTCGAAGAAGTCGGTGAATAAGTCCCATCTGAACTTCTCTTCCGAAAAGTTCGTCTTTAAGGCTCATCTTCCCATTTTCTTTTCCTTCTTGTGTGTAGAGAACTGCTTCCATGGATACGATACAATTAGAAATCTAAAACTACGAGTGAATTACGAGCTCCTGGAACTGGTCCATGAAGAGCGATAACATTAACATTCTTATTAACCAATTCGATACGGATCTTTTTAAGAGTAATCTTATCAAGTCCCATATGTCCGTGCATTTTCTGTCCTGGTTTTGTTCGACGTGGTTTACGACAACCAATAGAACCAAGTGCTCGGTGGAATTTTGATCAGTGTCCCGCAGGTCCTCCAGCAAAGTTATGACGTTTCATGGCTCCGGCAAAACCTTTACCTTTAGAGATTCCAGATACTGTTACCAATTCAATACCGTCAAGGATATCGAGTGATACAGTATCACCAACCTTCAAGTCAGCCATAGCACCAGTGAATGAGACTTCTCTCATATGGGAAAGCTTTCCGTCAGTTGCCTCAAGAACGAGTGCTTCATAACCATCAGTATCGATAGTTTTGATTTGTACTACTTTAATTTCTGGGATTTTAACAAGCGTTACTGCGACCATTGCACCACCTTTGATGATACGAGTCATTTCAAGCTTTTTCCCGATAAGTCCAGCCATCTGAATATAAAAAGTTACAAAAACTATAATATGTTACTGCATATAAAAGTGCCAGAATCTTCATGAATAAGGAATGAATCCTTAAGGTAATGAAGATAGAACTTTTATAAGATTTCTCGTTTATTATGCATTGGAGAGGTTGTTATTTCTGTACAACATCATGCTTCATGAATTTGAAAGTGGGGGTATTCTATGGAAAAAGGATTCTATGTCAAAAGATTTTTTGAGATTTGAGAGAATTTGAGTAGAAAAAATATTTTCCCGAAGGATTCCAATGTGGAGATAGGATATTTTTTGAATGTCAATTATTTTAGTAGTGCAGCAACATAGTCTTTTGTTCCCAAATAAATGGAATTAAATTTTTCGGGAGTATCAGGTGCGAGATTAGATATGTCTGTGCTTTCAGGAGTTTTAGGCAAATGCAAATACTACTGGTAATCCTAGCCTATACTCGGAAAAACTTGCGAATAAGGAAGGTTCCGCTTTTCCCGACCTCGGAAACAAATGCCAGTTAGTCCTGAGTCGTCATCGGTAATTGACATAAATCCTCAAGATAATCATTTGATGTTGGATAAAATTTCGTAGTATATTTTACCAGTTTCGTCGGTAATCTCTCCGAGATTCTGTTCCTACTCTTGTTACAGTACCCTTCATTTGAGGTTCCATATTCTCAAGACCGCCTTCTAATTATTCTCCTGCCATAGTAGTTAAGATAAAAAATAAAAGTTCCAGATTAATAATATCACAAAAAATCATATTTTACAAAAAATAACACCTCTTTTAAAACATTCTCTAAAAATCTTTTTTATTTCCTTACAACACCTTTCCTAATTCTCCAATATGCCCAACTTCTACAAGTTTCACAGTAGCTCCTTTTTTGAGCTTGATTACTATATCAAAAATCAATAATCCTATTTATAGACATCTCATCTGCTTCATATTTTGATGACACAGATTATTAACTCGCTATGTTCTATTTTGTAAATTACCCGGTACTTTCAGACGCGGAGTCTGTATCTTTTATCTTCTTTTGGAGAGAGTATTTTGATGTCGAGTAACTCTTCTCTTCCGATAGCTAAAAGAGTCAGTTTTTCTTCGACTTCTATTTGTAATTTTGTGGGAAGGTTCAAAAACTCTTTTGTCGCTGTTTTCTTGAAGACGATTTTATACATTCGATAATTTTTTACTGATATGAATGTATTTTTTAATATCCTCAAAATCAAAACTCTCTTCAGATTCACGAGCCTGGAGATCAAGTAACTCTTCATCTGAGATGGTTTCTACTGGAAGATTTTTTGTTAAACGAGAGAGATTCATAGATGGAATATTAAAGATGTAACTTCACGCAAGTATATGTAAGATGCTTATAAAATCAAAAAGTTTTTAATACATGAAATAAGTATTCTGAGATGCTTATTTCTTATTTTACAATACTTTCCCCAATTCTCCGATATGCCCCACTTCTATGAGTTTCACATTAGCTCCTTTTTTGAGCTTGATTCCAGCATTCTTTGGGAGGATGATTTCGGAGAATCCCAATTTGATTGCTTCGTCAACACGTTTTTGGAGTCCGAATATATTCTTGATAATCCCAGTCAGGGAAATCTCCCCGAGGAATATCCTCTTCCCGAGTGGGGTATTTTTCTTGGAAGAGATAATCGCTGCAACAGTTGCGAGATCGATTCCTGGCTCGGAGATAGATAATCCTCTGGCAACATTGACATAGACGTCGTAACTCTCCAACTTCGTGTCGCTCCACTTAGAAAGTACCGCGATAAGGAGATCAACTTTCCCAGAAGGAATTCCGCGAGCCGATCGCTTTGGGTAACCAAACTTGGTATAGGTCGAAAGAGCTTCTATCTCGATAACAATCGGGCGATTTCCTTCGAGAGTGATCCCGAGAGCCGAGCCAGAGAGATGTTCATTTTCCTTGTCGACAAATTCGAGACCCGGATTCGGGATATCGATGAGTCCATTTTCTGTCATGCGAAAAAGTCCAATCTCATCGGTCGGACCGAAACGGTTCTTGAGAGCTCGGAGTATGCGATAGTCCTCATATTTACTTCCTTCGAGAAAAAGCACTGTATCGACGAGATGTTCCAGAATCTTCGGACCAGAAATCGTTCCTTCCTTCGTCACATGTCCGATAAGGATAATAGAACGACCCGTTCGTTTGGAGAATTCCATAAAAACCTCAGTCACGTACCGAATCTGTCCGATACTTCCCGATTGCGAACCGATATCGAGCGAAGAAATCATACTCACGGAATCTATGACGATAAGTCCAGAACTATCTTTTTCTAAAGTTTCGAGAATATCTTCTAGCGTATTCGCGGTGAAAATATGAATATGTTCGTTGGCGATGCCAAGGCGATGTGCTCGATCAGAAATCTGGTGGATATTTTCCTCAGCAGAAACATATACTGCCGTACGCACAGTAGAAATTTCAGAAACCTCTCAAAAGCGAAGAGATTTGTGCGAAAGATGAGTATCTGAATCGAGTCGTAATAGATTCTACGGCGAATGAAGAAACGGAGTCTTGAACTCAAAGGTCGAGTTTTTCAGAGGTTTTTCCTGCAAACCAGTCGGTGATTTGAAGTGCCAGCGTCGATTTTCCAATTCCTGGCTCTCCAGAGAGGAGAATAAGACTTCCGGGGGTTAATCCATCACCGAGTACTGTATTGAGTTCATTACTTCGAAGTTGTACTTTGTGATAGATTCTTGTGCTTCGAGTATTTGAAATACTTTTTGCTCTTTTCCACTCGTTTGTTTTTTGCTTTTAGAGAGAATCAGTTTCCTCTTCCAAAGTACTCCACTCTCCACAACTTGGACATTTCCCTTGCCATTTTTGACTGGTGGCACCACATTCACGACATCGATACATACAAGTGAAATTAAAGATTATTCAAATACTATATTTCTTGCCTTGTCATTGCGAACAGAGTGAAGCAATCCAGATTAGATTTTCCTCTTTTTAAAAATAGGTGCTATCGCAGAAGTATCCTGGATTGCTTCGTCGTTCCTCCTCGCAATGACAGATGATTCTTATGTATGTCAGCGAAGGATTTCTACTATCCTTTTAAAACGAAGAAGTTAAACAGAGCATAGCTGGCTACAAGGAGGAGGATACCAATAAGAGCATATTTGATAATGGATTTTGCTTTCTTGAGCTTTTCATCATCTCCACCGCCCGTAAGTACGAGAAATCCTGCATAGATGATGAGAATAACGGTAATCAATCCGATGAATCCATTGAAATAATTTACCAGTTTCGTCATAATCTGCACGGTTGCACCAAGATTCGGAGCACTGACCTGGCATATTCCAAAAAGTCCACCACTACACTGTGCATCTCCATAAATACTCGATACAAGGACACGAGGAACTTTAATAAGGATAAATCCAATAATTGCAAAAATAATCGTTTGTTTCCCTTTTTTGATTTTGTCATCTGCTCCACCAGCAGTTATAATTAAATAGAATGCATAAAATGCCATCGCAAGAAAAGCGAATGAAGCAAGAAGTTCGAGCATTCGAACAAACGGATAGACAACCTTTTCTAGAAAATCAAACGCCGTCACTCCCGTCACCTGTCTGTCGAAAAGTGTCGATATAATAACATACGATATTTGCATCATAACAATCCCGATCGATGCATATATAATTCCTAATCGCCATTTTTTCATATCTTCCTCACTTCCATCCGAGAAGATTATTTTAAATACCATGATGAAAAGGTATACAACCGCGAGAAGTGTTACGACATTTTTCAAATCTCGTGCGATGGTTATCATAAGGTACTTTGCTCCTTTTTCTCCCGTCAAATCTCCTCCAAAAAAATACGAACCAAATCCTCATTTAAAAGAATCTATATACCCCTCTCGGATAGTTCCATTGGTGGCGTCATAATTGACATTCAGGTCACGAGTCGTTGGTTCCGCAAAAGTGGTACCGAAAATATTCAGAGTCGTAAGAACAAGAAAAAGAGCGATGATTCGAGAAAGTTTCATAAGAAAAATGTATAGAAAATATTATTATTGGAGAGTATATACAAAAATCACCCGCAGGCAAGCTGAGGGTGATTTTTTGCACTAATATTTATAAATCTCTTTACTTTCTACCAATTCAAGCTCTTCATTTTTAAATTCTAAAAAATTAGAATGCATAAAGTTTATATATTCATCTCGGTTTTCATCTGCTTTTTCTATACTATTAATATAATCTTGTCGATTCTTGAAGAATACAATATTCACATTATTCAGTGCAAAAAGAAACCAGAGATTCTGAAGGAGTCTTGCAGTTCTTCCATTTCCATCGACAAACGGGTGAATTTTCACAAAATCCAAATGGAGCAAATACCCGTATTCTAATACCTTTTCATAATCCTTGATATCAATATTTTCAGAAAGGATACGATATTTTTCAACAAATTGTTGCATCAATCCTGGAACTTTTTCATATCTTGGTAGGATGGTTCTAGAAAAAGCGATTCTTACATTTTGACTTCGGTATATTCCAGCGTTTTCTGTGTGTATGTTTTGAAGGATGAAAGAATGAATCTTGAGAATAGTTTCCTCAGTAAAAAGAGAAGAAAAGCTCTTGGGAGACTGTTCAAATCACCCCGTCAAACCGAAGATATAGTCGAATGCATTTCTATGATTAATGACTTCAAAATGCTCGACAAGGGAATGTCTTGGGATAGTTTCCCCGCGGAGAACCAGACTTGTTTCTCGTTCTGAAAGTGTCGTTCCTTCTATAGCATTGGAATTGTAGTTATACTTCACGTCCAAAAAATCCTTGAGCGATTGAGACATAACATCATCCAATGGGAAACAGGACTGGAGTGCTTTGATTTTGGCTATAAGTTCAAACATATAGAGATTGATTATGAATTACAGAGAGTATATACAAAAATCACCCGCAGGCAAGCTGAGGGTGAAAATTAAATCCCAAATATAATACTATTTATTGTATCTGACTTGCTAATATTTTAGAAATCTCTGCACGTGTAATATTATCTTTTGGTCGAAAAATAAGTTTGTTATCAACTACTTGCCCGGAGATAATTTTTTGATCTTTCGCTGCTTCGATATATTTTACGAATCATGAATCGGGCGTTACATCGGAAAATGATGTAGTGGTGAATTTGCTCGTATCAAGTTTCAATGATAGAGCAAGTATCTTCATCGCTTCCTCACGAGTAATCGTATCGTTTGGTCGGAATGTCTGAAGTGTAACATTGATGAGATTATTCTTCACTGCATATGCAATATAAGGTGCATACCAAGATGATTCGGACACATCTGAAAATGGTGTAGTCTTAGAAATATTAGTTATATCACCACCGATCGTTCCTATTATCATTTTCAAAAATTCTGCTCTGGTAGTATTATTATTTGGATTAAATTTTTCACTATTATTAACCACTCATTTAAGTGACAATTTGACGATATAATCGTATGCCCAGTTATTTTGGATATCAATAAATAGTAACTCGGAAGTTGTTTTTGGAAGATTCGATGTTGTTTTCTTTTTTGGAATATTCTTATGTATTATCTTTTCTGGTATCGTATTATCATTCACAACATTTTCTCATGAAGTAACCACAGAGACTCCTGATCATGTACATTTCCCATCGGTATTGGATCCAGAATTATCACCATTTGGACAGGAATCTGCAAGAGTAATCATTCATCCACCTCAACCACCACCTCATCCTCAGGATGATATTGGAGTAACTTTTGTTGTAACAGTATAAGTATCAGAAAATCCACATCCACCACCTCATCCTCAAGCTCCTCCTCCTCCTCATCATCCTCACCCACCACTACCAGTAACTAATGAGGGACATGTATAAGTAACTAATAGGACTGCATTTACTGCAGTCAAATATATAGCAGATGAAGTAACTTTTACTTTCACGGTATCTCCACTATTAATACTCCCTCCCGAAGCGGTGTACATTCCGCCATTAATCGCATATTGCCCACCAGAAATATTTATCATTGCTGGCACATTCATTCCTGTAATTGTGACAGTATTGGATTCATAAATATTTGAAAGTTCCGCATTTGATATATCTACGAAAGTAAATGTATTTGGAACGGTATGAGTCACGATACTTATATCGTAGCGACAAACCGCCGAGATAAATATAATTGCCGATTTAACGGGACAATTTGCTCATCGATTCGTGTCATCAATATTATCTACACCGATATTAAAAGTATTCCCTAGATATACCACTTGCATGCTCAGATTTCCTGTAAATGACTGGAGTGTCGGAGTGATTTCTGTAGCGCCGACTCCACCAAACTGACCATCTTTCGTTGTGGTATATTGCAGAAGTACTGTATTGTTCGAATCTAGAAATTTCACTACTGCTCAAGCAGGGATATTTGTTTGTCCATCTTTCAATGTTCCCCAGATAGACATAGGAAAGGAAGGAAATCCAGAAGCGGCAAAAGCATTCTGTATCTGCAGCAAAGAGATGAAGATACAGAGAAGGAGAATATATTTTCTCATAAAATGTGGAAGTTAGTAAGGATTATAAGGAGGTAATTATTTAACAGAAGTGAGTGGGAATGTTTCAATATTCAGAGGATAATTTGCAGCGTCCAGAGTACCAGTAGTAAGGCTCGTAAGACTCACCGACCATGCCTCGTTCGTAGAAGGATTAAGTGTAAGACCTTGGACTTTTACTACATAAGTAGCGGAAGTACCAGCACTTACGATACCAAATGAGTTGAATGAAACAACGACATCAGCGCCATTATTGGTGAGACCAGTAACCTGACCAACGAGTTGATTCGTATTCTTCGTATAAACGCCAAGTGTAGCATTAGCATATCAACCAGTGCCATATGCACCGATCATAGTTTTGAAGCTCGCCCCAGAAAGAGTTACTTGATTTTGACCAAAGGCATACACAGTAAACTCCATTGCATTTGTAGGTAATGCTTTAGCTATAGGAGTAGTTTGAATAACTTTCAATGTATTGGTAGCGATATCATGAGAAGCACCAAGAACATCCGATCCAGTCATAACACCAACTGTATTACTAGTTATTCCAACAATATCAGAACCAGCAACAGCAACATTAGCAACAACTCCATTTACATTAGTAGTAGCATTAACATCAGCAAGTACATAAAATATCAGCGATTGATTGATACCTACCGTTGTTCCATAAGCAAAATTTAGGTTGGAAAATGTTGCACCTGTTGCAGAAACTATGGAAGCATATGAAATAACTGTGCCAGCAGAATCTGCGAGACTGATATTTGAAAGAGCATCAAGGTTTGCACCAGTAAGAACGATATCTTTTAGTTTTATTGCATCATTAGATGCGGTAACTCTAAAAGAAGTAATTTTCTGATTCGCAGAACCAGCTAAAAGAAGAGATTTATTTACTACATCACCTCCACTAGCTGGAGCAAGAGCACCAACTGCAGAAGCGATATTGAATGTAGCTCCAGTAAGAGAAGTTGAA
Source organism: uncultured Candidatus Altimarinota bacterium (assembly GCA_963751115.1). Classification (GTDB taxonomy): domain Bacteria; phylum Patescibacteriota; class Gracilibacteria; order BD1-5; family UBA2023; genus UBA1545. The sequence goes on from CAVVTN010000002.1 coordinate 116,034, forward strand.
GTAGTTGAAGCAATATAAGCAGAAGTAAGACTATCAACTGCAGTATATATAATAGATGCAACATTGAAGCTACCAGAAGTAGTAACATTAGAGAAGTCAGCCTTAATCATGATATCTACAGCCTGAGTTGTAGAAACAATGGAGTTAAATCCAGTAAAGTTTGCAGTCTCAGCAATAAGTGATTTAGTACTTACCGCAACACCATTTACATAAAGCGTAAGAGAAGTGTTTCCTCCAGTGTATGAAAGAGCATTTCCTGCAGTAGTAGCAGAAAAATTACTAAGAGCAATAGGATTTCCTTGTGTAGAAGAGAATCGAGCTGCATATACAGTAACACCCTTAGCACCAGCAGCAAGAGGAGTAGTTCCAAGACCATCAGTACGAGTTACATTAAGAATAGTAGGAAGAGCAGGAACCATTGTAAATAGTTGACCAGCTGGTTTTTGCATCGCCGTTGCAGATCAGAGATTATTCAGAGTTACCTGAATGGTACCAGTACTAAATGTACTATTAAAATCAGCAACAAGTTGAATGTTTATTCCATCAGGAATGTTAACTACAGGACTATTAGGTGGTTGAGGTTGTGGTACTAATATATTGAGTCCAGTAAAATCAAGAGTAGATCCAGTAATGGTTTTTGTTGCTACAGCAATACCACTCACATAAAGTGTAACAGATACATTCCCTTGATATGATCCAGTGGCAGCAATATTAAAAGACATATCTGAGATGCTTACAGGATTACTTCCAGTTGAAGAAAGACCCATCTGATAGAGAAATTGATTAGAGGATCATTCTACTATATTGGTATCTATACTGTAAATACCCTGAGATATATTTACACTCCCCGTCGTAGTATACACTTGATCTTGGCTTCCTCCATATATTCCACTCGATTGAGAAAACACCGCATAGGCTTCTCCGAGTTCTGGTTGTGCAATATTTGCATTTCCCGTAGTGGTACTAAAGCTGGAATTTATCCCATTCGTCAGATTTACACCACCCGTCGTTCGAGTGAAATCCACTGACATACTCGCATTTGAACCAATACCTCCAAAAGGAGTAATATCCGTACTAATACCGACGAAATTCCAACCAGCAGAAAGAGTTTTCTGAAAAAGCATATCTGACGGTGCAAGATTGGTCGCATAATCTAGATTTACCTGTACACTTCCTGTATTGGTATTATTTATTACGAATCATTCTAGTGGTCGAATATTTGCGATATTTGCCTGAACAGATGTCCATGTATTATTTCCAAGTGAGTAGAAAAAAAGTCCTGCACCACTTCCATTGGAGAATGAGAGAGCCGAAAGAACTTTTGGTGTGGAAAAAGTATTCCACCCTGGTTGAAGGGTAATAATCTTGCTTGCAGCAAAAGTAGTAGATACTGATAAAAATATCATCGCAACAAAAAAAGCTACGATATAAAAAAATTTCTTCATAGGAAAGAAAAAATAAGAAGATAAAAAAAACGATACATTTCTGACGAAAGTGTATCGTTTTTTTTTTTTTTGCAAATAGAAAGTCTTGACGGCGAAGCGTTTTTACTTCACAATTCCCAATCTTGCCTCAATTTCCATATCAACATATTCTTTCTTACGTCCGTACATCTTGCGAGAATACTCTTTGATGACCTTCGCAACTTCTGGATTTTTATAGTGATTATCCCAAATGGTTTTCATATCGAATGGACGAGTCGTCGCATTGTCGATATTGAGTTTACAATAGGTCGTAAAGTTGGCGATTCCGATAATATCCTGTTGGGAAAGGAGTGGAGCATATTCTTTTTCGAGGTATTCTGCATCTTCCGCACCGACTTTAAAGGACATAATCGTTCCGGCATTCCCGAATACTGCATCTTTGATGGAAGGTTTTCCATCTTTGGACTTGGATCCTCCAATCTGTGCGATATATTGGTGGGCCATAATAAGTGCCAGATGGTATTTACGAGCTTCAGACAAGATTTCCCCAAATGTATCAGTGGCGAAGTTCTGAAATTCGTCGACATAGAGAAAGAAATCCTTTCGTTCATCTTCGGGGGTATCCGCACGACTCATCGCCGCCATATTGATCTTGGAGACAAATATGAGACCGAGAAGCTGTGCATTGAGATCCCCAATCATACCCTTGGAAAGATTGACCATAAGAACTTTTTGATCGTCCATAACACGACGAAGATTGAAGGCAGATTTTGGCTGACCGATGATATTACGAATCGTTGTATTGGTGATAAATGGACCAAATTTCGAACTGAAATATGGAATCATTTCTTGTTTCTCACGATCTCCCGTATTGGCATATTCATGTTCCCAAAAAGCTTTTACAACGGGATTTTGCACTTTAGAAGTCTTGTATTTCATAAATGCATCATCGACGAAAAGTCGTGGTACATCGATGAGCGTTCCTCCTTCGTCTTCGTCATCCATCAGTGTCAAACAACCATTTCGGAAATAGTGCTGAATACGTGGACCAAATATTTCTTCGTTAAATATCTTGATAAATATAGAAGTCGCATCGAGTGCGGCACGATCTTTTTCAATCGCTCGAAGAGCTGGATCAGTGGCGATAATCTCCAGCATATTGAGTCCCATTGGACGCTCATGATCCGCAGGATTAAATACGATAACATCCTTCGCTCGTTCCTTTGGAGTAAAGGCGATAACATCCTCCACGAGATCTCCATGTGGGTCGATAATACACAGTCCGTCTCCATTCCAGAGATCTTGACGTGCCATATATCCGACGAATACAGATTTTCCTCATCCTGATTTTCCGATGATATAATGATGTCGACCTCGGTCTTTTCGTGTGAAATAAATAGGACTTTTAATATTTCGATATTCATTCCATCCCATGAGAACCCCATCGGTAAATACGGGAAATCCTGCAATTTTACGTTGTTGTAGTTCTTGTTTTGGAGTTTTTCCTGTATCCACTGGCTTTCCTTTGTTATCTCCTTCTGTTTGTATAAGAACAGCTTCACCCGTAATAGTGACGAAATTACGATCCTACATCACGAATGAGATTCCAATTATCATCCACTTTTAGATAACTTCCATCTTCTGTTAAGACATTTCCGTGTTTATCACGAATATAGTCCATGAGCATGGTTGGGATTTTTGGTGTTCGAAGATTATTTGGTGGCGTCAGCATCTTATATTCTAGCCATTTAATAATCGGCGATTTGTTATAGTTGATATCGGGAAAATGATACAGGGTCGAAAGTTCATCGGTTGAAAACATACTCTTGGTCTGCAAAAGTCCAACAAGACGAAGTTTAAAGGCCAAGTATCGAATCGGCGTAAAGAAGAATGCAAACATATTCTCAAGAATCTGTGGATTATCGAGCTTATTATTGTATTCATCCGTAAAAATATTCATGGAAGAAATAAGATTGTACAATCCTGATTCTGCACTCTGTGGAGTATCTGAAGCAACGAGTATACGGATAGATGCTTGAAATCCTGGCTGTCCTGCGGATTCTCCAACCATCTTCTGAGCTTCCTGTTCAGCTTGGTTGAAAATTTTGTACGAATCTCCAGAAGAGGCTCCAGGAGCTCCGGAATCTCCACCCGTTGGTTCATTGTTAATGAGACGCTGGGCAATCCAATAAAGTGGAGAAAGAACAGACTGAATAATAGTCATGAATAATCCTCCTTTTGCTCCTTTTTTGTATGATCCCTTTGCTACCTCACTCGCTGCTTTTTTTGCCTTACGATTCCAGGAAGAACCGACTGGTTTGATAATCATCTGAAATACGGCATGATCTGTTTTTTTCAAATTACCGATATTATTCGTCAAACTCGACAGTGGATCATCTTCGAAATATTTGTAGGTTTTAATCGGATAGATATCGTCATTCGCCTTACTAATAGAAGCGGCACGCAAAGTGTATCCTGACTGGCTTAATATCTCCGTATTCTTCCTTGGAAATGATTTTCACTTCTGCATCGGGATAGTTCGAAGTAATTTGCTGGGAAATAAGTGTCACATATTCACCGTAGGTCACCGCATAAAAAGACACTTGTCCTTTGTCATAAACAAGTTCGAGGGATATTTTCGCATGATCAAATATCAAATCAAGGAAAGTTTCCATAAGTGTTGCCTCGGAAATCTTATGAATACCTTTATAAAAGATAGACATAATTCCCGTTTTTTCTTTGAAATCTTTCTTGGTTTCTTTTTCCTTGTCGAGCTTAGAATCGGCACGAGGAAGAGTAACGCGCATAAATACCAACTTTCGAGCTGCATATATTTCATATACCAAACGGATAAGTTTGAGGAAAAGGAAAAAATGCAAGAAATGCTAAGAAGAAAATATCCTATCCCAGAAAAAAAAGTTCCATACCAAGTCGGAGCATTTGCTGCACTATTTGCAACCGCTGCGGAAGTTTGCGTCGGAACCGAACCAATAGAAACACCATTAATCTTCGCGAGTACAGTTGGAATAAGAGAAAAGTCGAGATTCATAGAATGAATAAGAAAAGAAAAATACTATTACTTTTGCAGCAATAGTATCCGATTTAGGCGAAAAACGCAAACGAGAGAGTATTTTCTCGTTTACAAATCGTGAGAAATATGGGGAAATCAAAAATATATTAGAACTTCACTGAAAAAATACTTCCTTTCCCTGTTTCACTTTCCACAGAAATTGTATGTCCAAGTTTTTCAACGATTGTTTTTACGAGAAAAAGTCCGAGTCCATGTCCATTTTGAACACTCCAAGAAGAATCTACACGATACAATCGATCCCATATTTTATCGATATTTTCTTTGACAATACCAATTCCCGTATCTCGCACAGAAAATCCTTTTTTATTGAGGGTAATTTCAATTTCTCCCAGTATTAGTGTAGTTGAAAGCATTCTTAATAAGGTTTGATACAATCATCTGAAAAAGAGATCTATTCGTATTAAAGATTATATTTTTGTCTATATTTCTCATGCACGCGAAGTCCTTTTTCATGAAAAATCTTTTCTATTTCAGTAATATTATCTTCAAAAAGTTCGGAGACATTTATCTTCTCTTTTTTGATATCTTCTTTTTCGATACGTGCAATAGTCAGAAGTGTTCCGATCATAGTATCCAGAAAATAAATCTGACTTCGTATATTATCAAATCATGTCTGATAATCTCCACTCTTGAGCGCACAATCTATTTCTGAATGGATGACCATAAGAGGAGTTTTGAACTCATGTGCCGCATCTATACTAAATTGTCGCAATACTTCCGTTTGAGATTGTATTTTCTTGAAAGCCTCGGCAAGTGTTTCTGCAACGATGACAAACTCATCATCTTTCGGACCAGTGAGTGGAAATTCTGGAAGAGAAAAATCTGTTTGAAAAGAACGAATATATCGAATAATTTTCCCAAGTGGTCTAAGAGAAGCTTTGGTAAATAAAAACGAAACGAGTGTGATAATGAGAAAAAAAACAAGACTCAATAAAAGAGAGATTTTCAGTAAAGAGCAAATTGTCCATTAACATGTTCTGTGACATCATAAGGTAATCCGACCGTTCCTATATTACGAAAAGGAAAGGTATATTGCATATACCATTTATCTTTATCTTTATAAAATCAGAGAATATTTGGCTTGCTTGCATTCCATTTTGGTGAGATAAAAGATGCTCATTCGGTTGTTTGAATCATTCCTCCTTCTGCCATAATTCTATTATATAATGGCATCAGTGCTTCAGTGCCAGTTATCCCAGCTCCATTTTGTGTTTTCAAAATCAAAACAGTAAGTTCTTCTGTTTTATCAATGACTTCATTTCTCTCGTCGAGACGCCAGTTGTAAAAATAATATGCATTCAATATGATAACAAACACCAATAAAAGGACACTGGAAAAAAGAGTGAATATGATAGCAGTTCTTGTGGATGTCTTGAATCGGGAAGAGAGCATAGATTTTATGATTTTGGAAGAGTAAAAACATATCCATATCCTTTGATAGTTTGGATAATATCGGGGGAAAGTTTCTTGCGTATATTGGAAATATAAACATCGAGTTTATCGCTCTCAAAAAGAGATTCTCCTCACCAGATATGGTCAATAATATCGGTTCGTGAAACTGCGATTCCTTCGTGTGTAATGAGATATTCTAAAATCTGAAATTCTTTCAAAGGGATATGAATAATTTCACCACCTTTTTCCACTTCTCTTTTCTGAAGATTTATAACGATGTCATGATAGACAATCTCTTTAAATACTTGTTTCTGTGCACGACGCAGAACTGCAAACATTCGCATCTCTAGTTCTTTTAAATCAAAAGGTTTAACGAGATAGTCATCTGCGCCACTTTCGAGTCCACGAATAGTGTCAGAAAGTTCATCCCGAGCAGTAATCATAATTATCGGGGTTTCTTTTTGGGCTTGAACTTTTTTACATACTTCCAGTCCATCCATAAGCGGTAACATACCGTCAAGAAGAATAATATTATATTCTTCTTGAAGCGCTTTTTCTAAACCAGTTTTTCCATCATAAGCAATATCTACTTTCCACGCATCTAATTCTAAATAGCGTTTAATATTTTTGGAAATTTCACGATTATCTTCTATAAGTAATACTCTCATTATTTTTTCTCAATAAGGATATAAGTACTTCCGGCATTACCTGCCTCATCGAGAGCGGTGATAATAATAGTATTAATACCATTTTGTAAAACATTCAGTCCTGCTCCATCTACAATAATTTTATCAGATGGAGTTTTATTATCCGTCACTTTTACTTGAATATTTATCGAAGAGGTTGTGACAATATCTCCATCTTTATAATTGACAACTTCTATCGTTGGGGGAGTTGTATCTACCGGGGTTGTTACCATGTCAGTTACACGGAGCTACAGTTCTTTTCTATAGGAGTAATCTCTGTGGTAGTTGTTTGGGTCTACTGATGTGTTCATGGAATATTTTCTACCACAGGAACTATGGTTTTTGGTTTTGTGTATTTTCGAACAGAAGTATATTGATTCTCTACAGAAATAATAGATAATGCCCAAAAACAAAGTGCCGTAATAAGTATAATGGAAAGTAAAATGCTAATTTTTTTCATACATTAAAATTGTTCATAATAAATCTTTGTAAAGCCTTGTGCTTTGAGGTCCATAGTGGTTTTTTCAATCATGGCAGGATTTCCACACATATAAAATTCACTTTCTTTTGAGAAATTAAATTTGGAAATATCAATGCGTCCGTATTTAAAGCCAGGAAGTTCTTCACGAGAAAGAAACGTATGAGTCGTAAGACGGGGTATATTTTTGAGAAGTTCCGTATAAAAAAGACTTGCTGCATCTTGCACTCCAAAAAGAAGAATTTTATCTTCATCAGGAAGTTGCCGTGTCATATTAACAATAGGAGCAAGACCAGTTCCAGTTGCGATAAATACTTTTGGATTTGGAGTATTTTGAAGGATAAATGATCCATAAATATTTTCTACCGCTACTATATCCCCCGCTTTGATTCTTTGGAGAACATTTCCTCCTCGACCTCAGGCAAGTTTGATACAAAAAACAAGTTCTGTCCGGAGACCAACCACAGAATACGACCGATAAAATATACCATCTCGATCTTTCAGAGCAACACGACCATATTGTCTGGGATAACATCAAATTTTTTCTCTGTTTCAAGAACCAACTCAAGAGTAGTAGGATTCAGAAGTGTTGCGGTCATGGCCGTCTCAGAGTATTTTTTCTTCTCACGTATCTTCTTCGGGGGAACAAAATCTCCTTTTCCGACTCCACAAACAGGACATACCCAATCATCAGGAATATCCTCGAAGCGAGTTCCGGGAGCTATTCCTCCATCAGGATCACCATATTTTTCATCGTATATCCATCCGCAGGGAACACACCGATAACGCGTTACTTTTGCAGAAGTTTTCCCCGTTACAACCATTGGTTTTTCTGCAATGTATGCAAGAGTACGAGGAGAAGAAGCGCTCCAATAGTGATCATATAAAATGAATCAAATCGGGAAGCAAAAGCTATATGAAATGCTGCGATGAGAAAAAGTGGATATACAAATGATTGGAGTTTTTTCCAATTTCCTTTCAAAAGTTTAATCGACAGATTATTGGAAGTAATGGCGAGAAGTGCCATGATAATAATAGCAACAACTTGCTGAAGCGACATCGAGTGCCTTAAAATGTTCAAGAACAAAGAATGTGTGTTGATATACATATTCTGCATAGAAATATACAACCCCATGTGCAAGTGCTACAAGAAAGGCCAGAACTCCGAAAGTTCTCCGATACGGTGCAAATCCATCTTTTTTTGTAAGCGTTATAATAGGAGTTACCATCAATGCAAAAACCAGATAGACGAAAGAGATTCGTCAGAAAATCTGAAGCGAAGATATTTGCTTCTCCTGATTTCATTGCATAAAAACTCAGGACACAATTATTCCAGGTACCAGCGCAAAGAGATATCGAAGCATAGGAAACAAATGAAAATGAATAAATTTTTAAGAAAAATCCGTGGGAGACAAATGGATATTCTTACCCAATATATATCCTACGGATTTTTCAAAAAAAGCAATTTTATATATTTCTTTTAGCTTGCGGCAGTGGTAGTATTTACCTTTGCGGCGGCGGCTGCGGCTGCGGCGGCTTGTGCCTTGGCTGCGGCGGCGGCTTGAGCTGCGGCCTGTGCCTTGGCTGCTGCGGCAGCTTGAGCCGCTGCTTGAGCCTTGGCTGCTGCGGCGGCATTTGCGGCAGCTGTAGCAGCAGCACTAGAAGCGGAAGTTGAAGTTGTTGCAGGTTTTGCTGGAGTAGGAGCAACCGGTGTCGTAGCGGGTTTTGCTGTTGTAGTAGTTGGAGTTTTAACAGTACTCGTTGGTATTCTTGATGCTGCAGGAACAACAGTTCGTCGTACGGTTACT
>CAVVTN010000003.1:0-37659 GCA_963751115.1 uncultured Candidatus Altimarinota bacterium
CAAAAATAATAAAATCTTTTGACTTTAAATCATTTTTCCATATAAATCTCTGCACGTTTTCGGGAGATATATCTTTATCGATTGAAAATGTAAAAACCCGCTCCTTAACATCCTACCCACAAGAAGATGAAACTTCAAATGGGGAAGTAAATAACCACGATACATAAAGTACCCGAACATGTACTAGAAAACTGTTTATTATTTAGATATACGCAAGTATCATCTAAGCTACGTTTAAAAGAGTTTGATCATAGCTCAGGATGAACGCTAGCGGTGCGCCTAACACATGCAAGTCGAACGAGGCAATAGACAACACACAATTTACAATTAACAAGTAAATTATGAAAGATTTCTGATTTCTTGATTTCAAAGTGTACAATGATGCTAAATTATTTTACAAAGAAATTCTCAAGATTGTTGCAAATCTTCCATCTGGAAGTTTTTATATACAAGATCAATTAAAGAGAGCTTCATTATCTATCATTCTTAATATTGCAGAATGATCTGGAAAGCCTTCTGAAAAAGATTTTGCGAGATATATTTCTATCAGTCTCTGATCTATTCATGAGGTTGTTGCTATTCTGGACATTCTCCAAGAACAGTGATTTCTCTTGAGTTCCGATTATGAATTACGACTGACTGAATTACTTTCTCTTAAAAAACAACTCTGATGATTCTATAAAAAACTTTTAGAATCATAATTTTTATTGTTAGATTGTCGATCGTGTGTTGTCTGTTGTCTAGTGGCAAACGGGTGAGTAACAAGTTTGTACCTACCCCAGAGTCAGGGATAGCTCATCGAAAGATGGATTAATACCGGATAGTCCCGCAAGGGTAAAGCCGCAAGGCGCTCTGGGAGGGGCATGCTTTCTATCAGCTAGTTGGTGAGGTAATAGCTCACCAAGGCTATGACGGATAGTTGGTCTGAGAGGACGACCAGCCACAATGGAACTGAGACACGGTCCATACTCCTACGGGAGGCAGCAGTGAGGAATCTTCCGCAATGGGCGAAAGCCTGACGGAGCGACACCGCGTGGAGGATGACGCGTTTACTCGTGTAAACTCCTTTTCTGTGGGAAGATAATGACGGTACCACAGGAATAAGGGGCGGCAAACTACGTGCCAGCAGCCGCGGTAATACGTAGGCCCCAAGCGTTATCCGGAATTACTGGGTGTAAAGCGTCTGTAGGTGGGAATATAAGTCTCTCATGAAAGACCGGAGCTCAACTCCGTGTTTGTGAGTGATACTGTATACCTAGAATCGGGGAGAGGGAAGCAGAATTGTATGAGTAGGGGTGCAATCCGTTGATACATATAAGAATACCAAAAGCGAAGGCAGCTTCCTGGAACCGTATTGACACTGAGAGACGAAAGCGTGGGGAGCGAAAAGGATTAGATACCCTTGTAGTCCACGCCCTAAACGATGGGTACTGAGTGTTGGGACTTGTTCCCAGTGCTTCAAGCTAACGCATTAAGTACCCCACCTGAGGAGTACGGCCGCAAGGTTAAAACTCAAATGAATAGACGGGGACCCACACAAGCAGTGGATCATGTGGTTTAATTCGACAATAAACGGGGAACCTTACCTAGGCTTGACATCCTACGAATCTGGCGGAAACGTCGGAGTGCCCGCAAGGGAATGTAGAGACAGGCGCTGCATGGTTGTCGTCAGCTCGTGCCTTGAGGTGTTCGGTTAAGTCCGTTAACGAGCGCAACCCACGTCATTAGTTACTATGTCTAATGAGACTGCCTGAGTTAATCAGGAGGAAGGTGTGGATGACGTCAAATCAGCATGGCCCTTATGCCTAGGGCTACACACATGATACAATGGTCGGTACAAAGGGTTGCAACACCGCGAGGTGAAGCTAATCCCATAAAGCCGATCTCAGTCCAGATTGGAGGCTGCAACTCGCCTCCATGAAGTTGGAATTGCTAGTAATCGTGAATCAGACATGTCACGGTGAATATGTTCCTGGGTCTTGTACTCACCGCCCGTCATGGCATGGAAGGTGGTTCTGCTGGAAGCCCCCGAAGCAATATTGGGGTCCATAGTAAAATCACTAACTGGGCTAAAGTCGTAACAAGGTATCCGTACGAGAACGTGCGGATGGACTATCTCCTTATCGAACGGTTTATTTACTTCCTCATTGTTTCATCTTCTGGTGGGTTGGATTTTAAAAGCTCTCAAAATATTTAAAATAAAAATCCCTTATAGTTCAGTCTATAAGGGATTTTCTATGGAATATTCTTATTTCCCACAAAAATGCTCCACGATTCTTCCGAGAATCTTGTTTCTTGTAATCCCGACGGCATCTTTTGCCTCGATTTTCCCGTAGTTAACAGAGTTTTTAAAAAGTTTTTCTCCTCGAAATTTCACTGTGATACTGAATGTATTTCCTACTTCCTCTTCGATAATCTCAAAGAGATAACTTTCATCGTGTAATCATATTTTTGTGACATTCAAGAGAGCGAGAACTGCCTTGGCTGTGAACTTCTTGTCATCTATGAGAGCTTTTCTGAGGTGCTTTTTTATCTCTTCATTTCCAGATAGCAAGAGTACTCCTATTGCCCAAGCCCAGTTGGATTTTTCTCCATTTTCCAGATCGTTTATTACCTCATCTACTACGACGCGTGGCATTTTTTTTCCAGCTCCGACGGTGCTTCGTAAATTTTGGGTAAAGTGCGAAATATTAAGCGTATTTCCATTCATTTTCTTGAGCTTAGAAATAAGTTTCTTCCCTCGGAGTTCACCATCTGTCTCTTTTCCGAGGATGTCGATAACTGTTCGGGAGAAATTGATGTATTTTGCCATATCTCCCATCTCCTCTTTTGAATATGGTGACTCCTCTCCTCGGAGATGCACAAGCTTCAATACCCTATGAACGATCATATCCGAATATCTTCTGATCGGCGAAGTGAAATGAGTATAATTTTGAAGTGCCAGTCCAGCATGATTTCAAACCGTATTGTGATAAAAAGCCCGCTCATCACAGGATTTATGAAGCCTGAATATCGAGTTATATCCATTTTTTACTGTGAGCATCGCAGAGGTAATATTAGCGAGTATCATAAATTCTTCGATGATAGTTGTCGGTATAGACTTGCTACCAGAATGGATTTTCTCTGTTTTTTGTCCTACGGAAAGCTGTCTGTCCGATTCATCGTAATCCATACTCGCTCATTCGATCTTTCGAAGAGCTTTTCTTTTTCTCGCGATTTCGTACATGAGCTGAAGGATATCATGATTTTCACTGTCGGGATTCATAAAATCATCCACGAAACTCTCATAATCGTATCTTTTCTTGTTCTTGAAAGTTGATTCATAAACATGGAAATCATGAATCTGTCCGTTTCCATCTAGGTCTATCTGCATACTGAGAGTGAGTTTCTCTCAATTCTCATTGAGAGAGAGAAGATTCTGAGAAAGAATGGGCGGAAACATATTTATAACTCTTTCTTTCCGGTAGATACTCGTCGTTCTTTTGAGTGCTTCAATATCGAGTGGAGTATATGTAGGCACAGCCTCGGTTACATCACTAATATGCACGAAAACCGCATAGCCTTTGGAAGTTTTTTCTACCCAGATAGCGTCATCAAGATCAAGAGATTCTATTCCATCAATACTCACTCCCTCTTCATATTTTCTCCTTACCGCTTGATCGTTTATCCCATTTTTCTGAATCAGCCTGGTTTGATTGAGAGCATAGGGAGAATAATCTATTCGGACAATTTGCTCATGATGATTGTCTCAGGAAATATAATCCAGGATTTTTGATGACATTTAAATATTGATAAAGAGATTATTATAGTTTTAATATATATACATAATAGAAAATATGTCAACGAAGAATAATTTTTAAGAATTTTATATCACAAAAAAGAATACATAGAAATATTATATTTTTCTCTTCTCCTTCAGGCAAATCAAGTATTTAGAAAAAGTTTTTTAGAAGAGTAGATATTTTTTCACTCGTTTTTTTGCATTTAAATAAAAAATAGGATAAACTCAAAATATGTTGTGAAGGAAAGTATTCTCCTCGGCCCAGAATATTTCTTCTTTAACCAACACATTCTCACTTAGAAATAAGGAAAGAATGTAAAACTTATATATTATTTATCTTTTTAATAAAAACACATATGAGTAATAATAATACATCTGCTGAAGCACTTGCCCAACAGGCAACTCTTGATCTAGCAAAGAAAACATTGAAGTTGGCACAGAAATCTGTAGTTGAACTTCAGGCTGGTCAATTGGTAGAATTTTATAAGATTACACCAGAGTCTCTCAAGGCAGCTTGCAAGACAACTCATCTAGATGAAGGACAAGTTAATACGATTGTCTCAAATTTTGAAACAGAAAAAAATAACATTTCAAATGAGACGAAAGTACAATTAGAGAGTCTTATTAAAAGAGTGCGTCCTGATGGAGTTACTCCTGAAGACATAGGCACTCTTAATACTATTGATGAAACAAGTAAAGAACAACGACTTGAAGCTGCAGCAGCACGAACTGCAAAACTTCAGCAAGAACTTATTGGAACAAAGAATACCGTAGTTCCTGCAGTTGCTTCAAAATCTCCAGATCAAGAAAACACTGCCAATCGAATGGCAAAATTGGATGAATCAGCAAAACAATCTGCAGAATATCAAATTACTCTATCTACAGAAACAGCAGGTAAAACAACTAAACAAATTCAAACAGAAAATACTACTGAATTTGCAGATTCTCAAAAAGAACTAGATTCTTACAAGAAGACCGTATCGAACGAGGACATAAAAAAGATAGATGCTTTGAAAAGTCGATATACAGAGTTTTCAAAAACAGTAGATAATCAGATTGCTGCAAGTGGAGAGAATATGGATAATGCAAAAAATACTCGTCTTGCACTCATTAAACTTCGTGCAGAAAAAAATGCATTTTCTAAAGCAGGTATAGATACTTTTCTTGGTATTGAAGAAGTAAAAACTATTAAACCCAGTGAAGAAGTAAAAACTCCCGTAGCAGCTCCAATTTCTGCAGATCAAGCGAATACTCAAACTCAAATGGCTAAAGTAGCAAAAGAGAAAGAAGCATCAAAGAATGCAACGGATGTTATAAAGAAAATGTCACTTAGTGATTTAACAAAAGATAATAAGGCGAAATATGAAAGCGCTGTAAAATCTTTAACAGCTGATTTTAATAAGGAAACAGATATGGTAAAGAGAGGGGCTATTGGAAATAAGATAAGCAGTTATGAAGATGCTTTCAAACTTCGAAATATTCCTAAAGCAGATAAACTTGAAAATGAACGAGCATTCGCACGAGCACTCCTTGAGCTAGAAGCACGAAAATAGAATCTCCTATTTGAAGAAAATATCTCTTCATAGGACTATAGAACACTCATAAAAAATCCATTATCTCTCTGGGATGATGGATTTTTTATTTCTTTTTCATTTTCTTGAAATATTTTTTTGAAAATCCTTGTTTTTCCATATAATCTCCCCGTTTTAATTACTCATATTCTCTCTCTTATGCAAAAAGGAATTATCAAAAAAATTATCGGGGTTGTTATCGATGTAGAATTTAGTGGTGGATATGTTCCTGCTATCTATGATGCGCTCGAAGTTCAAGGAGCTCCGACGAAACTTATTCTCGAAGTACAACAACAACTCGGTGATGGAGTGGTACGATGTATTGCTATGAATCCAGTAGACGGAGTAAAGCGTGGTCTGGAAGTTACTGCAACCGAGGCGCCTATTCAGGTTCCCGTTGGACCAGAAGTTCTTGGTCGTATGTTTAATGTACTCGGAGATCCGATCGATGAACTCGATGCACCAAAAACTGGAGTAAGATTTCCCATTCACAGAAAAGCTCCTGCTTTTTCTGAGCTTTCTACTCAAACAGAAGTATTTGAAACAGGTATTAAGGTAGTAGATCTTATCGCTCCGATGTTGAAGGGAGGAAAGGTTGGTCTCTTCGGAGGAGCCGGAGTTGGTAAAACGGTTATCATGCAAGAGCTTATTCATAATATCGCTTCAGAACATGGAGGATATTCTGTTGTTGCGGGAGTCGGAGAACGAACTCGAGAAGGAAATGATTTGTATCATGAAATGAAAGATTCTGGAGTTATCGACAAAACTGCGATGGTATTTGGACAGATGAATGAAGCTCCAGGACCTCGAGCCCGTGTAGCTCTTACGGGACTTACTATGGCGGAATATTTCCGTGACGTAGAAAAACGAGACGTTCTTCTCTTCGTCGATAATATTTTCCGATTTACTCAGGCAGGTTCTGAAATCTCCGCTCTTCTCGGGCGTATTCCTTCTGCAGTTGGATACCAACCAACTCTTGCGACTGATATGGGAGCACTCCAAGAACGTATCGCTTCTACGAAAAATGGTTCTATTACTTCAGTACAAGCCGTTTATGTGCCAGCCGACGATCTTACTGATCCAGCTCCAGCAAATACATTTGCGCATCTCGATTCGACAGTAGTACTCAACCGTAGCATTGCAGAACTTGGAATCTACCCAGCGGTAGATCCTCTCGATTCTACTTCTACGGTTCTCACTCCGAAAATTGTTGGAGAAGAGCACTATAATACAGCCCGAAGTGTTCAGAAAATACTTCAGCGTTATAAAGAACTTCAGGATATCATCGCAATCCTTGGTATGGATGAACTTTCTGAAGATGACAAACTCACTGTAAGTCGAGCTCGTAAGATTCAACGTTTCTTCTCTCAACCATTCTTCGTTGCAGAACAATTTACTGGAACTCCTGGAGTATATGCGAAACTCTCAGACACGGTTCGAGGTTTCAAATCTATCATCGACGGAGAACTTGATTATATCGGAGAAAAACACTTTATGTATAAAGGTTCTATCGAGGGGGTAGTAGCAAGTTACAAGAAAGAAAAAGGAGAATAAAAATCCTTAAAAAATGCGAAATTCGCATTTAAATCTTACGTTTCCTTGTTCTCCGTACAATCGTACGATTCACTCCGGTACGCAATTTTCATACGAATTTCATCATTTTTAAAAGATTTTAAAATTTCGCTCTAACCTTTTGTACTTATGCACTTCACACTTGTTTCCATTTCTCGAAAAGCTCTTGAATTCACTGATATTGAGTGGGTAACTATTCCGACACGGGATGGGGAAATTACTATTCTTCCCAATCATGAACCACTTATCACCGCACTTGTTCCAGGGATTTTGATCGTGAAAACTTATGGGAAAGATGCTTCTTTCGCTATCGGTGGTGGAGTTGCTGAAATAACTGCTGAAAATGTAATTGTTACTGCCGATATGGTAGAAGACGGAGTGGGGCTTGATATCGAGGCGATTCGTACCAAAAAAGAAGAAGCTCATAAGCTCTTGGAAGAGTATAAAAATAGAGGAGAGTCTATGGATATGGAAGTCTATATAGAACTCGAACAACAATTTCTGAAAGAAAGCGCCAAAGAGCAATTATCTATCGGATAGAGTATAAACATTAAAAAAAGAGAAATCAATTTGATTTCTCTTTTTTTAATGTGAAAGTGATTAATGTGCTAATACCATAACAAGTGGTTCTTTCGCTAACTCATCAAATACCGTATCTCCGATTTTCTTGGCGATGAACTTCTTGAGCGCTTCGATATCTCGAAACTTGGATATATCTCCCTGGAGAATCGTGTCGAGGACTTGAATAAGTCGTTTCTCGAGATGAGGAAATTCTGACATATTTGGAATTCCGACATTGTCGAACTGATAGAGGTATTCCCCTGCTTTTTTTGCGATACTCACGACCATTGCTCCACCCGTGGAGAGTTGGAATCGGTCATGAAGCGTATCTTCTTTACTGTAACCAATCATATTTCCATCAACCGTTACAAGTCGATGTGGAGCGTACATATTGGTAAGTTTGAAAGTATCTTTGGTAAATTCAAAAATCTGCCCATTTGTCCCGATGAGGACATGATTTTCATCGTACCCGAGATCGTACGCATTTTTTGCATTTCCATGGAGCATGAAAGGAAATCCATAGATGGGAACGTAAACTTCTGGGCGAATGAGTGAAATCATTTTCTTGGTATCTTCTTCTTGAGCATGTCCCCCAGCATGTATTCGAGATTCTTTGTACTGACAAATCCGAGGTCCCTGAGCCATGATGATATCGAAGAGACCTTGAACGGATCGTTCATTCCCCGGAATAACTGAGGAACTAAATACTACTGTATCGGTTGTTCGTAGGGTAGTATCATATGATTCTCCTGTGGCGATACGCATAAGAGCTGCATATCGTTCTCCTTGAGCCCCCGTACAACAGATAGTTACCTGATCGTCTGGAAGTTTATCTGCTTCCGCCATAGTTATGAGTGTTCCTGGTTGTGGACGAGCATATCCGAGTTTGAGAGCGATATCCATATAGTTATTCATCCCACGTCCGAGAAGTACCACTTTTCGTCCAAATTTTTCGCTTGTTGCGATTATGAGGATAATACGATCGATAATAGAGGAAAATGTTGCAGTAATGACTCGCGCTTTTGCACCAGCAAATATATCATCAATAGAACCAACTACCTCTGATTCAGAGATGGAAGAACCTGAAAGATGTGCATTCGTACTATCTGATAAGAGTGCACGTACTCCACGATCTCCGAAATTTTCAAGGAGAGAATAGTCGGTAGAAGGACGGTGTGGAAGGGGGGTTTTATCAAATTTCCAGTCTCCAGTATGGATAAATTGTCCGACTGGTGTATCGATACAAAGTCCGACACTATCAGGAATAGAATGATCTACAGTAAAGGGAGTTACTGTAAAATTTTCACTCAATACTACGGATTTATTTCGATGATATTCTTGGATATTCGTGAGTTGATAATCAATCTCGGATTGTTTCATCTTGATGAGTTCGTATGCCATAGGAGTAGCGTAGAGTGGAACATTTTTCCCGATTTGTCGCATAAGAAATGGAATGGCTCCGATATGATCAATATGTCCATGAGTTATGAGAACTGCTACAATTTTTTTCCCATGTACATAAGTGAGATCAGGGATACTACTAGAAACCCCGTGCTGATACTGATCAGGAAACTGGAGTCCCATATCGATGATGACAATTTCATTTCCATACTCGAATCCCATACAGTTGAGACCAACTTGTTCGAGTCCACCAAAAGGGATAATTCGAAGTGTATCTTTTTCGATTGGTTTCGGTCGAAGTTCTACGAAATTACTTTTTTTACGAATTGCTTGTTTTGGAGTAGTAAAAGGAAATGATTTTTTATTGCGTTTATTTCCTGGAAACAGGTAACTAGAACCTGGAAGAATTCCTTCATCTCACTGATTTTGACGCATAGAACCGAAAAATTTCTTCGGAGATGCTCCATGTCCAGAGTGTCGTGGTTTGTGAGCATCGGTACTCGCATGATGTCCTCCTGATTTCTCATGATGAGAGGGTTTATGATTCGTATTTGTGTGTCCAGAATGCGTATGAGTTCGACGTTTGTCGAAATGCGAAACAGGACGATCACTTTGAGGTTGATTATTATCTCCACTTTGTGGAGTATGTGTATGTGGCATAAATATGTATGAATTAATGACTAAATAAAAATAATATAAAGCATGTTCTTGCTTATAATAGGAAACCCCTGCAAGAGAGTTTTTTAGAATGTATATTTTTCTTTCTTAGAGGAATGAATATTTTCGGCAACAGAAAAAAGTCGATTCGAATGAAAAACGAAAAATATGAATAACTAATGAACAGCTTATAAAACTCATAAAAGTACTAAAAAGCCATCAATTAATGTGTGTATTTTTGAGAGGTAAAAATAGTGCCATCTCATATATTTTGAGAGCGTATTATATCGAAAAGACGCGATAATACAAATTTTTGTTAAAATTTATCATTCTCATTATGGGAGGCGTATTTTTTGTATTTTTTCCGTTACTGTGTGCTTTCCGAGTATGCAATCATAGTGTATATATTCATGATATCGTACGGTGAGAATATTTCCTGTCTTCTGAAAAGAAAGGTCTTGTATGGGAAAAGAAGAAGATATTTCTTCCCCTGGAGGATTGACTCCAAGAACTGTGGTCCAATTAATAGTATTTTGCCAACTATTTGCCCCAATGATGTTATTTGGATAGATGAGGTTTGAAGCTGCTATTTTTAAGACATTTCCTGTACTGCTCTCGAGAGATCCATCGCCTTTGGTATAATACGAAAATGTTTCAGAATACTGCAAAATACCTCCGCTCAGAAAATCAATTTGCACGATATAATTACCAGGATTTATTGGCGGAGGAGTGATGCTTTGTACTGTAAACGTATACGGATTGAGACTTGAAAAAGATTGTAAACCTCCGGTGAAAGTATACTGAAGATTGGTTCCAATAGTGACAATATCATCTGTAAAATTTTGATTGATTCCTATCCCATTGAGATTAAATTGATTTGTGGCAACGGGTCCTGTGATAGTGGGAATTCCTGTAAATGTAAATTTGATAGTATCAGCTGAAAAATCTTTTGATGTATGAAAATAACTCGAAAAAGTAGTTCCATTTCATTCTCCATCTTGTAGGCTGAATATTTCCCCATTTCCACTGCTCGCGATAAGAAGAGTATTTCCAGAAAAATAGAGACTCGTCGGCTTGGAAATACCATCTTCTCGACCGAGAAGTTTTGAGATTCCTTTGGAAATCGTGTCATAAGAAAGTATTCGATCATTCATCGTATCAGCGATATAGAGATGTACTCCTTTCTGCACGAGAACACTCGGCGATGAAAGTTCTGTATCAATCCCTGAATCGGTCAGAGTATTCCCTGGATATCCTGTTCCGATGATGCGAATGGTTCCAGAAAACACTGCATTTCCTGTAAGAGAAAGTGCATAGCTCGTAGGATTTTGTACTGCTGGAATGACAAACTGGCGAAGTGCGAGCTTGAATACCGTTCCTGTTTCACTCGCCGTTCCAGAATAACTGTCGCAATATCCTGTCTGTGTATGGAGTCCGAGGAAGGTTATCGGGAGATTTGGACTCCCTGTGGCAAGAAATATGCCAGTAAAATATCCTCCACCCAAATTTGTACCTGTCATATATACTCCACTTCCCGTAATATTTCCAAGAGTTTCAGTGAGTTGTTGTTCAAAGCGTTCATTTTTATTCCCTTCCTCCAGTATATTTTTGGTTGTCATCGTGGATCCAAGAGAACTCGAAACAAACACGACAATTCCCGTCATAAGCAGAGCCGAAAGTGTTACTCCGAGCAGGAGTTCTATGAGAGTAAAACCACGATGAGAGATATTCATAAAGTGCAAAAAATATAATATTTAGGATTTATTTTCTATTCCATAGACTCTCAAACTATTTTCATAAATTACTTTTTCAATCTCCGTATCACTTTCGGTTCGGAGATTTTTTATACAATCAAGGACATGTCGAACATTCGTAGGTTCGTTGATAGTACCACGAACCGCTTGTGGAGAGAGAAATGGAGCATCGGTTTCGACAAGTATTTTCGAGAGTGGTAGAAGTTGTGCAGTTTCCTGAACGGTGAGAGATTTTTTGTAGGTCACAATTCCTGAGAAACTAAAAACGATTTCATCGGAGTATTTCATAAGTTTCTCGGCAAATACATAATCTTCCGAGAAACAATGGATAATGGCTTTTCGAATTCAGGATTCTTGGATGTATCGAAGGGTATCTTCACGAGCTTCCCGAGTATGGATAACAACGGGGAGATGGTATTTGAGAGCGAGTTCGGTCATAGCAAAGAAAAGAACTCTCTGTGTTTCTTTTTGTTCATCGATATTTTCCTGATCAATGTGATAATAATCGAATCCAATTTCCCCGATAGCGACGATATATTCTCTATTTTCTTGTAGTAGTTCTTCGAGTTGTCTCGTTATTGTTGGTATATTTTCTCGTAAAAGTGTTTGTCATTCAACAGGGTGATATCCGACCGTCGCAAAATATTCATCATACTTTTTCGCGAGTTCTATCGCTTGCTTGCTGGTCTCAATATCGCACCCGATTTGCGTGGCAAAACGGATATTATTATCTCGCATATTCATAACAATCTCGTCCTGTCGATCGGCGAGTTCCGAGAAATAGGAGTGAGTGTGTGTGTCGAAAAGCATATTTGCAAAAGTGAGAAATTATATACTGAAAGTGAGTGTATTTATATTTCGTTGATAATCTCATAATCCAGATCCAGATTACCAACGATGGCAAGTCCTATGATAGAATCGGCAATTCACATGGATTTTAATTTCTTTGCTGTGATATTCAGTGTAGCTCCAGATCAGACAAAATCATCAATTAAAAGCACTCTTTTGTATGATTTTTCATCGATTCATATATAAATTGTACTCTGTGCATTTTGTATCCGCTGACTCGTACTTCTGAGTGTTTTTTGAGCGACGGGAATTTGATTAGGAAAGTGTTTATATACATTAATGAAAGGAAGTCCGAGAAAGGAAATCTTCTTCTGTAAAATCTCCAAGAGTTGATATTTTCGTTCGATACTTGGTGGTATTATAGCTATGGCATCGATTTTCTGAGTATGTACGATGGTAGTTATTTTCTCTGTTATTTTCTCAAAGAGAGATTTTATCAGTCATGGATGTTGAGAAAGTTTGGCATAAAAAGTCAATTCTGCCAATGGTCCCCGACCAAATTCTCCATATATGTACTGGTCCATAAAATAGACTTTTTCCAGTGATGTAACATCGAATTGAGAGGTGGCGACGAGACAACCTATAGCATCTCGCATAGAATCTATATGTTTTGATATAACGATAAATCGTTCCAGAGTGTCTTTTGGGTCAAGTTTCCTTTCTTTTGCCCACATTTCAAGACCAGTTTTCCCGCGGAGGATATTTCCATCGGGGAGAAATTTGTAGAAGTCGGAGAGGAAGTGTTGATCTTGATAGGGGATAAATACAAATGTATCTTCGGAGAAATCTTTATCGGTCGCGATGTCCTGAATCAATCCTTGTTCCCGTGCCTTTTCCGTTATAGAATAGGTAGTATGCGGTGTTTTTCCTGTTTTTTGTATATATCATCAGTCCAATAGTTTCTTGAGTGCGCTATGAATAATAACCCTATTGGTCTCAAGTTTCTCGGCAATAACCCCCGCTTTTATTCACGGAAATTTTTGCAATATTACGATAATATCGACTATATTAATAGTGTGTTTCATATTTACTGTAAATTTTTATTGTAAAATATTACAGTAGATAATATCCTTTATGGGATAAATTACAAATGATAATTTATAAACTGAGTGTGAAATCGAGATTTATAGAACTGTCATCGAGCGGAATCATAAACTCTATCCAGAATCCACCATTTTCCCGCGACCATTCGATCAAATCTTTGTTCAGAAGCGGTTCATTGAAACATATTTCTGGGAGTACCCATGTGTGATTGAAGAATATAATCTTTGCTTTTCCGAATCCTTCACAGTAGACCAGAACTTGGCAGGGAATACTTTCTGGCAGATATTCCCATTCTACGAGTTTGAGAAGTTTTTTCTCTTTGAGTTCTCTCAAATCTGCGTGCGCGAGTTCGTATTTCTCCGAGTAAAAAGTGAGTTTCTCGGAGAGGCGGGAAGAATGTGCGTCGTAGTGAGCGGAGAGGTACATATGAGGGAATTTTGAATAGGGAAGTCATGAAATATTGTTCTTATTTCTTAATTTAATCTCACTTAGATTTCTTGATTGTTTCTCGAATTTTACTTGCTATCAAATCAGCTTCTTTGAAAAGTTCAAAAACTTGTTCTTTTATTTGATTAAAATTTTCTAATTCTTTTTTGCAGTTTTCTTGAATAAGATTTCTAATATCTGAATTATTTGCTATATACGATTCTATTTGAGTCTTTTTGATTTTAAATTGAGTAGGGTCTTGAATAGTGGATTTTAAAAATGAAAACCAATCTCTATTTCCTTTTTTTGAATTACATCTTTTGCAACAAGGAAGAAGATTGGCTATCTGGTGTCAAAATCATGAAAACTCACCGTTTTTTACAAGTGCATTAATATGATCCCAAGTTTCTGCTTCATTATTACAATATACACAAAGCAGATCAATATCGGGGTTTTGTCATAAAATAGTAAGAGCGTCATCTATTTTTTTATCGTTATAATCATCAGCTACTGAAAGTGCTGATGCAAAAGCATGATTGATAGTAGTTTTCCTTTTATCAAAAATTGAATATGATTTTAAATGTCTTTTTAAATCCTGTTTTTTCATTTTAAATAAAATTTAATATAAATACAAGAGAATATAGTTGATTATATAAATCTCCCTTGGAAAGCAAATCTCTTTTTATTTGCCGAAATCTCCACATTTCTTATAATCAGAAAAACTTCTTTACGACAGGAATCTCATGAAAACCAAATCCCAAATCTCTCAGAAAAAACAAAAAGAAAAATCCCACACTTAGAAAGTGAGGGATTCGGTGAAAGAATTCTATTTCTGCACTAGTGTATCATTTGCATACTTGTGAATCACGGATGTAATGAGTGTCTGATAAGGGATTCCTTCTTCCAATGCTCGGCGTTTGATTCGATAAATATCCGACTCCAGTATTCGAATGTTTATCGGTTTGCGTTTGGAGAGAGTATGTGTTGCTATTTCTGCAAGGTTTTTCTTTTCTATGTCTGATACTCAGGATCCTACAATAGTGCCATTTTCTATAGCATTGAGGATGTCTTGTTCTTCTTCATCGAGGATGATTGGATTTGTCATAGTTCGGAAAGTTATGAAGTATATTGTTTCTTGTATTTTCTACTCGGGATAATGGTTTTGAGAAAGATTTCTTGTTCGCTTTTTATAAATGGGACATAGTAAATATATCCGAGTATCTCGATTACATATATGCTTTGATTTGGATATTTTTCTGGATTATGATGGGGCAGAATATCGAGAATCTTTTCTTCCTCCATAGCGAGAAGTACATCTTCGAAAGCTATTCATCGCTCCTGTTTTAGAAGTATATTCTTATCTTCATTCCATGTAATAATTGGTTTCATACGGTATATATAGATATGAAATGTATACGGATAGTATATTTAGATAATAATAAAAAGCAAATCTCTTTTTATTTGCCGAAATCCCTACATTTCTTATAATCAGAAAAACTTCTTTACGACAGGACTCTCATGAAAACCAAATCCCAAATCTCGCAGATTCTCGCAGAAATTGCCAGAATGTACCCCGATATTCGAACCGAGCTCGATTACGAGACTCCTTTTCAGTTTCTCATAGCGGTTATTCTCTCAGCTCAGACAACGGATAAACAGGTGAATAAAACGACTCCACCACTTTTTGCTCGTGTTCGCGAAGCCCGAGATATGGCGAAATTATCGCTCGAGGAAGTAGAGAAAATGGTTTCGACGGTGAATTTCTATAAAAACAAAGCGAAATTTATTTGGAAATCCGGAGAGAAGCTTGCTCAAGATTTCGGAGGAATTATTCCTAATGATTTAGAAATTATTCAAACACTTCCTGGAGTCGGCATCAAGACCGCAAAAGTGGTACTCGCAGTTCTCTATGATGCGCCGTATGTCGGAGTCGACACTCATGTGCATCGTGTTATGAATCGCATCGGAATCGTCCGAACCAAAACTCCCGAGGAAACCGACAAAGTTCTGGAAAAGAAGCTGACATACGAACAAAAACTGACCGCACATCATCCACTGGTCCTTTTTGGGCGATATCATTGCACGGCACGCAAACCGAAGTGCGAACATTGTCCGATTCGGGAAATGTGTGATTATGGCTTGAAAGGGTTGATTTCTGAAGGGAAATCGATATAGTCAGAAAGAAGTTTATATACTTTTGTAGCCAAAAGTACCAAAAGCTTTTAAGGGGAAAAAACTCGTCGGGTAGCAACAAGTAAACCGTTTATCGTCGTTCTCAGGCAGTTTTCCCCCTAAAAACCCCATAATGGGACGTTCGTCAATTTTAAATTAAAAAGACATTGTCATTGCGAGAATATCCGATTGCTGAAATTTTAGAAACAACAAAACTTCTTCGGGTATTCGTGGTAATCTTCCTCTTTTAGAAAATTCTGGAACAATAAATCATTTAACTTATTAAATTTTCCTTCCTTTGTGCATCCTGAAATATGCTCTCAAAAATACGATTCGCAATCCGTTTCTATCATTTTCGTCGATTTTGGTTATTTCCTTATTGGTGTTTTTTATCAGTGTGCTTTTTTTCGTGGAATATGTCACTTCCTCAATAACTGACAACATTAATCAACGAATGAGTATTTCTCTGAATCTCAAATCGGGATATGATGGAGATAATTCGGAGGTTATCGAATGTATCTCGGCGCTCAAACAGGCGAGTTCGGACGTTCAGATTCAGTATATTTCCCGTGAGGAAGCATTTGCTATCCTCCAGAAACGCGATCCGGAACTTTCTCGTGTCATCGAATGAGATAAGGAAAATCCACTTCCATCTTCGATTGTCATCAAAAATATACCACTTGGAGAATACCCAAATATCGATGCGGTAGTGAAACGATACACCGGGATTATCCAGTACGACGAAGAGAAATCGAAAAAATCTCTGACCGATTACAATGCGCAATATCAGAGAATCCAAGGACTTATAAATATCCTCCTCTCCGTCCAATACGGTATTTATGGGATCATCGGATTTTTCCTCTTTGCGGTGTTTATTATCATCTATAATAGTATCGGGAATTTTGTATTTTTCTATCGAGACGAGATTAAGATTATCCAATTGGTCGGAGGAGATAATCTCTTTATATATGGACCATTTGCTATTCAGTGAGTGCTCTATACAGGACTCGCGTATATCATCGGGAATTTTATATTTTCGCTCATCGTGAAGAATATTAATTTTTCGCTCATCACTGATTTTCCCGTGTTTATTGATAATTTCTTTGCGATGTACAGTCAGATGTTTTTGTTAGAATTTTGTATAATTCTCGTAGTTGGATTCCTCTCAGGATTCCTCTCGTCTCGTCGATTTATCGGAAAAGAAAATATATCGTAAGGAATTATTTTTATATCTTTCAAGAATAACTTTTCCATGTTTAACCTAGAGAAAATATTCTCCTATCTTCGGTTTTTGGATGAATTCCGAAAAATTAAAAGAGTCATACATCTTACGGGTGAAGATAGGCTTGAAAATGATGTCGAACATAGTTATCAACTTGCGATGCTGGCTTGGTATATAATCGACGCCTATAAAATCAATCTTGATACAAATCGTGTGGTTCAATATTGTCTCGTGCATGATTTGGTTGAAGTATATGCGGGAGATACGTATGTTTTTAGTCAAGACGCAGAACATCTGAATTCTAAGATACAGCGAGAAGAAGAAGCATTATTGCAGATACAACAGCATTTTCAGGAATTTCCAGAAATGCTTGTTATGATGGAAAAATACGAGCATAAAAATGATAGAGAGTCTCTATTCGTCTATGCACTCGATAAAATCCTCCCCGTTATGAATATCTACCTAGATAACGGACGGACATGGAAGGATGTGGATCTTACTCAGATAGTTGTCACGCTTGAAAAGTTACGAGAACACAAGGATGAAAAAATAAGAAAATCCCCAGAACTCTATGAACTTTGGATGAGTCTCGTCGAGATTTTAGAGAAAAATAAACAAGACCTATTTCTTACCGAATAATTTTTATGACTCAAAAACACTATCATTTCATCGGAATTGGCGGAATCGGAATTTCGGCGATTGCGCGCTATTATAAACAACTTGGGGTTTCTATTTCTGGGTCTACGGATAGTGATTCTGAACTTATTCACGATCTCCAAAAAGAAGGGATGACAATCGCCATAGGACATCGAGCAGAAAATATTCCACCGCACACAGATCGTATTATCTATACGAAAGCGGTTCTTGGAACGGCTCATACTTTGGAAGAAGGATATCGAAATAATATCGAAATGGTTGAGTGAATGAAGAGAAATATTCCTCTTGTGTCATATCCTGACGCTCTCGCAGAAATCGTGAATGCGAAAAAGTGTATCGCCATAACCGGAAGTCACGGGAAATCAACAACCACAGCGATGACTGGGGTAATGCTTGCTGGTTCAAGAGTGGGTAATTCTGTGGTCGTTGGAACCCAAGTTCCTGGACTGGGTGGATCGAATATGTACTTTGAGCAGAGTGATTATTTCACCATCGAGGCTTGTGAATACAAAAGAGCTTTCCTCTCATATCATCCATTTATTACGGTTATTACAAATATTGATCTCGATCATTTGGATTATTACCAAGATTTAGAAGATTATATTTCTGCTTTTCAATCTCTCATCGAGCAAACAAGCGGATATGTTATTTATGATATGCATGATGTAAATGCGCAAAAACTCGATTTTTCGAAGACTAAAGCTCAACCTATTCGAATAAATCACGAAGGATATTATAAAACAGATGGTACTTTTTCTTCATTCCCAGAAATATATCTCCAAGTTCCTGGAAATCATCTGCTTTTTGATTCAAAGTTGGCTTTTATGGTAGGAAATTTAGTCGGATTAGAGAATGATTATATTGTAGAAAAACTTGAATCCTATACAGGTTGTTGGAGGCGTTCAGAAATTATTCGAACAACTGCAAATGGGAATATTTTGATGTCCGATTATGGACATCATCCGACGGAGATCCGACTGACTCTTGAGGCAATTGCTACGAAATATAAAGACAAGAAAATATTTGTTGCTTTTCAACCGCATCAACATTCGAGAACTCGTGAACTTTTAGAGGATTTTGAAACTGCTTTTGATTCTGTGGATTCACTCATTATCCCCGATATTTATTTTTCTCGCGATAGTGACGAAGATGTCGCTTATATGACCACCGAGCGATTTGTCGAAACTCTCAAAAAAAGATATCCATTTATTCATAATGGGAAAGGGCTTTTGAATACTCTCGAGAGTATTCAAAAATACGATAGAGAAAATCCAAGCTCGAGTGTAATAGTTCTTCTCGGTGCAGGCGATATCGATGCGCTTCGGTATAAGATAATATAAAAAACATTTGCAAAGATAAGAGAATTAGTTATATATTACACATTACTTTTTAATATTGTGTAGTATGAAAAAAACAGAGAAATTTCAATTGAGTCATAAAGAAAAGCGAGTTTTCTTATATCTTGCAAATATGACCAGAAATGGAAGTACATCCATAGAGGTATCAGAGTTAGGGAAAAATATACATGAACGGATTGTCAGTACCCTACATCATATGGATTCTCAAATTCCAGCAGCGGATCAGTATAATTTGATAAAAGAATTATGAACTTCAGCATTGAGAATTCAGTTACATACACAGGGTATATATTTTCAAATAATGCAGAATCAGAAATGAATATCCGTGTCAGTATTATGACTCCCGACAGATTCATCAGGATGATTATATTTTCCAAAATAGTTTTTTCTCATTTCTTTTTGCATTTATTATTTTTTCCCATACAATATCGCACAAGTGTAAGGAAGCAGAAGTTTGTTAGAATGTTCACCCCCCTACATGGTATTTATATTTTTTTATTATTTTTTTTATGAATGGTATTATTAAAGTAAAGAAGGAACAACAAGGTTTTGGATTTATTACTCCAGCTGATGGAGGAAAAGATCTTTTCTTTCACTTCTCTGGATGTGTAGATAAGGTTGATGGTTTCAACATGCTTCAAGAAGGAATGGAAGTTTCTTTCGAAGTTCAAGATGGACAAAAAGGTCCTATGGCTGTTGATGTTGCTGAAATTCAAGCTATGTAATTTTCTTTACTGAAAATATAAAAAAGAGATTCATATGAATCTCTTTTTTAGTGTCTATTTTTGAGAATCTCTTCTACTTCTTCTTGAATCATTTCTTGTAATCGTTTATAGAAAGCCTTTTCAAAATTATTTCCCGTATGAAGTTTTCGAAAAGATAGAATATCCCGATATTTCTCGAGATATTCTTCATTCGTGAGTGGTTGTATGTGTCAGAAAATATACACAAAACGATCTGTTATATTTTTGATCGCCTGTATCTTAATTTCATTAGGTAAATCAAAAGGTTTTTCCCTCATATATGTTAAGAAATGAAACTATACTCCATTATATCGTTCTTCTACTTTTTCCCAATCTACGAGATTCCAAAATTTCTCTAGGTATTCTGCTCGGCGATTTCTGTAATCGATATAGTAGGCATGTTCCCAGACATCACAAGTAAGAAGGGTAGTATTATCGGTTATGAGTGGCGTTCCAGCATTCGATGTAGAAACAATATCGAGTGATCCATCTGGTTTTTTCACGAGCCAAGCCCATCCAGAACCAAAAGTTTTCATAGCAACATCATTGAATGCTTTTTTAAAAGCCTCAAGAGAATCCCATTGTTCGAGGATAAGTTCCATAATATTGGTTCCTTCTCCAGTATTTCCGTTTGGAGTGAGACTTTCCCAGTAAAATGTATGATTCCAAACCTGGGCCGCATTATTAAAAATAGGTCCAGCAGGGGCAGTTTCTATAATTTCCTCAAGTGTTTTATCTGCGAATTCTGTACCAGGAACGAGATTATTCAAATTATCAACATAGGCTTTATGATGTTTTCCATAATGATGTTCCAGAGTTTCTTTGGAAATATACGGTTCGAGTCCATCAAGAGCATAGGAAAGTGTCGGGAGTGCGTGAATCATAGAGAGAAAAGACTAAAAAATAAAATATTATATTTTGTGAAAATATAACGGGTTATTCTATGTGATAGTCCGCAAAAAGCAAAATATTTTGCAAATTCTGTTATTATTCGTATATTTCCCCGCGTATATTTCTTTATATTTCTCTATGAAAAAAATCTTTCTATTGGTTCTTCTGCCATTTTTCCTCGTCTCTTGTGGTACACAAAATATTCCTCAGGTTTCTAAAAACATCGAAAGTGCCGTATTTGGAGCTCCATCGAGCAAAGTTCAGTTGACGGTTTTTGCTGATTATGAATGCCCTGCTTGTATTTATTTCGAGAAAACCATCGGACAAGAACTCTATGAAAATTATGTAAAAACGAACAAAATTACTGTAACATATAAAAATTTCCCACTTACACAACATAAGAATGCAGAACGTGACGCACTCGCCGCGCTCTATGCCTTATCTCAAGGGAAATACTGGGAATTTAGCCTCGAGATGTATGCTCTGGAAGATCAGAAAAAAGGTGATATCGTGACAGATTCAGAGCGTGTGGATCTTGGGAAAAAAGTCTGACTCGATCCAATCGAGATGCAAAAAAGTCTGAATGAAGGATGGTATAAAAATCAGATTATTCAAGAAAAACAAGAAGGTGAAGCCAAGGGACTCGAAGGAACTCCTTCTGTGTATCTGAACGGAACGATTATGAAATTTACCTCCAAAGAACAATTTTTCGGAATGATAGATGCAGCGTTGAAAATGTAGTCTTATCTTGTCATCCTGAGTTTTCCCCGAAGATGTAACGGATAGAAATATTCAATCTTCATCGGGGAAATGTGAGGATCTACCATTTTTCAAGAATTACATAGAAAAGATTTTCCAGTTTTTAAAATAGGAAGATTCTCCCGAAGGCAGTCCTTTAGGAGGCACATTCACTCGAAAGAGTTACGGTTATTTCAAAGATCTACAGAGGTCGAGTAAATTCACAATGACATATTTTTTATTTTTTTCTTTTTATTATCATGAAAAAACTTTTTATTGCCATTATGGTACTCGCTGCGGTTGCTTTTGGAAATGCGGTATATCTGACAACTCAGGCATATACTTTGAAAACACGACTCGCTGAATCGGCTGGTTCTTATTCCACTTTCTGTGATATCAACAGTACTTTTTCTTGCTCCAATGTGCTCCTTTCTCCACGAGCGCAATTCTTCGGATATCCATTTCCTGCTCTTGCGATGCTTGTGTATCCCGTGATATTTCTCATAGCACTCCTCGGATACTTGGGAATATGTCGAAAAGCGTTTCCTGTACTTGCTGGGATGGCAGTTGGAGGAATATGTTTTAATGGTTACTATATCTACCAAGAAGCATTTCATATCGGTTCATTTTGTCCACTTTGCCTGATCTGCTCGGCGATCATCATAACCATCCTCGGACTTTCTCTCTCAGGGATGAAACAGAATAAATTGACTCGCTAAAATTTCCATTGTCATCCCGACCGTAGTGGAGGGATCCCTTTAAGTTGAGATGGACGATATCTTGATTCTAAAGTTTGTAAATTTTTATAGAAAAAGAAGATAGATCTACTTGGAAATATCAGTCTCAAAAGTGGCGGTAAAAAGGGATTCACCCTACCAGAGGGAGCTATAGCTTCGATTTCACTCGGAATGACAAATAGGAAAGAAAAGTTTGACAAAGGAATAAAACTCTCTATATTCCTTTTGCTGTTTGTAACAAAACTGGTCCCGAGGATTTCTCTCGGGTTAAACAAAATTTTTTGAGGAGAATATCATGCAAATTATTGCATTCATAGTCTTGGCTTAAGCGCTGGGCGGGGTCAGTCAATAGCTCCACACAAAACACTGTGTGGATTGCTCAACTTTTTTGAAGGAGAACTACGATGAAAAAGATCGTTCTGTCTACAGCTCTGGCATAGTTCGGTCTGGCCATTCCGACTCACAAGGTTGGAGAGCAAAAAAAGAGTCCCACTCATACCGAATGGCGTGATGTGGATTTCATTAAAAATTGTCAGTCTGAAATGGATACATCTTCGTATTCCATGGACTCACTTATCTAAGGTTGCTGCCAATTGAGAGCAACCTGCCTGCATAAAAAAGTCCCTCTCGCGAGACTGTCCCAAAAATCCCGAACAAACCTGTTCGGGATTTTTCTTTGACGGAAATATGAGAAATATTTTCGAAAATATTGGATTTTCTCCCAATTTCCTTCAATGGGTATCTATACTGGTCTGAAACTCATAATTTTCTTCAGATTGTGAACCATTGCTATCAAATTCCATTCAATGGTGACTCATTGGAGTCATCGTAAAGAGAACCTCTCGAATTTAAGGTTCCGCTTGATGTTTCAGAAGACGGGCTCGACTGAGTAGCACCGTTTCTTGTAGAGTTCTTTTCCGTGCTCGGAGGAAAGTTTTTCATCCTGAGACTTACAGTGGTCTATCCAGTTTTTACTCATCTGCAGGAACTTGTTTTTCCCTTCTTTCGTTTTCGTCTGATAGACCTTCGATTTGAAATCACTTTCCTTTGTTGGCTCTGTAAGAGTCGGTCTTCCTCTTCCTCTCTTGGTTTTGCTTCCGGAATACTGCTTGAAGGTGTAAATATTTCCATCGATATCAGTGTATTCGTCTTTTTTCTCGCTATACTTCCATCCTTTGAGATTCTGCTGAAGTTTTGGATGCGGAATGTATCCATCGAGGTCCTGTTTCTCCATGTAATCATAGTTCTCTTCGCTCGCATACCCTTTGTCAGCGAGTACCTGTTTTGGTTTTGTTTGGTACTTCTCTTCTATGGCTTTGAGTACTGGAATGAGCTCTCGTATATCACTCGTGGCATTGTTCATCGTCGTTGCTATAATGAATTGATTCTCGGTCGCAATCTGCGGATTGTAGCCGTTCGCAAAATCCTTTCGTTTCATCTGCACAAGTCGGCTGTCTGGATCAGTGGAGTTGATACGAGTCATCTTGATTCCTTCTTTTGCCTTGTGCTCAATCTCTTTCTTTACTGCTTCTTTCTTAGACTCGACTTTCTTCTTTTTTTCTTCAATCTCTTTGCGTTTTTTCTCTCGCCCCTCCTTTGTTTTGAGTTCCTCGGGGATTCAACTTCCGTCATCATCTGCTCCGAGTTCATCGTCCTCCATCGCATCGATTTCATCCGCTTCTTTGAGGAACTTCTTCATCTGTTTCTCAAGCGCTTCCAGGTCAGAATTTTTATTTTTGGAGGCATCGGCATAAACCTTGGTTCCATCGATACTGACGACACTGAATGAGATGATACCGAGTTCTTGTGCTTTTCTGACTATCTGAACGAATATAGAGGTAAGGAAACCTCATTTCTCTCTGCGAAATCGGGCAATGGTTCGGAAGTCAGGTTTGTTGCCTCATGAGAGAAACATGAATGCGAGATCCGATTGGGTCTTGTCGGCAAGTTTTCTACTGGAAAAAGTAGAGTTCATATATCCGTAGAAGAGAATCTTCACGAGCATGACAGGGTGATATGCAGATGTTCAGCGTTCGGTATTCGCATAGCTTGAAAAAAGCTCCCGAAATTCAAGTCCATCAATTATCTCACTAAGAACAACGGCTTTGTGTCATTCTCCGAGAAAGTTCTGGAAGCTCGGTGGAAGAAGGAAGTTCTGTTTTTGATCGTATGGCTTAAACATGGTTTGAGATGAAGAATATTACAAGATCATTATACTCGTTTCTTCCATAATACAAGCCGAAAGTTCGATATAAAGACAAGAAAAATCCCATCGAGCGATGGGATTTTTGGGACAGTCTCTCGCGAGGGGCTTTCATTTTTTTTGGAGAATTCTTCCTAGAGAGGAAGCGTCATATTTTCCTTATCTCTTTTGTTCTTTCCGAGGATGTCTTCGTATTCGGCAAAGAGTGAATCGTCGGCTCCAGTATTTTCTACATACATAGTACTGAGGAACTCCTGTTTCTTTTTCTGGTACGACAAAAATCCACCGATAGTTATGAAAATAGACCCGATACACTGGAAGATGATCCCATTTCCTATAACGATATTTTGATAGAAAAGCACGAAACCACGGACAGAATTAAATATGACGAGCGTTAGGAGAAAGAGAGTGATTCCAGAAACCATGATAATCGTATGATCCGAGAAAGTGAGAGAGGCTTTGGTTTTGAGTTTCTCCTTACTTGTATCGGCAAGTAAGAGAAAACAGAGAATACTATTGATGAGGATGATAATATACCCAATATATCCCACATGGATACTGAAAGCATTTCCAGAAACGGCTATATCAACAATCGAGAACCAGTTGAGGAAAAGCGAAACAAAAGAGAGGAAAATACCGACCGAAATAATCCGAGCACTTCCCGAAAGGTGGAGGAAATTGAAACTCATACGCACGAAGAGGTGTCGTATTTTATTTTTTAGTTTCCGATTTTTTGAATTTCCGATATAATCCATACAGGTAAATGATGATAGTTGAGTAAGATACATTTTGATTATAGGAAAATCTTGTTTTTGTAAAGGACAATCTCATACATTATTTATTTGTCTCATAAAATCCTCTCATTATGTGAAAGAAAAAACTTCAGGAAAATACTTTTTTCATCTTCTTGATACTCATAAAAGACTTTTTCGTATCACTCGGACAGAGTTTGAGTCTTTTCGTTAAAAATTTAATAGGAAAAGAACAGAAACCACTTCAGGAAAATAAATTCCTCGACATCATGAATTTCTTTTTTCATATAGGTCCGAAGTCTTTTTGGAAAGCTCCATCTGGATTGAAAATCGGTCGAAGCATTGGAACATTTCTCCACTATATTTTCAAAAAAGAACAATATTTCTCTGCCAAAAAGAAATAATCTTTAATTCCTCGTTTTTAGAAAATATGAAATTTTCCATAAAAAATATACTCAAGAAAAATTCAGAGAATCTGAGAGCATTCACACTCGTTGAGATGATTGTTTCTATTACGATTTTTGCTATGATTATCATCATGGCATTTTCTGCGATGGGAAATATTGGAATACTCAGAAACAGTGTCACCAATCGACTGGACCTCAATAACGAACTCTATAGTGTGACAGAAAAATTCGTCGATCTCATAAAAACCGGAGGAGATATCGATTATGAAGAATATTGGAATAGACGAGTCATAGGAACAACGACTTCATCTGGACATTATTCTGTGTTTTCTGGTTTTGGAAACTATGGAAGTGGTGGTGCTCTTGCAAATTATGGAGATGGAATTTATTACTGTATAAGTGGAAGTGGTACAAGTATGGGATCTGGAGGTTGTCTGTCTAATCATAATAGTTATGCGACTCAGAATATAAATGGTTCTTTCGCTGGAGAACCTCAAAGATATGGAGAATATCGCCAACAATTTATCGATTATAATACCAATGCAAACTTTGATTCTGGTTGACTTCTCTGAGATGAAGATGGAAATGGAAATATTCGTGGCGACGATGATGATGAAGATCTCGGAATGGGACCAAGTGCTTTCACGGGAGGAGTTGGTATGAAAGAACTGTATCTCATAAAAAAAGGAACACAATCTGAACGAATCTACTTTAGATGGATTATTCAAACGGATCCTAATGGTCCGCCAGGTACTCTTTGTGAAATGTCAGGAATCAATATGGGAAGTGGAAATTGTCTTGGGAATATTCAAATGTTGAAACTTGTTGGAAAAGACCTTGGACTCAGTCATTCTTGAGTCTCTGCAGGAAGGTACGATGGTATTATCGATACATGGGAATGTCATCCAGACTATAATTGTACGGGTGCAAATAATCTTCCCGCTTGAGTAGACGCTGAATGGGTAAATACATTTCCACCATGGATCAATGTGAAAAATGTAGATTTCTTCCTCTATCCAGAAAAAGATTTTCGCTATGCTTGGAAGGAATCTGATCCTGCGATTTTATTGAATTCATATGTACGTATACATATGACAGTCGGTTTGGCGTGGGAAAAGCGTAAGAAAATTAAAGGTCCCGCAGCTGATATGACTATCGCAACTACTATTAACCTTTCGAAATAATTCTTAGTATTTTATACAGAGTTCCATGAAAAATAACAGAAAGTGATCTGCCCTCATTATAAGTATGTTCGTTACGATAATAATTATTATCATAGCGATTTATCTTTTGGAGAAGATTGTCCCCTTTGCACGAGATATCAAATGAGTAGAGAATGGAAATATTTCCTACTATCGTGCCAATACTGCACTCAATGAGGCATTACTGGCAATGTCAGGAAGTGACCCTAGTTTAGCACCATCAAATAATACGCTCTCAAACGGATCAGGGATGATATATAATGTCACTGCTAATGGAACGATTCTTCCACAGTCTGGAAAAGGAAATAGTGAATACGATCCAAATTGGAGTATGCTTGCTCCTGGGAAACCAGTACAACTTTTGCTGAAAAATAATACTTGAATTGATTGGACTTCGCCAATAACTTATTTTAAATTCCGTGTACCAGATCTTAATAAAGATGGAATTGTTAATGAAACACTTTCAGGATGAGCGATAATGCCTATTATTAACTGGACACTTTCTGCAAGTAATGACTCTCTTCAGGCAAGCGGAAGTCAGATTATGGCAAATGTTATTAATGATACACCTATTTCTTTTAATGCTATTTGAGGACTTACTCCATTGGGAGTAAGTAGTACATTTGTAGGTTTTTATACAAATAATTGTATGGATCCATCTGTTTGTACTTTGAAACTTTCTCTCGTAAATCCGCTCATTCTTACGACTGGTGAAATTGCTCCATATATTGAATATCAGGCACATTTCAATGTTCCCATACCACTCCAGATGGCGACCATTGAAACACAATGATACGCTGGGGCATTTCGTAAAAATCTTACTCGATTTGTTCAACAGATGACGACCAATGAGGCTCTTGATTTTACTGTATTTCAATAATATTTTTTCATGAAACAATTCACTATAACTTCCAATGATGCCAATCAGCGATTGGATAAATTTCTCAAAAAACTCCTCCCAAATGCACCACTCAGTTTCATATATAAACTCAATCGCAAAAATTGTGTAAAGGTTGATAGGAAACGAAAAGATAATGAATATATCATCCAAGAAAGGGAAAACATCGAATTGTTCATAAAAGATGAAGAATACGAAACGCTCACAGCTCAGAAGGTACCGGTACCTTTTAAGAAAGGTACCGGTACCTTTGACGCCAAAGATATCGTCCATGAGGATAATGATTTACTTATCGTAAATAAAAATCCAGGAGTTATCGTGCATCCAGGAGATTTCAAAACGACGGATCTTTCTCTCATCGCTCAGGTTCAAGATTATCTCTGAGAATGACTTCATTCTCTGACATTTAAGCCTTCACTCATTCATAGAATCGACAAAGATACCTCCGGAATTGTTATGATTGCGAAGAATAAGCCATCGCTCGATGTTATGTTGAGTGCTCTTCAGTCAAACAAAATAGAAAAAGTGTATCTGGCAATTTGTCTCGGAGCACCACCAGAAACTAGAGGTGTGATACGAAAAAAACTCCGACGTCTCGAACATGCGGAGCGAGAGAATAAAATCGTAATCGATGAAGATACTGGACAAACAGCCGTAACACATTACCGAGTTCTTCAGACAGGTATTCAGGGGAAATATACCCTCGTGGAATGCATCCTCGAAACGGGACGAATGCACCAGATTCGTGTCCATCTCGCTTCAATCGGATGTCCCATCCTTGGGGATAATACCTATGGAGATAAACAAGAAAATGCTTTTGCAAAAAGAATGTATGGAATCGGGAGGCAACTGCTTCATGCGAGTCGTATTAATTTTCTCCATCCGAGTAAGAAAACACCGGAAATATATACCGCAAAATTGAAGGAAGATATGGAAAGGTTACTTCTGAAATAAATATTCCACCTTTCTCTTTTATTTTTAGAAAAATCCATATAATGCTCTCCATTATGTGCGATCTGCATTATATACACTTTTTTGTAGAGAGAATTTCCTTTTTTCTTGTTGAGACAAAGTCAGTATATATTTGGAAGTTTTCCAAGACTGTCGCAACATCGAAAAATGGAGAATTTCTCTCTCCATAAGAGACATTCATAAGAAGCAATATCCATCATTACTATCCTCTAATCCCCGATTCATGTATACTAATTTCACCGAAGAATACAAAAATCTGATGCTTGAAACTGAGAATATTATTAAATCCAAAGGATTTTCTGAAATCCTTCCAGAAGATGTATTTCTCCGCTCTCTCGATATAAAAACTGGACCGATTTATGAACTCTATGCCAGTTCTGGAGTGAATTTGAAAATAGCTAATGAGGTTCTCTCTCGTTCGCCATTTAATCTTTCGGATGCGGGAAGAGTGGGTGAATACAAAGGGTTATCTGCACGATTGAAAGAGCTCATCGTTTTGAGTATGAAAATAGCAGCAG
Organism: uncultured Candidatus Altimarinota bacterium; assembly: GCA_963751115.1. GTDB lineage: Bacteria > Patescibacteriota > Gracilibacteria > BD1-5 > UBA2023 > UBA1545. Next base: position 29,087 of record CAVVTN010000003.1, read on the forward strand.
GGGCCGAGAAACAAAAAGCTGGAGTAGAAGATTTTCTTTTGGCGATTTTTCGAGCGAACACCGAAACATGGTTTTACCAGTTTTTTGATTTTATCGGACTTTCCCCAAAAGATATAGAACAAGACCTGAAAAATTTGAATGCATCGATTATAAAAAATGGAGACAGTACTATGTTTGGACCTCTCGACAATATTCTCCATGCGATAGAAGAAGGTCTCGCTGGTGGTTTTGGAGAAGGAGAAATGGCAGATCCATTTGCTGGAAACAAAAAACAAGAAGGAAAAAAAACAGAGAGTTTGACGCCAGCTCTCGACTTTTTTGGTACTGATCTTACGGAAGAAGCTCATTCTGGGAAAATCGATGCTATTATCGGTCGAGATATGGAAATAGAACGACTTATATCAGTTCTCAATCGTAAGACGAAAAATAATCCTTGTCTTGTCGGAGAACCAGGAGTTGGGAAAACAGCTGTTGTCGAAGGTCTCGCACTTCGTATCGCTCAAGGAAATGTTCCACTCGCTATGCAAAATAAACGAATCGTCAGTCTCGATCTTTCTGGAATGGTGGCAGGAACGAAGTATCGTGGAGAGTTTGAAGCTCGGCTCAAACAGATTATCGAAGAAGCATCCAAAATGGAAAATGAAGTCGTACTTTTTATTGATGAGATTCATACGATTATCGGAGCTGGATCGGCCGAATGAACGCTCGATGCAGCAAATATTCTGAAACCTGCAATGGGTCGTGGAAAAGTATGTATTATCGGTGCAACAACACTTAATGAATACCAAAAATATATCGAAAAAGACTCAGCGCTCGAACGTCGATTTCAGAAGATAGATGTGGATGAACCAAAAGAAGAAGTAGCCATTGACATCATCTCGGGACTTCGAAATTCTTTTGAAGAGTTTCATAATTTGATTATCGAAGATAATGCTATTGCTGATGCAGTTCGACTCTCTATTCGGTATGTCACCGATCGTTATCTCCCAGATAAAGCGATTGATTTGATAGATGAGGCATGTAGTGCGAAAAGTATGAAATACAATGGACCTGAAACAGAGGTGAAAACTTTGAAACAGGACATCGAAAAACTTCAGAAAGAAATCGAGGACTATGTACTTTCCGGACAATATCACAAAGCCATTAGGATTAAAGAAAAACAAAATACTATAGAACAAAAGATTCAGGAAAAAAAGGCAAAGAAAGTGATTCCTCGAGAGAAACGTATGCATATTACTTCAGATGATGTTCAGAAAATAATAGAACGAATAACCGGAGTGCCTGCAAAAAACATCGCTACAGAGGATATGAAAAAACTTCAGTCACTTCAGAAGAATTTAGAACGTCATATTATCGGACAAAATGAGGCTATTTCTTCGATTGTCAGTGCCATTAAACGAAATCGTACTGGAATCAGTAATCGAAATCGACCTATCGGAAGTTTTCTCTTTCTCGGTCCAACAGGAGTTGGGAAAACAGAGCTCGTGAAACAACTCGCCCTTGAGTTTTTCGGTGATGAAAAAGCACTGATTAAACTGGATATGTCCGAATATAACGAACGATCATCTGCATCAAAACTCATCGGTACAACTGCTGGATATGTTGGATATGAAGAAGGTGGAATGCTCACGGAACGAGTTCGAAGAAAGCCGTATTCCATCGTATTGTTTGATGAGATAGAGAAAGGAAGTTTCGAGGTATTCAATCTCCTCTTGCAAGTTCTCGAAGATGGAACTTTGACCGATGGAAAAGGGCGAAAAATCAATTTCAAAAACACGATTGTGATTATGACTTCCAATATCGGAGGAGAAGAATTTACTTCTAAAGCATCGCAGATAGGATTTGATGTTTCCTCTGATACGGAGGCTAAAATTATTCGGGATTATGCTAAGATTAAGGAAAAAGTAACGGATGGTCTAGATGAATATTTCTCTCCAGAATTCCTGAATCGTATCGACCGAGTTGTGGTCTTTAATCCACTGGATAAAACTATTCTCAAGAAGATTATCGTTCTCCAATTGGATATTCTCAAAACTCGTCTTTTGGAAATGAACATCACACTCGAATATGATACAAAAGCTGTTTCTCTCATTCTCAAAGAAACCTATAATCCCGAGTTTGGAGCACGTCCCGTGAGACGATATATTCAAGACAACATCGAAGATACGATCGCTGATCGTATTATTCAGGGGAAGAAAAATCCTACTGTTACCGTGACTGCTCTGAAGTGAAAACTGATGGTGAAATAATAACTATAAATCCCCCGATTTCGGGGGATTTATACTGAAGAAAATATTATTGTTCTCTACTAGCTTTTAGTGCTAATATTGCCGCGGCACGTTTTTGTGCATCAATGCGTTTTTTTAGTATTGCAGCGTCTTTTTCTTGTTGAATTTTTGCTTGTCTCTTCTGATGGACCATGTCAAAGTCCTCATTGAGATACCCCATTATCAATAGGGGGATGTACAAAAAGATTTGAATGTTTTCCTAACATAAAGCTCCTTATTTTTAGATAGTAAAAATGTAATATATTTATTTTTAAACATTCGTCAAACCATTTTATAAAAACATTCCTATATTCTTTTGCAGTTTCCCTTGTTATCTAGTATAATTCAGGAAATAACTCGTAGTTTTCTTTTCATGAAAGTTCGTATTTTTACACTTCTTCTCGTCTGTTTTACTTTGCTGCCAACTACTCTTTGGGCAGCAGGGGAATATGTTGGTGAGGATTTATGAAATGATATCTACAAGCGTATCGATGAAGGAAGTTACAAACTCAAAACACAACTCATCGAAAATCGTCTCAAAGGAGTAACGGACACGATTAATAAACTTGTTGGGAAAATATGCGTAGATAAGAAAAAAACATCTATAGATTGTTTTCGTTCTGGGATAGATTTCACCGCTTCTGAACTGGACGATATAGTCGGTGGGGCACTCGGTCCCATCTACACACATATGGATAAGGAAAATGAATGAATGAATACGGAGCAACTCAATACTATTCGGAAAATCATTATCAGGCACTATCAAGAAATTCAGAATAGTGTGACTTATGAACAAGGAAAGCTGCAATCCGTCGGATCTATAGGACTTTTTACCGATGGAAATAAAGATAATTCTAGTTACGATTTGATGGTAGATCTAGAAAATATTCATCGTGTTATTTTTGCAAAAGATATTGCCTATAATGGAACGAGCAATATGGGCGCATCTTCGATTGCCAATCTTCTCAATAATATCTATCCACATCCACTTCTTCCGACGGATACACTTACATCTCCAAATTACCGAGATCCCGGAGTTTCGCTCATAGCACCAGGTACTTCTACAGGACTCACTCTCTCAGGGATTGTGACAAATTGTGTCACATGTGGAAATGCTGCACAAGTGCCGACAAATCTGGATCAAAATTTCCTCCGTGATGTGCAAGCACAACTCTTGGTGGGACGGAATAATAATTCTTCCATTGCTTTTGCCGATGATGCAAAACTGCCAGAATACTGGGCAAATATTGCTCAGGGAAATGGTTCTCTTGGTGGTTCTCCAGGTTGAGCAGGTGCTGGAACTGACAAATTTCCTTGTTCTAAAACAGATGTTTTTTGTATCCTTATGAGTATGGTGGACTATAGTCAGAATATCCTCGGGGGTAAAACAGATACTATTGAATATATTCTTGATCAAAATCTTAAAATCGCCAATACTTTTGCAGGATCGAGCTTGGTACAAGCTAAGATGACAAAGATGTTTTTCTGACTTTCTCTCAAAGATCTCAATCTCCCTGATATGATTCATATAGGAGCGGTAGTTTCCTCTCTTCCACCACCACTTTTGAACCTCAAAAAGGAATCCGGTTCTGCCAGTGCAGGATGAAATCCTGGAACTACTTCCGCAGATGATGGTGATGAATTCAATCGGACACTCGTTTGTGCTTTTGAAGAATCGGGACTCGATTTCAAGCGTCAGAATTCTCTGGAAAAGAACGATGAATCTCGTATGGTACAAAATCTCGTGCATCTTACTACGAATAGTGTTACTGAGAAATCAAATACCACACAGACCCCGAGTAAGGCGGGATGTATACAGGCAAAAGAAATGGAACTCAAGAAAAGTTATGGAGATTCATTTAATGATGATCTTTTCGAGCTTCACGCATTTACTCTGGCATTTACCCATATTCTTGAAAAACTCACTGGGACCATTACTGCCCTCGATAAGATACCAAAAAGCCAATAAAATATTTCTCCATTTTCTAGAATCATATGAAAGTATTCGCTTTATTTTCTCGTAAGATATTTACCATAACGGTAATGTCTTTTTTCTGTGTCACTTCGGTGTATGCTGGAGGAGAAAGTTGTACTATGGATAATGGAATGAGTGAAGAATTGACTACCTATCTACGAACGGCCGATGTGCTTCTCACTAAAATTGGAGATGAAGCATCCAAAGTGCAATGCGGTATCGGTACAGATGGAGGAAACAGTGCTTCAGCAAGTACCGAGAGAGTGCAATCTACGATTGTCGGATCTATCAATGAGCGTGTAGGTTTTTCTAACTTTGCTACTTCAGGTCGATTTTTTGTTGATATGGCTTTGAAAACAGAGATTCCGGTGGGAATTTCACGAGATCACGAACAGCTCGGACGAGAACTCGAACGAATTAATAGTATGATCGAAATCGTACATGGTCGATGTGCAGAAAATACCGTTTCATCGTCCAATATATCGACGGATACTGTATACGATACTAACGGAAAAACATTTGGAAATATCCTGACAGATATGCTCAAAAATCAGGTAGATATGATGAATTTCTATCGTGAGACTGTTCTTGGTGATAGAACCGATAATAAATATGATTTCAAACTTGTCTGAAACCCTGCAACTTTTCGATCTAACCTCCAATTGCATTATGGTCCAAACGCCCAAAATGATTGTAAACAGAAATCAGATTTTATGAAGAGTATAAAAATGGCATTTACTCGTATCGGAGATCTGGGTGATGGTATCGGAAAAGGAATGAAAGAATGGGATAAGGCCTCAACACTTTTAACCTCTAATAGCACGAATCCAGAATATGCCGAGACAGAACGTAATACTCTCAGAAATGAACTTTCTAATCAAGGAATGAATACCAAAGGATCTCAAACGATGATGAATAATCTTGCGAAATATAATGGCGAAACAACCACTGAAGGAGTTACTGGATTTGTGAGCTCTGTGGGAGAACGAGTTTTTCAAACAGGAGATCAATTTGCAAAAATATATGAAGGATTGAGAAAGAAACTTCTCTCTGAACCACAGTCAACCGATAAATATATGGAAACTTCTCGTGCTATTATTACTCTGGAAACAGGAATCAATGCTGATATTCTCAAGGATTATGAATACGCGAAAAGTCGTATAGGAGTGGAAAATGCCACTACTGATCAAACAGTTGGAGATTTGATAGATACTCATATACTCCTCGAAAGCACCAATAGATTTGTATCGGATTATGTGAAGATTTCCGAGAAAGTTTGTAAAGCACAAGCAAGTGACAAAGGAAATTGTAGTTATCATTAATATTTAAATATTCATATATTTTTACTTTCATATTTATGCGTCAATCCACTCTCGTATTTGTATTCAACGATAAAAAACAGATTCTCCTCGCCATGAAAAAACGATGATTTGGGGAAGGAAAATGGAATGGTGCCGGAGGAAAAGTAGAACCCGGAGAAACTATTATAGAAGCGGCCAGTCGAGAGCTTCAAGAGGAAACAGGAATCGAAATCGCTCCAGAAAATATGGAAGCACGTGGAATTCTCCATTTTCATTTTGATAAAAAACCTGAATGGGACCAGGATGTGAATATTTTCGTATCACATAGATATGTGGGGGATTTTCAGGAAACCGAGGAGATGAGACCAGCTTGGTTTGATATCGATAAAATCCCGTTTGATACTATGTGGGAAGATGATCCATACTGGCTTCCGCGAGTCATCAATGGAGAAAGTGTGGAATTTGAATTCTACTTTGACGCAGAAGGGTATATCGAAGAATATGTGGAAGTATATGTGGAAGTATATGGTGGATAATATCTTGGGAATATTTGTGATAAAATATTATCTTGTTAAGCAGTATAATCTATGAAGCAGTCAACATATATTTGTACCATTACTTGACCGTCTGGATGAGGAAAGTCCACACTCGTAAAAGGGCTCGCAGAACATTTTGATTATCATCAAATGAAAGTTTTTACGACTCGAAAATCTCGATGAGTTGACGATATTGATTATGAATTCTGCTCTGATAAAGTATTTGAGAGGATGAAAGTGAATGACGAATTTATCTCGCTTCGAGAAACTTCCGAAGGAAAGTATGGACTTTGTAGACCTGTGGATGGCAAAATAAATATAACTACCGTTGATAGTAAATGAGTGCAAATGATCCGTGATAGATATAGTAACGTCGCCAAAGAAACAGTTAAAATTATAAATTTTTTGCTTGATACTCCCAGAGAAGTTTGTGCAGAAAGAATCTGTAAACTTTGAGGAGATTCTATGAATATACGTCTTGCGAGACTGAATGACGAGTTTTCAGAGGATGGGAGATTTCGCACAAATCCTATAGATCGTTCGTCTTTACAGGTTTTGAGTGGAGTATCTAGTACCGAGGACCTTATAACCGTTGTAAACTTGGTTACGGCACGAATACTTCGTATATTATACTAATTATCATTAATGCATCCTTGCTTTCGTAAGGATTTTTAATATTATCATTTCCATGAATCATATCATCGTCGACATTCAAAAATATGAAATCCGAGGGAAAGAAATTCTCTCGGATATTTCGTGTATCATCAATGCTTCAGATCGGATTGCTATCGTCGGGGGAAATGGTGCAGGGAAAACGACATTTATGAAAATACTAACGGGAGAATTGACAGAGTTTGATGGAACTATTAATAATATCGGAAGTACCTCACTTGGGTATCTTTCTCAGATTCATTTTGATACGGAAGATCGAAAAGTGCGCGACGATTTGCGACTTGCTTTTTGTGAAGTTCGCGAAGCAGAAAAATCATTGACTGAAGCAGAACAATATATGGAAAGCCATCCAGAAGATATGGAAGCTATTGGTCGATATACAGAAGAACTCGACCGTTTTCAAATGCTCGGTGGATACGAAGTGGAAAATAAACTCGAACGAGTGGCACGAGGAATCGGGATATTTGATCTCCTGGAACTTTCTATCCGAGAAGTGAGTGGAGGTCAGCGTACGAAGATTGCTCTCGCGAAAGTTCTTCTCTCCGCTCCAGAATTTCTTCTCTTGGATGAACCAACCAATTTTATAGATCTCCAGAGTGTGGAATGGCTGGAAAAATACTTAATCGACACGTGGAAATGAGGATATATGATTATCTCTCATGATCGAGAATTTCTTGATAAAACTTGTGATATCGTTTATGAGATTATTCCAAATCGTGCATTGCAGATATATCATGGAAATTATACGTATTCGGTCGAACAGAAGAAAAAACTGCGAGAAAAACAGTGGAAAGTATACGATGAACAACAAACGATGATGGAGAGTGAAAAAGCTCTTATTAACCGTTTTCGTGCTGGTTCTCGTGCTAGTTTCTCCAAGAGTCGAGAACGAGCTCTGGAGAAGATAGACGTTATAGAAAAACCCTATGTTCCACCAGTTACAAACTTTCAATTTGCTTTTGGTGAGCGATCTCAGGACAAAGTATTTACATTCAAAGAATGTTTTATCGGACGGAAAGAGCCACTTTTCTATATCCAAGATTTGGTTCTTTCAGAACGTGAACGAATCGGGATTATCGGGGAAAATGGAGCAGGGAAATCGACATTTTTAAAGACCATCCTGGGACAATTGGAACCGCTTGATGGATATTGTCAGAAAGGGAAATGACTCGAGATTAGTTACTATTCTCAGATGCATGAGGAACTTGTGAGAGACAAGAGTATCATGGATAATTTTGTGGCGCATAATCTCCACTATCCTCGGGAACGACTTGTTTCTATTCTCAGTCAATATGGTTTTGTATTTACGGATCTCGATCGCAAAATCGAGTCTTTTTCTGGAGGTCAGATTTCCAAAATTCTCTTCGCTATTCTTGGACAGAAACCGTCCAATTTTCTGGTACTCGATGAGCCAACGAATCACTTGGATTACGAAGCGCGCGAAGCTCTGGAACAATCTCTTCAGGGTTATAAAGGAACTATTCTCTTCATCTCTCATGATCGATATTTCGTCAATAAAATCGCCTCAAAACTCTGGATCATCGCCAATAATGAACTGACGGTGAGTTATGGAAATTACGCAGATTATCAGTATAGAAAAGAGCGAGGTTTACAGTATGATGCTGCCTTATTCGATGAAAGTGCCGAACTGAATCTGGTACTCGAAGGAAAACTTGGAAAGAATGAAGCGAAGCGAATCGCAGAGAAATTTGGGAGGAAGAAAAAGTAGACAGATTCATTTCTAAAAAAGGAAAAACCCCATTGCACAGTTTCGTGCAATGGGGTTTACTTTCCTCCTTTTTTTGATTTGTTTGTGATTATT
>CAVVTN010000004.1:0-41347 GCA_963751115.1 uncultured Candidatus Altimarinota bacterium
ATCTTTTACCATCTTTCGACCGATAGGATCAAGTCCACTCATCGGCTCATCGAGAAATACGATAGAAGGATTATTGATAATCGCTTGTCCGAGTCCGATTCTCTGGAGCATTCCTTTTGAGTACTTTGCCAGAAGCTTATCTCCAGCGGTATCGAGTCCGACTTTGTGGAGAATCTCTTCGATTCGTTCTTCGAGTTCTACATCAGGTATCTTAAAGAATTTTCCATTAAAACGGAGAAATTCTCGTCCTGTCAGGTACTTGTAGAGATACGTATTCTCCGGCATAAATCCGATTTTCTCTTTGGTTTCATTGGAAAGAGTTGTATCACCGAGGATACTGATAGTTCCTTCATCGGGACGAATAAGCCCCAGAATAGCTTTCATAGTAGTCGTCTTCCCTGCGCCATTTGGTCCGAGAAATCCAAATACTTCTCCGGAGAAAATCGAGAGATTTACATCGAAAAGTATCTGTTTCCCATCGAGGTATTTACTGAGGTTTTCTATCAAAACTGCGGGTGTTAGTATTTCTATTGTACTCATATGGGTATTTTGGATAAAAAATATTTCCCCTATTATAGAAAAATGTTTCATTTTTCAAAATTTCCTTGCAAAAATCTCAACTATTCGTATTATAACACGTTCCTGTTTTTCTAAATTACATTCCTTTTTCGATAACGTATACGAAAAAAGAATGTGTATATATTTTATGACGATGATGAAACGGTCTTGGAAAACAAGAAAATGCTTACTGACTTCGTTTCGACGAGAAATAAAGATATATACACATTCTGTAATCTTGTATTTTCAGGAATTTTCTACTTTTTCACTTTTCCAATTATGTCACATTCATGCGATTTCGACGAAATTATGTTTGTAAAAATCGATGAGCCAGCTCCTGGTTTCGATCTTCCTGCATACGACCCAATTAAAGACGATGAAACTCGCGTTTCTCTCGAATCTCTTACAGGAAAATGGTCTGTTCTTTTCTATTATCCAGCGGATTTTACTTTTGTTTGTCCAACAGAATTGAAAGATATGGCAGATATGAAGAGTCGTTTCGATGAACTTGGAGTAACGGTTCTTGCAGCTTCTACTGATACTCACTTCTCTCACCGAGCTTGGGTAAAACACGAGAAGCTTATGGAAGGTTTTCCTTATGTTATGCTCGCTGATCACAACGGAGAAGTAGCTTCTATGTATAATATCCTCGATTTCAATAGTGGAATCGCGGGACGAGGAACTTTCGTCATCGATCCAGATGGAATCGTTCGTGCTATCGAAGTTACTTCTGGACCACTCGGACGAAATAGTGCCGAGCTTATCCGAAAGATCGAAGCACTTCAATTTATGCGAGAAAATCCAGGAACGGCTTGTCCAGCAAAATGGGCAATCGGATCAAAAACTCTCACTCCTTCTATCAAAATCGCTGGAGAAGTTTTTGAAGCATTACAATAGAAATCAATACAGAAAAACTCCCCGTGAACATTACTGTTCCGGGGAGTTTTATTATTTTCTGCTTCCATTTCGTCTGGAGAGACGAGAGGAAGTCAGATTTTGTTTTGGTGGACGACCACGTTCATCGCGATGAATTCCGCGAGGAATATTCAACTTCATCGATGAGGAATTTTGTGTCAATACCGACCTCATCTGATGTTTTTTATGAGGTTGATATGGAAAATATTTTTGACAAGGCATTCTGTAAATAATGGGATTCATCAACAATCCAGTCTCGATAACTTCGATCATTATCCTGCTGAAATCTACAGGCATCATGCCAACCATAGATAAGACTGTTTTAGTTCTTCTCATTTCTACTTCCTCCGCCGTGACGAATATAAGATTCTGAGGATTCGGAGAATCCATCATAACCCGATTCAATCGTTCCATTAATTCCTGTGCTTGGAGATTTGGAGAATCCATAATTACCATTCTCGGAACATATCCCATTTCTGGAGTTTCATCGGGGGGATTTCCCCAATAAATATGTCTTCAGTTCCTACATTTATTCCTCTTACCATTTTATTTCCCCTCGAATTATTTTGAAACAAGTTATGAAGATAATATGGTTTTTCTCTAAAAGTCAACCGAAATACTTCGTATTGCTTTTTATCTTCAAATTCATATGATATCGCCAATTTACATTTTCTCTCTATTTTCTATGCTGCTTTCTCGCACAGGTAATCATATGTATCTTTATGAATGAGGTTATATGAAATCCTTCGATCTTCGCTTCAAGAAGGGATTGTGATGAACTACAACGACGTACCAAAGTTTGATTCGATCTCGCTATCACCAACCCATGAATGTTTATAGATTGTAATACTATGCAAGTTCAAAACAATTATTTCCCTTTCCATTTTCTATATGACCGATTCCAATCTCGCTCTCGCAAACCTTCTCTTCCCGAATCCTGCCTATACTCTGGAAGAACTCGAAAATATATATCCCGCGAGAACTGTTTCAACCGTGACTCGTGTTAGTCCGAGTCCGACGGGGTTTTTGCATATAGGAACGGTCTATACAGCACTTCTCTCTGAGCGTCTGGCACATCTGAACGGTGGGGTATTTTATCTCCGCAACGAAGATACGGATGATAAACGCGAGATAGAAAATGCTGCGAGCACGATCGTGAATGGGATTCAAAAATTTGGAATAACCATCGATGAGGGAGCTATCGGTCCAGATAGTTCTGATATAGGAAAATATGGACCGTATACACAATCCAAACGCGGACCTATTTACCAGTCTTATGTACGAGATATGATTGCTCGAGGAGTTGCGTATCCTTGTTTCTTGGACGAAGCAGAAACTACCACTATTCGTGCCGAACAAACCATTTCAGGACAACCGACAGGGATCTATGGATCGTACAGTCCTTGGCGAGTGGCAATACTGGACGAGGTACAAGCGGCGATTGCAGCAGGGAAGAAATATGTCGTTCGTCTCCGTAGTCATGGAAATCCGAGTAAACGAGTAAAGCTTGTGGACGAGATTCGTGGAGAGATCGAGATGCAAGATAATTTCATGGATACGGTTCTCTTGAAACAAACCGGTATTCCAACCTATCATCTCGCTCATGTCGTAGATGACCATCTCATGAGAACGACCCATGTCACTCGTGGTGATGAATGGCTTCCATCCTATCCGCTCCATGTACAACTCACGGAAGCTCTTGGATTCATTCTTCCGAAGTACATACATATTTCTCCACTTATGAAAACAGATGGTGGTGGAAAACGAAAACTTTCTAAACGAAAAGATCCCGAGGCAAATGTGGAATACTTTTTCGAGCAAGGATATACTATCGAAGCGATCATTGATTACATGCTCGGTATTATGGATTCGAGATACGAGGCTTGGCGAATCGAAAACCCAACGGCAGATTATAAAATATATCCGCTCACCACCGAAAAACTCCCCCTCTCTGGAGCTCTTTTTGATATCACAAAACTGGATTCCATCGCGAATAATTTTCTCACGAAACTCTCCACTGAAGAACTCCAGAAAAAAGGTCTCGAATGGGCAAAACAATATGATGAAGAACTTGCGAAACTCATGGAAACATATCCTGACCTCACTTTTCGAGCACTCGATATAGAGCGTCATACCGAAAAAGATCCACGACGATTTACGAAATTTTCTGACCTCCGAGGACAACTCCAATTCTTTTATGCAGAAACTTTTGAAGTTATGAAAAGCACTGCACCAACTCTGCCAGAATGTATAACTCCCGAGGTTCGTCAGGCTTTTGTCGAAGATTATTTAAAATCCTACGATTCAACTATGGAACGGGAAGAATGGTTTGAACAACTCAAGAATCTTGCATACGCACACAAATTCGCTCGAACGGGAGAAGAGTGGAAAACAGGTGAATATCTCTGAAAGGTCGGAGATATCGCTATGATGCTTCGACTCCTTCTCTGTGCTTCTAATAAAACTCCAGATCTCTGCTATACAATGCGAGTTCTTGGAAAGGAAATTATGGAGAAGAGATTGAGGGGATAATAAGAATATTACGTAAAAAGCGTTCGTATTTATTTATACGAACGCTTTTTTATTTTCGAGAAGATATTAGATTATCTCTACTTCCACTCCATCAAAATTAACCTTGTCTCCTTTACGGAGCTTCTTTCGAAGTTGTAGTTCTATTACACCATTCACGGTCACAAGTCCTTGGGAAATAGCAATCTTTGCTTGTCCTCCTGTTTCTGTGAGTTGTAAGAGTTTCATAAGTTTATTCATCTCAATATATTCGGAAGTAAGTGCAAAAGTTTTCATAGAGAATTATTTAGTAAGTAGAGTAATTTGGGAAATTATTTCCCCGCATTTGGATTTGTCGTAATCACCTGCTCTTCGAAGTAACTCGCGAGAACTTGGATTCCGACGTGTTCGGTTCCGGCAAAGAAAAGCCCTTGTCCGACTGAGGAATTAAGGAGAATATATTTCTCTTGCTCAGTGAGTTTGAAGACATTTTGCAATACATCGATAGATGCGGGCGATTGTTTGAGGAGGAGCTGAATCGAGGAGTTTGTCACAATCGCTTTCCCTTGGGGACTTCCCATAAAATCTTCGACATCTTGTGTGATTGTTGTAATCCCAAGACCGTATTTTCGAGCTCGTTTTACAAGGCCGAAGATGAATTTCGCACAATCTTCATATTGCATAAGATTCCATGCCTCATCAATAACGAGAACGCGTTTACGAAGAGAGCTTCGTGTGACATTCCACACATATCCGAGCATCATATACATAGCAATCGGGCGGAGAATATCATCCAGATCACGGACGGAGAATACTACCAGTCCTTCGGTCAAGTTAATATTAGTTGCTTCAGAAAATACTCCGGAGAATATTCCCGTAACATATTTTTCGAGACGTTCACAGATTCCTTTTGCACCATCCATGGTTTCCAGCACAGAATAAAGTTCCTTCATAATCGGAACTTCTTTGCCGGTTATGTCATCATCCGACATAGTAATTCCCTTCAGGGAATAGGTGGTAATAATTGCTTTTTCGAGAATGGATGATTCGGATGGAGTACATTTTCCGAGCATCAGATTCATGAGTCCGAGGAGATTGATAACCGCTCCACGGAGGAGATCTCCCGGTTTTGTTTCCGTATCTTTGAGTGCTCTCGGCAAATCAAATGGATTGATTCGTTCATTGGAATTCAGATTGATATTAACATATGTTCCACCGACCGTATCGACGAGCGTTTTATATTCATTTTCTGGATCGAGAACGATGACATCGGTTCCGAGCATAAGTGAGCGAAGAATCTCTAGCTTGACCGCAAAAGACTTTCCTCATCCTGATTTCGCAAATACCACCATATTCGCATTTTCTGTACGAAATCGATCGAAGATAATGAGGGAATTATTATGTGTATTGATTCCATAAAGAATCCCATCGTCTTGCGAGAGAGAATTGGAAGTGAATGGAAATGTCGTAGAAAGTCCCTTGGTAGAGATATTTCTATATACTCCCACTTCATCCCGAGCAAAAGGACCAGTAGCGATGAATCCCTGTTCTGAGCGGAGAAATGCTTGTTTTGTGAGGATATTACGACCAGAAAGAAGCGTATCAAGCGTATTGGAAAGTTTCTTCACCTGTTCTTCTGAATCAGCGTAGATACTGATATAAATCGAGAAATGGAAATATCGTTCCTGTCCTCGTGTGAGGCTCGAACGAAGTTCTTCTACATCTTGCACCTGAGCATCAAGAGCAGGATCATTGATAAGTCCTTTATCTGCATTAATAGAACGCTCAGAATGGAGTTCTGTCAGACGTTTTCGAAGATATTTCATAATATATGCCGACTCAATCGGATATATAAACATCGACATATCAAATTTCACATCCCAGTTAATAAGTGGCCCAAGCCAGTTTCCTTCAAGGAAATCTGGGTAAGCATAGGTGAAAAATGTGCGAATATAGGTATCTCCGATCTGAAGTTTCGTTGCATCGATTTTCATCATAGAAGGAGCAATAGCATCTTTAACAAATGCGAGTGCTTGACGATATTCTTTTTCTCCTTGTCGAATCTCATCTGCTTCTTGTTTTGTAAGTTTTTTGGAAGAATTTTCTGCAACAGTTGATACTTCCGCCGAAGGAGGAGTAATTTCCACCAAAGGAGGAGTTGGTATATTTTCGAGAAATGAGGTGGGCGTAGGAATAACATCTTGTTGTTTTAAAAGATCTTGTTCATATCAGAGTGCATCACCGGTATAATTTTTTGCGATGAGATCGAGAAGTGCTTGATTTGCCATAAAAAATATTTTCGAGAAGTAGAAATATTGTCGTAATTATATAGGAATAGTATACGGAGAGTTCAGTAAAATTCAATTTTTTAGTGAAATATACTATCTTCGCCAGTTCCATTCGGTTATAAATTGTGGTGGAATATCAGGAGAAACATTATTTTCAATAATAGTATCTCCCTTATTATGCATAACAATAAGCGTAATATCATCAAATTGTTTGTGTCCATATCCCATAAATTTAGAAAGTTCTATGGTAATATTATTAAAAATTCCTTGTGCTGTTTTAACCGATGTATGTTCAATTATTTCCATAAATCGGTCCATTCCGAGCATCATATCGCTCTCATGTTTTCCATTTCGAGCTTCCGTAATACCATCTGTATACATGACAATAATATCATCTTTCGCTATAGAAATCTCTATTTCTTTGAGAATTTTCGATATATTTTTCGTCATACCAAGCGCAACTCCTCCAGATTTAATCTTAAATGCTCGTTTTTCTGCCGCCTTATAAATGACTAAATATTCATGTCCTGCTCCCGTCATATACATTTTTTGTTCTGCTTCATTCCAACGAATCATCAGAAGGGTCATAAGAATATTGGACTTTACACGAGGTTTGACGATTTCATTGGTTCTGGCGAGAATATCAGCAGAATTTTCGACAATCTTTGAAAATCCTGATATGAGTGCATTTACGATCATCATAACAAAACCCGCAGCAACTCCATGTCCCGTAACATCTCCTATGTAGATATAATAATTGTGGCCTTGTTCAATGATATCAAAACTATCCCCACCCACTTCTGTTGCGGATTTCGTATTGGCAACAACATCTATAGATGGAATAACGACTGTATTTTTTTTTAAAACATGCCTCTGAATCTCAGAAGCAAATTCTACCTCCGATTTCAGAATACGACCCGCTTTAAATTCCTCTTTAAAATTCTTTAAAATCTCCAAACTTTTATTAAAAAAGTTGATAACATATCGCGCATCTGGATTCATATTTCCCACTGTCAAAGAAGTTCCTTCTTTCGATCCGGTGATGAAAAAAGCAATCTCCTGCTTCAAGCTACGAATCGGCTTAATAGAAGTAACATAGGCAAGTCCCGATAATATAATGATTTCCAATATTGCCACCCCAGGAAAATACATCATATATGCCTGTAAAGATGCATATATCTCCGTTCCAAGAAGGATATCACCGAAAAGAAAAAGCGCATCCACTACCAAAAAGAGGAGAACAAAGATAAAGAAGATATTACGTAGAAGAAAATTCATAAACGATGATGGGATGAAATACTTCTGTAGAATACCATATATCCCTTACAGAAGCAAAATTTGGCACATAAAAACAGGTTGACAACAACCTGTTTTTATGAATTCTCAATAAGAGATTATTTTGTGATAGATTCTGATTTTTTCTGACGAGCATAAAACTTATCAACAGAACTTGTTTTCAAAATACGTTTTTCTCCTGTATAAAATGGGTGACATTTATTACATGATTCGACTTTGATCTCAGTAGTAATAGTACTTCCGGTTACAAAGGTATTTCCACACGAACAAAGAACGGTTGTTTTTGCAGAAAATTTTGGGTGAATATCTTTCATAGAAACAAAAAAAATGAGTAAAATGTGTACTGGGGCAGGATTATATGGAGAAGCTTGTTTTTTGCAACTTTTTCATCATATTTTCGTATTTTTCTTGCTATATCACTGGATAATTCATCAATATTTTACAATCTCTAAAAAATTTTTCGTTTTTATCCTTTTTTGTGTATACTCGCTCCTCGGAGCTTTTAATTATTCACTTGTTATTTTTCTTTTATGTCCCACTCTATCGAAGTTATCGGAGCTAAAACCCATAATTTGAAAAATATCTCAGTAAAAATCCCCAAAAATAAACTTGTGGTCGTAACCGGAGTTTCTGGATCGGGTAAGTCTTCCCTTGCATTCGATACTATCTATGCCGAAGGGCAACGTCGATATCTCGAAAGTCTCTCTACTTATGCACGGATGATTATCTCGTCTATCAATGAGGACACGAAAGTGGATGAAATACGTGGACTTTCTCCAACTATTAGTATCGATCAGAAAACCACTTCCAATAATCCTCGGTCAACCGTCGGAACCATCACCGAAATATATGATTTTTATCGTCTCCTATTCACTACTATTGGAACCCAGAAGTGTCCAAACCATCCAGAAATTACGCTCAAAAAACATACTATCACAGAGGTGATTTCCTTTGTAAAAAATCTCGGAGAAGGAGCTAAAATTCATGTCATGGCACCGATTCCTTTTTTTCAAAAAGATACTACCATGGAATCTATCAAACGTTATGTGCTCGATAGTGGATTTGTTCGATTCCAGATCAATGATACAGTATATTCTGTCGCTGATTCTGTCGATAAAGAAACTATTCCCGAGAATGCAAAAATATCAGTCGTAATTGATCGACTTGTAGTCAAAGAAGAGGAATCGTTCGGAAAACGACTCAGAGATTCTCTGGAATTTGCGTATAAAACAGGGGAAGATATGCTAGAAATATATGAGCTCGATTCAAAAGAACGGAAGGGTTTCAATGCCAAGGCTTCTTGTCCACAGTGTGGAACTTCTAGTGAGACGCTTTCTATATCCAACTTCTCTTTCAATTCTCATTACGGAGCTTGCGAAAGTTGTCATGGACTCGGTACAAAAGTGGCATTTCTGGAGGAGAAAATCATCAATGGAAATCTGACGCTCGAGGAAGGAGCTATTCTTCCTTGGACCAATCATATGTACTATATGGAAATACTCCGAGCTGCTGCCAAAAAACACAAAATTAACTTGAACGTCCCATATAATACACTCAATAAAAAAGCGAGAGACATCGTCCTTCATGGATGCGAAGAGACTTTTGAAGTACATCATGCTTTTGATGGAACTGAATCCAAGATATATAGCACTCGTTACGAGTGAGTAGCAACAAATCTGACACGCCGTTATCATGAAACCGAAGCAAATGATACTTTTATGAAACGGATATCTCAGTACATAACAGAAATCGAATGTGAGGTTTGTAATGGGCATCGACTCAAGCAATCTTCTCTCCATGTATTTGTCGGAGGGATAAATATCGGGGAACTTTCTCATATGTCCGTTCTTCATTCTCTCGAATTCTTTAGAGAATTAACATTCTCTCCTTCTGAGAAAACGATTACAAAGGGAATTATGAAAAATATCGTCGAGCGTCTCGAGTTTCTCTCGGGAGTTGGTCTCAATTATATGACCATCTCTCGACGAGCAGGAACTATTTCTGGAGGAGAATCACAACGTATACGACTCGCGACTCAAATCGGAACAAAACTCGAAGGGATTACCTATATTCTCGATGAACCGTCCATCGGACTTCATGCGCGAGACAACGGCATGCTCATAGAAAATATCAAAAAATTGGTGGCTGTGGGAAATAGTGTCATCGTCGTCGAACATGACGAAGATATCATGGAAGCATCCGATTATATCCTCGATATTGGTCCTGGTGCTGGAAAGCATGGAGGAGAAGTGATGGCGCAAGGAACGTACGAAGAGATTATCAATAATCCCGCATCTGAAACAGGACTCTATCTCTCTGGAAAAAAACAGGTACTACTAGAAAGAAGAAATCGGACACCCATTGGTTATATAGATATAGAAGGGGCCAATGAACACAATTTAAAAGATGTAAATGTGCAAATCCCACTCGGAGTTCTGACTACAGTAACGGGTGTTTCTGGGTCAGGAAAATCCTCGCTCATTATGGATATCCTCGCACCATATTTAATTAATGAACTCAGTACTGGAAATATGGTTTCTGTGGGGAAAGTAAAAACCATTACTATCTGAGAGGAGAAATCTGTCAAAGAAGTTTCTCAAAAGCGAAGTAATTTGGATGAAATCCGAGAAGCGAAGTGAGGCGTACGAAAGTTGTACGATGAACGAGTATCGCAGGATTGAATCCAAAGAACGAGTTTTTCAGAAACTTCCCTCCTGGATAAGGTTATACTGATTGATCAGAGTCCTATCGGTCGTACTCCTCATTCTAATATAGCCACTTACACAGGGATGTTTACGCATGTTCGTGAAGTCTTTGCTGCCTCTCTCGAAGCACAGAAACGCGGCTATAGAATTGGACGTTTCAGTTTCAATACCAAGTGAGGACGTTGTGAAACCTGTGAAGGAAGCGGAGTGAAAAAAATAGAAATGCATTTCCTTCCCGATGTCTATATAGAATGCGAAGGTTGTCGCGGAAGTCGATACAATCCCGAAACTCTCGAAGTAAGATTCAAAGGAAAAAATATCGCCGAAGTTCTTCGAATGACTGTCGAAGAAGCGCTGGAATTTTTTACTGCTTTTCCTCGTATCAAACGAGTACTTGAGGTATTGAATGATGTCGGGCTTGGTTATATAGAACTTGGACAATCAGCACCGACACTCTCATGAGGAGAAGCACAGCGTATAAAACTCGCGTTTGATCTCTCGAAACGATCTACTTCTAAAACTATCTATATCCTCGATGAACCATCCACGGGACTTCATTTTTCTGATGTCCAGAAACTTCTCCTGATCCTCGATCGTCTCGTAGAGAAAGGAAATACTGTACTCGTCATAGAACACAATCTCGACATCATCGCCAACTCTGACTACTGTATCGACATTGGACTGGAATGAGGAGACAAAGGTGGAGAACTTATATTCTCAGGAGTCACCAAAGATATCCTCAAAGAAAAACGTTCCTATACAGGACAAGCTCTCAAAAAATATTGGGAAAAAAAGAAGAAATAGTATCTTATCTGTTGGCCTTACCATCTTATGAGCCCATTTGATTTTCTCGTACACAATCTCGATCCACAATACACAAAAATACAGGAGCCTTTGGCAAAGTATACAACTCTAAAAATCGGAGGCCCTGCAGATATATTCTTTGAAGCCCATTCCATAACAGAACTCACAAGTGCCATAGAATGTGCCAGATCTCAAGACATCCCCGTTACGATACTCTGAGGGGGGAGTAATATTCTCATCTCCGATAGAGGAATCCGTGGACTCATCATAAAAAATAGTACTCAGAATATAACAATAGCGGAAACTGATTATATTTATGAGAAAGATTCAGAGAAAGAGGAAAATATTATTGCAAGATGGCAGGCAGATACTACAAAAGGAACATTCAAATATGATTTCAAAGACCTTGATTATGACGAATCAGACTCTCCGAGAGTTCAAGTCACTATGGAAGCTGGCGTAGATCTGCCCTTTGCTCTTTATAATCTCATCGGGAAATGAATCACAGGGCTTCAGTGGTATGCTGGAATCCCTGGAAGCATTGGGTGAGCAGTGCATAATAATATCCATGGAGGAACACACTTTATCAATGAGATTCTTCATTCGGTACGAATACTGGATAAAAATGGGAAAATCATTCATTTATCAAGTGGGCAACTTGCTCTCGGATATGATAAAAGTCGATTTCACGAAACTGGAGAAATAATCTTAGATGCTACTTTTAATCTCTTTCGAGGTGATGCTGACCGAGCAAAAAACGTCTTTCTCGAATGGACAAAGAGAAAGTCTCTTCAGCCACGAAGATCTCCTGGTTGTGCTTTTCAAAATATCTCCTGAGAGGATATGAAAAAACTAAATCTCCCTACAACAAGTGCTGGCTATATTATTGAGCACATCCTCAAAATGACCAATTTCAGAATCGGTGATGCACAGGTATCAAAAGCTCACCATAACTTCATAGTAAATATCGGGGACGCCACAGCAGAGGATTATCTCGCTGTTATAAAAGAGATTATAAAAAGAACAAAAGATGCTCTTGGCATCGAGCTGATTCCTGAGATATTTTTAATAGGATTTACCGAGGAAGAGAAAAAGGGAATATATTAATAAACACAAAAACTCCCCCATCCTTTCGGACGGAGAAGATTTTTTGTCTTCATGGTCTTTTATCGTTCTGTCTATAAAAATATCAGAAATAGGCTTTTTAGAAGATTTTATAATCCCTTGTATACATCTCACCTTTTATCTATTTTAAGAATCTTTATCTCATTTCATTTTTCAAAAATTATTCTATACTTGGAGGTTTTCAGTCGAAATGTATTCTTTTTTCACTCTAATGAACTGATATCGTATGTAGAAGTTTTCCCACTAATGAGATCTTCTACTATTTTCCCGATATCTATCTTGCCAGATGAGTTAATTTTCTCAATCTGTTTTTTCCACTTTTTTACCATACTATTTGGAAGATTTGAGAGAAGATAAAACTTCTGTTGCAGAAACCCCTTCTCCGAAATCAACTATCGTCTCCCAGTTATCTTTTAGATTATCTTGGTGAGAAAAGAAGTCCAAAGTTTCAAGTTTTTTATATTCACTCATGGTAATTTTTATGAGAACATTTTTTGTGTCTCGATCAAGAATCTGCGCCATAATCTCTAAAGTTATTTATAAATCAAGCTCATTATATTCAGACCATCAAAAACACAAAAAGTTTTTCACTCTCATAATAGCGCCTATTCGCTCTATAATTCCAATTCATCGAGTATCAGATCTCTGTGCTTTTCTATTTTGTCCTTGTCTGTAATCTGATGATAACTGGTCCATGGATAATCTGTTATATCATTCACAAGTTTATGTTTCACTGCATTGAAATTTACATACGCCAGACATTGTTCTAAATAGGATTCATCTTGAATAATCTTTGCTCTGAACCTTCATTCAAATACTGGAGTTCTCTGGATCGTCTCATACTTTCTTTTGAAGTACATAGCATACGAGACCTGTATCTTCCTCATAAACTCGGATATCTGGAGACCGGTCTCCGATTATGGATTACGAAGTGGAAGTGATTTGGTAAAAAACTATAGAAACAAGTTTTATAGTTCCATTAGAACTTTTGTTCTTTGATGATATATTTGTAGAACCTTTCAAAGTCAGTATATCTTTAAAGATGATCTGTTTTTCGAATCATCGATTATATACATGATAGAATCCTTGCTCAAAAGTTCTTCTCGGCATATAACCCCGGGGTTAAAGTTTATTAGAGAATAATATCGATTACACTTCGTAAAGTCAAATGTTTTAACCCCGGGGTTGTTCGGTTACCCTCTTCCTCTTTAGGGCACAAAAAATCCCCCATCCTTTGGGATGGGGGGATTTTTTTACTTTATACCTTGCGGAATAAGGAAATCTTAATTTACTTAGAAAATTTTTATCTCAGTAATAATTCGAACATCTCCGTCATCTTTCCACTTAACAAAAATTGTCTTTGATCTCCATGAAACATGTAAACTCTGATCAGTAATGTGTGCTCCTAATACAGTATCATTAGAGAACCTGTTCCTAAGAAGCTCTACTATTTCTGTCTTTCTCATTATTGCCTCCTGACGATAACTCGCAAGTATCTGTCATTCACTCCATATACCAGTATCAGTATACATAGACATATAAAAATTCCTATACGCATCAATATAGGAATCTATAGATTGTTTCGGTTTAGTGAGTAAGAATAGTTGTCTCATTTTTTTGATCATAAGAACGAATAGACTTTTTAAGAATAGCAACGTTTTCTTCTATTCGTTGATCCCAAAGCTTCGATGCTTCATCTAGAGAGTAGAGCGTGGTCATGTTTAGATAGATATGATATATATTTCCACATCCATAATATACAAAATTCCTTAAAATCAAAAAGATTTTATCGACCTCCTTTTAGGGCACAAAAAATCCCCACTCAGCTTTCGGACGGGGGAGTTTTTTCGCTTCGCGGTGTTTATCGGTTATAATTCCAATTCATCGAGTATCAGATCTCTGTGCTTTTCTATTTTGTCCTTGTCTGTAATCTGATGATAACTTGTCCATGTATAATCGTCTATATTATCCACAAGTTTATGTTTTACGGCATTGAAATTTACATACGATAAACACTGAGTTAGATACTCTTCATCCTGAATAAATCTTGCCCGAAAACGTCACTCAAATAACTGTCCTTTTCTCTCATACTTTATATTAAAATATTTCCCATATGCATTCTGTAGATCTCCGAAAAATGAAGAAATCTCTATTCATGACGTAGATACAACACAATGAAAGTGGTTTGGAAGAAAAGAATAAGCTAATATCTTAATTCCAGCATATTTAGGAGAACTCAAGTACTTTAAAACAAGTTTATAAAAGCGTTCAAAATCAGACATATTTTTAAATATGGTCATTTTTTCAAATCATCGATTATATACATGATAGAATCCTTGCTCAAAAGTTCTTCTCGGCATATAACCCCGGGGTTAAAGTTTATTACAGAGAATAATATCGATTACACTTCGTAAGTCAAATGAGTTCAACCCCGGGGTTGTTCGGTTACCCTCTTCCTCTTTAGGGCACAAAAAATCCCCCATCCTTTCGGACGGGGGATTTTTTTGAATTTTAAAATACTTTCTTAAATTCACTAATCAACCTTTTTAATTCTAAGATAACAAAATATTTTGATATTTTGTTATCTTCATAGTTTTTTATCGAGGTTATAATCTGGTTTCGTATTTCCCGCACTTCTCTTTTATATTCTCTTCTGTCAATCATTCGGTCAAATAATATCATGAAATCAGTGTATCCTTTGACTTTAAAGACTGGCATATACCTTTCTATTTCTACTATTTCTACTTTTATTTGATCTTGGGATCAGGGCATTGTAGTTCATATAAGACTTCCTGTATTATTTACTGGAATATCAACAGCCCCCGTATGTGTAACAAATACTGGTGGTCGAAAAGAATCTATAGAGTAAGTATATCCAGTGGAATAATTTGCCCTAAAATCAACTGTTTTAATTTGAAAGGAACCGAGAGTACTTGGTAAATCTATCTGATAGTTTTGAAGAGTTGGAGTAAAATAATCTCGTATTTTTATACCATTTACATCGTATGTATAAATCTGAAATGCTTGAAAATCTATATCTCCTGGAGCATCTCCATTGAGGATGAGATTATTTCCAACTATAGATCATGTACAATTAAACACTTCACTCGGAGCGAGTGCATCATGATAAGATAAGATATCATTTACTCTCACGAAAAAAGAAGTAAATAAATCTGCTTTATTATCTCCAGTAATATCGATTCCTATATTTTGAGTAGATTGTCTGTCGTAAATCACTAATTTTATTCCAGATATTTTCAGGATATCTCAGGGTAAAAGATTATCTCCTGTATTAAAATGAAGCATAGTCATGGCTGGATTTATATTCGTTCCTGAAAATATTTTAGATGATCCTGTTCATGATATGATAGGACTTTGTATACTATAAAAGCGAAATCTTGCTTCATCTGGGATTATCAGAGAAAATCATGTATCCTTCATAATCTCACCACTATTATCAATCTGAAGAGACACATCTCCAAGTTCTACTATTCCTTGGCTTGGTTCTATATGTCTGATTATCCGTAAGATCTATTTTTAGAGCAAATGTACTGTTTATGAAAGAAAAGAAAAGAATTATGAAAGCAATGTATAGATATTTGGTTCTCATAAGATGAAAAGGTTATGATATATAAGAGTTATTATAGTGGTTAATATCAAAAAGCAACAAAAAAATCCCCATCCTTTCGGACGGGGATTTTTAGAAGAATCAAATTCTTTTACTAAACGATTAGTAAGTGAAAGTAGATTCAACAGTTGGAAGACCAACATTAGAGTAGGCAGCAATAGAAGTGATAGTTGGAGCAGTACCAGTATCAGTATTGTCAACGAAGCTAATATCAGTAACCTTAGCAATTCTCTTTTGATTAGCAGTAGCATTAAGAAGACCACCAGCAACCTTTAAGATAAATGTCTTAGTAGTACCAGCAGAAACTTCTACATTGAGACCACCAATTGCAAGAGTATTTGAACCAACAGCAACGGCACCAGTAGCGATTACATTACCAGCAACTTCTTGATCTCTATACAAAGTATAAGTACCAGTAGAAGCAGTAGGGTTTTGTAGATCGATAGTTATACCACTCATAGTAAGACGTCCTGCAGCATCTGCAGTTACAGTAAATGTATGAGTTGTAAGGGCAGCAGCTCCACTTGTAGCAACAGTAGCCTTAGTGTGAAGAAGTGTACCAGTATTTGCAACAGCAGCAGTAGATGTAACAGAAGTTACATTGTTACCAGTAGAAGCAGATACAAATCGAACACCATTTGTAGTACCAGAAACAGGAGTAGCAGAACCAGTTCCTACAGCAAGTCGAACAGATTTGTTAGTTTGAGCAGCATCAGTAATAGTATTGAATGCAGCCTTAACGATAGCAACTGTATTAGAAGTATTCTTCGCAATTACGAAGCTAGAAGAGTTTCCAAGTGAGAACTGAACAGTACCAGTTCCAAGAACAGAACCACCTGCCAATTTAACACCAGAAATATCATATAGTCCAACTGTAGCAACACGAGCAGAAAGATCAGCATCTCCTAGATTTGTAACATAGAGATCTGTAAGTTTAAGATCGTCATCAGTAGCAGCAAGAGTGTATCGTGCAAGCTCTGTCTCAGTAACACCAGGAACTAACAAGTTAGCATTTGGAGTAGATGAGTTAAGAGTAAGAGTAGCAGCACCTGCAGATACGAATGTATAAAGAGGTCCAACTACATTTGTAGCAGAAGTCTTTGTCACATCAACACTATTTGTATCTTTTGCAGTAACATCGTTAGTAGCAGAAAGAATAGTAAGAGCGATCTTACCTCCATTATCTATAGCAGAAGAGAAGTCAGCAGCAACTCGAACAGTTACAGCAGAATTCTTTGCAACAGTTACGTTGATATCATTGAAATCAACATATCCAGAAGACATAGATTTAGTAGATTTAAGAACTCCATCTACGTAAAGTTTTACAGTAGGGATGTTTGAGTAAGTAGTGATACCAGTAGAAGTAGCCGCAGGGCTAAGTTTCAACTTAGTAACAGTAATATCAGAAACATCGTTTGCTCTCATAGAGAATTGAGCAACTGTTTTATCAGTTGAACCAACTGCAAGATTTTGAGCAGCAATACCATCATTCTCAGTAAATGTAAGTGATGCAGTACCGACAAGACTAGATACACCATCCGTAGAACCAGCAAATTGAGTTGAAGATACTACGTTTCCATTAGAAACGTATTCTATTCGACCAAAACTAGCATAGTTTACAGTTGCTACTTTATAAGTACCAAGAGATCCTCCAGTAATATTGGATTTAAGATTACCAACAATTTTTACAGTAGTAGTTGCAGGAACATTGAATGAACCTTGAAATACGATAGCATTAGTTGTGTCTGGAGTATAAGTAGCTACAACTGAGTTACCAATCATGAGTTTAAATGTATTAAACGCAGTAGAAAGATTAGCAGTAGGACCAGTCATACTTGTTGTAAGATCTTGAAGAGTAATTGCAGAAGCAACTCGTAGATCAGCACTTAGAAGTACAACATCGTTCATACCTGGAGAAACAGTTTGAGTAGAACTTGTAGTAGTATTTCGACTCATAATAATATCACCACCATTTACAGTATTATTAGACATGTATTGAGTAGTAGCAACACCAGTTATAGAAGCCTTAAATTGAGTGTTTGTTTCAACTATATTAATATCATCACTGTATCGAAGTGAAAGTTTGTAAGTATCTCCAGTTGTCTTATCAACAGAAAGAATATCACCACGAACATAGTAAGTTTCAGTTCTACCATATTCAACAACATCAGCAAGAGTAAAGATAACTTCCTTACCATTGATAGCTACAGCAGTAGAAATCTTTGTACCATTCTTATAAAGTGCGAGATTTCCAACATTTTTAGCAAAGTCTCCATCACCTTCCTGTCGGAAATTAACTGATTTAAATTGAACTTGTTTATCATCAGTAGCATTGTTTGTAAGCTTGAATTGAGCAAGTTCAATATTTGTATCACCAGCCTTATAAGTACCAGCAGAACCTCCAGTTGCGAAGAGAACACTTGTAACGGTATAAGCTGCGGTAGTCATAGTAGCAGTGCTTACAGGGTAAGTACCAACTATTTTTACAGCAGAAGAAGCCACATCGGCAGTACTAACAAGCGTAAATTTATGTTGTCCTCCAGTAGTAGAACCAGAAAGAGAAGCAACAAGATCAAGTCCTTCAGTAGAACCAGCCTTAATTACAAGAGCAGGAGAGAATGAAATGATAACACTATTGTCAGTACCAAGAGTTTGACGTCCTGTTACTCGCATACCATTTTTTTCCATCCATACTCGACTAATATCAGCTCGATTACCAAGACCTTCTCTTGCTAATTTGATTGTATTTACAGTTACATCGGAAGATGCAGCAGAAAGATCAAATTTACCAAAAGTTACAGTACCGTTATATGGAACTGAGGTAGAAACAGGAGATGCGGGATTAAGTCCGATCTGAAGATCTCCAGCAGCTACAGTAGTAGTTGTAGAAGTAGTTCCAGTAGAAACAGTAGTAGTTCCAGTAGAAACAGTAGTAGTACCAGTACTAGCAGTAGTGAGGTCTCCGAAAAGATCACTAAGATTAAGATCACCAGCAGTAGTGTCTACAGTAGCAGTAGTAAGACCAGCAGCGTTAGCAGCTATCTTAAAAGCTTCACCACGAGTAGCATTTCCGTTTGGATTAAAGGAAGTTCCTTTATTAATAATACCAGCTGCAGCAGCTGCATTAATGTATCCATTAAGACTAGCATCAGAACCAAGGTCCATAAAACCAGCATCTGTAGTTGAAGGAGCGATACCCTTTGCAGAAAGGAGCATCTTAAGTGCTTCAGCACGAGTTACAAGGTCCATAGGACGAAATTTTGGAGCAGTACTGTTTACAAGTCCTGCAGAAGCAGCAGCCTCTACGTATCCGCAGAGATCACCAAGATTCTGAAGTAACGTCTGAAAATACTTTACCAGTACATTCAGTAACCGTAGCTCCCTTAATATTTACAGCAACTTTAGCCATTTCAGCTCGAGTTACATTATTACCTAAATTATATCCTGCTTCGGTAGATTGTTTACCAATAATACCAGCAGTAGCAAGTGCGTCAGCGTAAGGAGTGAATGAGCTAGCAGCATTAGCAACGAGTGAAGCACTCATAGCAGATGCAATAATAGCAACCACACTTACAGTAGACGTAACTTTCTTTAAAAGAATACTCATAGAAAACTGTGAGTTAAAAGATAAAAAGTGTCAGATGTATATTTCTGTTGTATATATGTTCATCCTGAATACAAGTTCTGAGAATGTTCAATATAATACGTTTATATCGAGTAAAATAAGACCAAAAGTATCAATAGCTCTTTTCGATAAGATAAGTTTATGCATATTCTTTTGAGGTTAATTTAATCGTCTTCTTTCACAGATGATACGCGCAACCTCAATAGCATCTTCCTCTCTCTGAGTATTTATAATTTCTTGTGCTTCTTCAAATGTAAAGAACATTTTTCCATTGAGGACATGTGGCATATAATAGGTAATTAATGATAATCTTAACTCGCTTCAGTATATATTTTTCTCACCATTTCAAATATAAAATTTTGATTCTCCTCTGAAATCCATATGATACAGGTCTATTCAATCTCACTCTTTTCATGTCCATTTCTATTCAAACCATCCTCAAAGAAACTTTCGGTCTCGATGCCTTTCGTGAAGGTCAGGAAGAGATTATACAAAGCATACTTTCTGGCCACGATTCTATGGTATTTATGCCAACGGGTGGCGGGAAAAGTCTCACGTATCAGATTCCTGGAATCGCTCTGAATGGCATAACCATTGTTATTTCTCCGCTCATTTCTCTCATGAAAGATCAGATTGATAAACTTCGAGAAAAATGAATTTCTTCTGTTTGCATCAATTCTACTATCTCCCTCCAAGAGCAACGCGATATCTTGGAAGAAATCCGATATCCAGGCGAATTCCCTATTAAATTTGTCTACATCGCCCCAGAACGTCTCCATAATGAGGAATTTCTGAATGTCATCTCCAAGGTAAAAATCGGACTTATAGCCATAGATGAAGCTCATTGTGTGAGTCAATGGTGACATGATTTCCGACCGAGTTATATGAAGATTAAAGATTTTATAAAAACACTCAGAAATAAAATATCTGTATCTTATAATGAAGAATGAGAGGAAAACACAAGTACTCATTCTATTATTCCTATTATCGCCCTCACTGCCACCGCCACCAAAAAAGTCAGGTCCGATATTATGGAACGCCTCGGGCTTTCTGTTATAAAGGAATTTATCTACGGATTTGACCGAAAAAATATCGTGATGCTCGTGCGGGAAATAGCCAAGAAAGAAGAAAAACTCGAGAAAGTTGCCGAGATTATCGAGAAAACTCCCGGGAGTGGAATCGTCTATGCAGCATCTATTAAAAATGTAGAAGAAGTCTATAACTATCTAAAGTCTAAAGGAGTAAGTGTTGGGAAATATACGGGAAGTATGGATAATACTTCCCGAGAATCTGCGCAAAATGATTTCATGGATGACACAACTCGTGTCGTTGTTGCTACCAATGCTTTTGGGATGGGAATCGACAAAAAAGATATTCGATTTGTCATTCATTACAATCTCCCAGGAAGTGTGGAAGGATATTATCAGGAGGTGGGGCGTGCTGGACGAGATGGTAAAATGAGTATCGCCGTGATAATTGCCAGTTTCGCCGATACGAAGATACAAGAATTTTTCGTAGAAAATGGAAATCCCTCAGCTGATGAGATACTCGAATTCTACGATTATCTCTATGAAGAGCTCGCGGACGGTGAATGAAAAGGCAAGACTATCGAGAAAACCTATGCAGGAATGGGTCATGAAAGTGGAATTGGAAATGATATGAAAGTCGCTTCCATTGTAAAAATACTCGAAAAATACAAAATCGTCAGTCGTGGAATAGATGGAGAACAGAATCCCACAGCAGGATTTCGCGGAAAGGGAATTACTCTTCTCAAAGAAAAACGAGCACATCAATATATCCCCATAGATTGGGCACACCAGACTATGCTCAAAAATGAATCCACCAGCAAACTCAACGCTATAAAAAAATTCCTCTTTACACCACAATGCCGTAAACGGTTTATTTTGACCTATTTTTCCGATATCACCGATCTAGAAAAACTCCCAAGAAATTGCGGAATGTGTGATTATTGTATGGATCAGAAAAAGGGGATTGTGCGTGAACGACCTGCTTTTATAGCAAAAGAGACCGGTCTCAAAAAAAGAGACCGGTCTCAAAAGACAAAAGTTGGACGAAGTCAGAAAACTGATACTCTCGAAGAGACGCTCCGACTCTTTCGAGAACAGAAAAATCTTTCTGCCATTGCAGACGAAAGAGGATTCACAACTCAAACCATCGAAGCTCATATCGCGAAACTCTACGGTCGTGACATTATCTCTCTGGAGGAAGTGAGTAAACTCACCAGTTTAGATAATATAGAATATGCCCAGGGAATCATAGAGAAGAAATTTAGTGGAAAAGTGGAGAAACTCCGTGAAATTAAGGATGTTATCGAAGCAGAGGGACGGAAGGATATCCGGTATTTCGATATCCATTTGGCGATTGCGGGGATGGAGAGAGGAGAAATTTAAATTAATGATGAAGTTCGATTGAATAAAACACTCTGTCTATTTTTTGAGCGATTTTATTATAAAAAGCCTGGGCTTTATAATTATTTACACCCGTCCTCCAATATATCCGATCCCAAGAGTTAGTTTTTCCTATCTGCACCAACATATCCATGAACTTCGTACCTATTCCTTTTCATCTCATAGACTCAACAACATATAATTCATCTATGTAACAAACTTCATTTCTTGAGTAAGAATAAGGATGTGTGATATATATCAAGAAACCCACCACCTCTCCATTCAGTTCAGACAGCAGACAAAATGATTTTATCTCTGGATTAAGGAGTCGTGTAAATAAATCCTTCGAGGATATATCTACAACATCACCCTTGGTATATTCTTGCCATAATTCTTCCCAAGACTCAAAGTCACCATCCTTGAGATATCTAAATTGTATATCCATTATATTATAGAAAACTTAGGTTGTAAAAAATAATCAAGTGATCCTCTGTCTGAAAACAGGGAGTCCTAAAAGGAAAAATACGATAAAGAGTGTATGGAATACTATAATAATTGCAACAATTTTATATTTGAATTTGTGGCGTAATATAGGATTCTTTTTTCTTTCGCAAAGCTTCAGAAAAACTCCTTGTGACGAAGAATGCCATTCAAGGCATTCTTTCCCTAACTCCTTCGTCGTTAGTGTCACTGCGGTTTCGAATCCTATTCCAGATCTAGATTTTAAAATACCCCCAGTCTTGCGACTGGGGGTATTTGAAATTCTAATGGTGGACGGAAACCACCCCAATATTCGAACCTTTATAGAAAACTATGATAGAATAGCGGAAAAGTACGGAAAGGATTTTTAGATTATTTTTATATATAAAATATACCCATATATGATATATCCTCTATAACAGCTCTATAGAGATAAAAAAAGACGCTTGTATATTCTCCCTATATTCCATCTAGTGTATCGAACTCATTTAGTCAGATAGAAATAATTGCACGCTTTACAAAATTTTTGCAAAAACTATCGGAGATTCTTGAGTGGAATTTTCAATTCCTGTAGTTTTCCGCCAAAATAATTGCCACGAATATAGAGAACTCCATTTTCCATTATAGATGTTGGAACATCAAAACCAACGAACACTTCCTTTTTAATTCCCTCTGGTAGATATGATGTGAAATTGTCCGATCGGAGATTTTCGTCCCAATTCATTTGGGTTTGTCCGTACACTGAAGCTTCCGAGCTTGTATCATACATTTTCTCCCCCGCAATTATATTCATGCTTCAGACTGTATTTTTCCCCTCCTTCGCAACATTTTTGTATGAGAACTCGATCATAAAATACTGTCCATTTTTTGGATAATGGTAGTCGGAAAATTGATTTTTATATCAAACCTTATCAAAAACATTCAGAGATAAGATCTTATATTCTATATTTCAAAATACAAATTCCTTGTTTAATTTTATATCACCAAGTGCAGGAACTGGGTAGGTAGGCTCTGTGGTGGTTGGAACTACAACTACAGGAGTGGTTGTGACTACTGGCACGGATACGGCTGGAGTATCAATTTCTTCCACAGTACCATCATCGATTACTTTGAATTTTCGAAGCACTATCTCCACAAGTGATTTTATTCGTCAATCGGAAAGCTTAATATAAGCCTTATTGAGCTGTCAAAGGATCTTATCCTGATTTACTCTATTGATTTTCTCTATTTTTTGTATAGCCCTATTTGCCACTGTTTTATCATTATCAGTAAGAGTATATGCAAATGTACTTGCTGGAATAGCAATTAAAATAAGAAAAGATAAAAGTTTTTTCATAAAAAAGGAGATTAGATATAAAAAATATTAAGGATAATATATACAAATAAGATTTAGTTCCAAAAGTTTTGTATTTCTCAATCGATATAATATATATAAATTAAAGAAAAAATATATAAATACTTCACATAACCGTTATTATGTGAAGTATTTTAAACAACACAAAAAGCCCTGTTTAACTGTATTTTAAAGCAAAATAGAAAATATTGAGAACGCAGAAATATAGAGAAAGGTAAAGAAAACACTATATATAGTGGTATCTCGTCTATTTTTATAAGAAAATACAGAGAGAAGATGGGTAGAGAAATTCAGGGATAGCAACAAGAAAAAGAGTCCTGACTATTTGCAAAATTAACACTTTTATATAAACTCTCCCCTGTATTTATCATCCAGAAAAGAGAAAACCCAAAAACAATATTGTAAATTTACAACTAATATAACAACTATATGAAAGATAATTTTAAAGGAAAGAGGAACACAAACGGATTTGATAAGAACCCCAGCAATATAAATAGAAAAGGACAGCCGACCAAATGAATAGGACTTGTGAATATGCAATTGAAAGAACAAGGATACGAGCCAGCAACCAAAACACACATAGAAAGCCTCTATATGGTACTTTTAAACCTCCCAGAAGACAAGCTACAGGAAATGACAAAAGACAAGAGCCAACCTATGATTATTCAAATAATTATAAATAATATACTTTGAGGAAAAGGATTTGAGATAATCGAAAAAATGCTCGATCGTGCTATATGAAAAGCAACACAAAAGGAAGAAATAAAAACAGAGAACACAACTACAATAGCCATAAGCGACGAGGATGCAAGACTTTTAGAGAGTGTTTTAAACGATAATTTATAATGTATATACAACAACAATCTACAATAAAGAAGAGATTATATAGTATTTTTCTTTCTATTCTTTCCCATCTCGGCGGAGAAGAAAGGATAGAAACAAGAATATTATATAGGATATACAACCTCGCTCCAGATAAGAAGAGAAAGCAACCCACAAAACATGCAGGGTAACTAATCTAATAAAAGTTATTTAAAATACTATCTCATAACATACCGCCGTATGAAACACAACGCCACCAGATATGGTGTAAATGAATATAAACAAGTCCCTTTACAATCAGTCACCAAAACAGGGAAGCCTATATTTGCTTACTTACGAAGAAGTACAAAAAAAGAGGAGCAGAAAGAAAGTAAACAGAAACAAAATGACGCTATAGATATTATGGCAAAGGATACTTGAATAGAGATAGACGATATACAAATATTTGAAGACGATTTTACTGCATTTAAAATAACAACAAAAAACGGGGCATCTCAAAGTAAACGAAAAGGATATACGCAACTTCTCGAAGCTATAAACAAAAGCAAAGAGACTTGTATATTACTGGTTTATGACGCATCCAGGCTAGCGAGAAATGTTCCTGATGGTATTACGATATGCGAGAAGCTTTGAAAGTATGGAAACAAACAGAAAATAGAATGCATACGCTTTTATGACGGGACTATATGGGATAAAACAACCAGCGAGAGTATAATAAATAGTGCTATAGCAGAGGCGAATGGATATAGCGAGGCACTATCCAAGCAAAAAAAGGAAAAGAATATAGTATCTCTCAAACGGGGAATATATCCAGCGACTATAAAAGCCCCTGTATGACTCAAGGGAACGGCAAGGGGAATAGAGGAAACCGACAAAATGCCGTATATATACAAAGCTTTTGAAATGAAGCTGGAAAGAAAACTTTGAAAAGACATATCAAAGTATCTTTCTTTGCACGGAGTAAAAGTGAAAGAGGGAAATTTGGCGTTTATGATATTCCAAAAGATGCAATATATAGGGGAATATGTACACCCGACCACGGGAGAGATATTTGAAAACCTAAAGTTTACAAGTGGAAAAACTGCAATACCACGGCATATCTGGGACAAGGTCCAGAGCGTCCTATGAAAGAAAGGGGCAGGATACGGCGCAAGACAACAAGGAGACATTATAGCACCCCTTTTAATGCTTGAAGAGGATAAAGAGAAATCAAAAGAAGATAGAGCAAAATTCTCGCTCGATATAAAAACAAAACCAAAAACAGGGAAAGAATATAAAAACTATAAAACAAATGCACTCGGATGAGTGAATATATCAGAGAAAAAGATTATAAAGGCATTTTTGAAAGAAATAAACAATATTATTGATAAAATAGTCGATCCAGAGATCAAAAGAATGGATGCAATTTATGACAGAATTCAGAATGAAAAAGAAATACAATTCCCGAGAGAAAGCAAAAACTATATCGGTCTCAAGCACAAAGAAGCAATGGAACAAGAGGAAGCAAGGCTAAAAGGAAAAATGATAACAATAAGTTTCACGAAAGAAGAGATTGAACTTTTACAAGAAACTGACGAAAATGTTCTTAAAAGATTGTACGGAGAAATACAAGAAAACATATACTCTATAAAAAATACAAAGAAGGATACAGAGAAAGAAACAAAAGGACTTGAAGTAAAAAGTCTTGAAAAGGAAAAGAAGGAACTTGAAGAAGAAAAGAAAACAACTATTAAAAAATATGCTGATTTATGATATAGTTTTGATATTGCCAATGAGAAAGTAGAAGACATAAAAGAAGAAATACGAGCGATTGAAAACAGAATAGAGGAACTATGAAAACTCACCGATACGGAGGAGTTTTTAAAGAGATTACCAGAGGTTCTCGACAAAACATTCGAACTCTTTCAGTGAGTGCTTAATAGTGAGGATAATGAGACTATGAAAGCAGATATATATAAACTTCTTGAGATTTGCACATTCGAACTCGTTATAAACAACAAAAAAGAGCTTAAAGTAAAGCTCTTTGATGAATTGAAAAATTGAAATATTTATATGGTGGGTAATATAGGATTCGAACCTATGACCCCCTGCTTGTAAGGCAGATGCTCTAACCAGCTGAGCTAATCACCCATATATTCTTTTATTACATTGTTTCGGTTCTTGTCTCGAAAACCATATTTGTATATAAAATGGTGCCCGAGACAGGGATCTTTTTTCCTACGGAAAAACGCCTTGCAATGAAAAGCCAAATCGTTGGCTTTTTCCCCGACTCATTACTTCGTCGGTATTGCTACGGTTTCGATTCCTGTCTCGAAAACCATTCATTTTTTGAATTTATATGGTGCCCGAGACAGGGATCGAACCTGTGACCTTCAGCTTAGAAGGCTGCTGCTCTATCCAACTGAGCTACTCGGGCTCAGTAGGTTTTCTTTTTTCTCTTCTCTTCACTGTCTTGGCGTTTACCGACTCTCCCACATCATGAAATGCAGTACCATAGGCACGACGTGGCTTGACTTCTGTGTTCGGGATGGGAACAGGTATACCTCACGCGTATTAAACACCAAGACGGTGAATAGAAAATGTGTAATAAAAGAAACGGTCGATGAGTCGAAAAATATTTGCATATTGTATTTACATACGGGCTTGTCAGTAAGACTACATATACCATACCCCATACTATCAAAAATAGTAAGAAGCTTGTATAAATACCATTCGTGCTATTAGTATTACTCGGCTAAAGACATTACTGTCCGTACACCTATAACCTATCAACCTTGTAGTCTCCAAGGGCACTTATCAGTCTTGCGACTGGAGAAATCTCATCTTGAAGTTGGCTTCCCACTTAGATGCTTTCAGTGGTTATCCTTTCCGAACGTAGCTACTCGGCGCTGCCAGTAGGCCTGACAGCCGATACACCAGAGGTTCGTTCATTCCGGTCCTCTCGTACTAGGAACAAATCTTCGCAAATTTCTAAACGCTCACAGCAGATAGGGGCCAAACTGTCTCACGACGTTCTGAACCCAGCTCGCGTACCGCTTTAAATGGCGAACAGCCATACCCTTGGGAGCTTCTCCACCCCCAGGATGCGACGAGCCGACATCGAGGTGCCAAACTGCGTCGTCGATGTGAACTCTTGGACGCAATCAGCCTGTTATCCCTAGAGTAACTTTTATCCGTTGAGCGACACCACTCCCACGTGTTGGTGCCGGATCACTTTCACCGACTTTCGTCTCTGATCGACTTGTTGGTCTCTCAGTCAAGCGGGCTTATGCGAATACACTATCATTCCGATTTCCATCCGGAATTAGCCCACCTTTGTGCGCCTCCGTTACATTTTAGGAGGCAACCGCCCCAGTTAAACTCCCCACCAAGCACGGTCCCCAGCGCACTGAATACAAAATATATTGTAAACGAATGCGGTGTAGATGTGAATAATAGAGGTCACTAGGTACAGATTGTATATTTTATGTAATGTACTTTTAAGGGTAGATTACAGTTTGTATAAATTGTACTTTGTTTCCTTCGATTGATTTTCATCCCTGCGTTCGATTACATCTTGTAATCAAAGCGCTGGGTGAGAGTTGCATAATATGAAGGGTGGTATCTCAACAGTGACTCAATAAGGGCTGACGCCCCCATTTCATAGTCTCCCACCTATCCTGCACATCATATCATACAACTCAGTACCAAGTTAGAGTAAAGCTTCATAGGGTCTTTCCGTCTTGCTGCGAGTAATCGGCATTTTTACCGATATTGCAATTTCACCGGGATCATGCTTGAGACAGTGCCCAGACCGTTATGCCATTCGTGCGGGTCAGAACTTACCTGACAAGGAATTTCGCTACCTTAGGACCGTTATAGTTACGGCCGCCGTTCACCAGGACTTAGTTTCAGAGCTTGCACCCCTCCACGTAATCTTCTGGCACTGGGCAGGCATCACCCCCTATACTTCCACTTGCGTGTTTGCAGAGAGCTGTGTTTTTGGTAAACAGTCGCCTGGGCTCGTTAGCTGCGCCCACCAAAGTAAAGTACTTTGATGGGAGGTCTTATCCCGAAGTTACGACCGCTGTTTTGCAGAGTTCCTTAAGCATGATTATCCCGTTCGCCTTAGTGTACTCACACTAGTCCACGAGTGTTCGATTACGGTACGGTTACATGTGTTCTCTCGTAGAAGATTTTCTTGGCACGATGCATATGTAGGACTTGATCCTTGATAGGTCCGAAGACTTCTCAAAAACTAGATGCTTTCTTCTCTGTATTGCTGCGTGGATTTACCTGCGCAGCCAGATTATAAACATGTGGCAATCCATTAGAGCCACTCCATATACACCATGCGTCCCTCCATAGATAATAACGAACACGTTGTAGCGCAGGAATATTAACCTGCTATCCATCAGCTACCCCTTTCAGGTTGACCTTAGGACCGGCTCACCCTACCACGATTGACGTTGGATAGGAAACCTTGGACATACGGCGTGGAGAGTTTTCATCTCCATTACGTTACTCATACCAACATTTTCACTTCTCGTACCTCCAGCAAACTTTCCAGTTCACCTTCACCGGCATAGAGAACGCTCCGCTACCGCTGCACTAGGTGCAACTTGCGTCTTCGGTGTGTGGCTTAAGCCCCGTTGAATTTTCGGCGCGGGATCACTCGACCAGTGAGCTATTACGCACTCTTTGAATGAGTGGCTGCTTCTAAGCCAACATCCTGGTTGTCTCTGTAATCCTACCTCCTTTTCCACTGAGCCACAACTTTGGGACCTTAGACAGCAATCTGGGCTGTTTCCCTTTTGACAATGGCGCTTATCCGTCACTGTCTGACTCTCATAATACTTGGCGTACAGCATTCGAAGTTTATCAGGGGTTGCTAAGTCGTGAGACCCGCTAGCCCTATCAGAGCCCTACCTCTGTACGTTGCTTTATGAGGCTATACCTAAATATATTTCGCGGAGAACCAGCTATCTCCCAGTTCGATAAGCTTTTCACTCCTACCCACAAGTCATCCAATGGACTTGCAGCTCCAAATGGTTCGGCCCTCCATTAGGTTTTACCCCAACTTCAGCCTGCTCATGGGTAGCTCACCAGGTTTCGGGTATAGTGCATGTGACTTAGTCGCCCTATTCAGACTCGGTTTCCCTACGGCTTCGGATGAACTCTTCCTTAACCTTGCCACATACAGCTAACTCGTTGGTCCGTTCTACAAAAAGTACGCCGTCACCCGAAGGCTCCGACTCTTTATTGGCACAAAGTTTCAGGTTCTATTTCACTCCCCTCCCGGGGTTCTTTTCACCTTTCCCTCACGGTACTTGTTCACTATCGATCTCATACACTCTTTAGCCTTGGAGGGTGGTCCCCCCAGATTCAAGCCAGATTTCTCGTGTCTGACCCTACTCAAGAAACATATGCAAATCAATATCTTGGATTTCGGATACAGGACTGTAACCCTCTTCGGTCCACCTTCTCAAGTGGTTCTCCTATCCAGGAAATTTGTTTGTCTGACCTATTAGAAGTCAGTAATATGCTCTTACAACCCCCACAGTGCAACGCTCTAACGCTTGACACACTATGAGTTTAGGCTGATCCGCTTTCGCTCGTCACTACTAACGGAATCTCGTTTGATTTCTTTTCCCCAGTTACTAAGATATTTCAATTCGCTGGGTGTCCTCCTGCTATGCAGGTAATACAGGTTTGCTGTATTGGGTTCCCCCATTCGGAAATCCCCGGGTATAACGCTTCTTGACAGCTTCCCGAGGCTTATCGTGAGTCTTGCACGTCCTTCATCGGATGTATGAGTCTAGGCATCCACTTTGTGCCGTACAGTGTATTCATACTAGAAACTCATTCTTGCGAATGAGTTTTGATCATGTATTTGAAATTGAAGAGGCTTGGTACTTAGAATGAACTTGCGTTCATCTTTATAATACTCGGGCACATCTTCCACTCTACACGTACTCCCGTAACGATACAAGGAATACGATTTACAATCTTTGTAGTTAAACAAAAGATAGCTTCTTACTGATTTTGATTGTTGTTGATATGGTATACGTAATCTTTTTTCCGTCGTATTTCCCTAGGGGGAAATCGTACAGAGAAATGACAAGTCTTTCGACTCATCGATACGTTTCTTTTATTGAGTGTGTTAAGGAACAATTGGTGGCTCATGACCCAGAAGAGTCATAAAATCCAACCCACCAGAAGATGAAACAATGAGGAAGTAAATAAACCGTTCGATAAGGAGATAGTCCATCCGCACGTTCTCGTACGGATACCTTGTTACGACTTTAGCCCAGTTAGTGATTTTACTATGGACCCCAATATTGCTTCGGGGGCTTCCAGCAGAACCACCTTCCATGCCATGACGGGCGGTGAGTACAAGACCCAGGAACATATTCACCGTGACATATCTGATTCACGATTACTAGCAATTCCAACTTCATGGAGGCGAGTTGCAGCCTCCAATCTGGACTGAGATCGGCTTTATGGGATTAGCTTACCTTCGCAGGTTTGCAACCCTTTGTACCGACCATTGTATCATGTGTGTAGCCCTAGGCATAAGGGCCATGCTGATTTGACGTCATCCACACCTTCCTCCTGATTAACTCAGGCAGTCTCATTAGACATAGTAACTAATGACGTGGGTTGCGCTCGTTAACGGACTTAACCGAACACCTCAAGGCACGAGCTGACGACAACCATGCAGCGCCTGTCTCTACATTCTCTTGCGAGCACTCCAACGTTTCCGCCGGATTCGTAGGATGTCAAGCCTAGGTAAGGTTCCCCGTTTATTGTCGAATTAAACCACATGATCCACTGCTTGTGTGGGTCCCCGTCTATTCATTTGAGTTTTAACCTTGCGGCCGTACTCCTCAGGTGGGGTACTTAATGCGTTAGCTTGAAGCACTGGGAACAAGTCCCAACACTCAGTACCCATCGTTTAGGGCGTGGACTACAAGGGTATCTAATCCTTTTCGCTCCCCACGCTTTCGTCTCTCAGTGTCAATACGGTTCCAGGAAGCTGCCTTCGCTTTTGGTATTCTTATATGTATCAACGGATTGCACCCCTACTCATATAATTCTGCTTCCCTCTCCCCGATTCTAGGTATACAGTATCACTCACAAACACGGAGTTGAGCTCCGGTCTTTCATGAGAGACTTATATTCCCACCTACAGACGCTTTACACCCAGTAATTCCGGATAACGCTTGGGGCCTACGTATTACCGCGGCTGCTGGCACGTAGTTTGCCGCCCCTTATTCCTGTGGTACCGTCATTATCTTCCCACAGAAAAGGAGTTTACACGAGTAAACGCGTCATCCTCCACGCGGTGTCGCTCCGTCAGGCTTTCGCCCATTGCGGAAGATTCCTCACTGCTGCCTCCCGTAGGAGTATGGACCGTGTCTCAGTTCCATTGTGGCTGGTCGTCCTCTCAGACCAACTATCCGTCATAGCCTTGGTGAGCTATTACCTCACCAACTAGCTGATAGAAAGCATGCCCCTCCCAGAGCGCCTTGCGGCTTTACCCTTGCGGGACTATCCGGTATTAATCCATCTTTCGATGAGCTATCCCTGACTCTGGGGTAGGTACAAACTTGTTACTCACCCGTTTGCCACTAAGTATAAAGAAAGCAAGCTTCCTTTATACTCCGTTCGACTTGCATGTGTTAGGCGCACCGCTAGCGTTCATCCTGAGCTATGATCAAACTCTTTTAAACGTAGCTTAGATGATACTTGCGTATATCTAAATAATAAACAGTTTTCTAGTACATGTTCAGGTACTTTATGTATCGTGGTTATTTACTTCCCCATTTGAAGTTTCATCTTCTTGTGGGTAGGATGTTAATGAGCGGGTTGGTGCTTCAAAAATAAAGCTCGCCTATAGTATGATTTTAGAAGAGAATGTCAAAAGTTTTTTAAAGAAAGTTTCTTCTTTTTATTATTTCTGCATATACTAGCGGTTACTAGCTTATAACCAATTAATTTATGCTTCCGAAAAAATATCTTCAAAGAATTGAATCTTTTCTCTGTAAAAGTGACTTAGAGCAGACTACAAAGGGATATACCGAGGATCGAGTATGCTCTTTTCGAGTAAATACTCTCAAATCCAGTCCAGAAGAAGTTGAATCATTTTTGTATTCACAAGGTATTGCTTTTACAAAAGCCCCTTTCCTTTCACTTGCATATATTATAGACAAGAAAGATGAATTTACCCTGAAAGGAAGTGATTTCTTTTACGAAGGGAAAATTTATGTACAAGGACTTACGAGTCAAATCCCAGCCATTCTCCTTGATCTAGAGAAAGATATGCGAGTATTCGATATAACCGCGGCACCTGGATCCAAAACAACACAAATGTCTGCTATCATGGGAAACACGGGATTGATTCTGGCCTGCGAGAAACACCAGATTCGGTATTATAAACTCATGCACAATATCAAACTTCAGGGAACGACTAATATAGAATCTCGCAAAGTGGATGCAGAGAAGCTGATGTCAGAACTCAAAAAAGAGAGTTTCGATGCAATTCTTCTCGATGCTCCTTGTAGCGCAGAAGGACGATTCAAACTTGATAATGAACGCTCGTATGGATTTTGGACTCTTACTAATATTCGTGAGAAAGCACTCATCCAAACAACTCTCCTCGAAGCAAGTATTCCATTGTTGAAAAAATGAGGAGTACTCGTATATTCCACCTGTACCCTTGCTCCCGAGGAAAATGAAGGAGTTATAAATGCCATCCTTGAGAAACATTCTGAATTAAAACTCGAAAGGATAGAATTGGGCGATATGCCATTTGTTCGACCTGGACTCACGAGTTTTGAAGGAATAACCTATGATAGTGATCTGGAAAATACGGTTCGTATACTTCCATCTTATATGACAGAAGGATTCTATTTAGCAAAGATACGGAAGATTTAATATGAATCACGGGCACTAAAATCCTCCCGAATCTTCGATAGCATCGAGGAATGGGAGGATTTCTATATTTACCCAAATATTATATGACAGATTCCTTATAGAGTGTATCGGGACAGAGATCGGCTCATGTCTCCCACACTACTGTATTATCTTTTACTTCAAATAGTTTGAATGTCTCTTTATGTTTGAGAGGTCAAAATATGAAACTTGTTCATCAAACATATGGTTCACAATCAAAATCCCTTTCTTCACCATTTTCAAAGGTGAGCTTCAGATGATAGGTGTCTCCTATTTGGCTCGCCTTTTTTACAGAATGTGTCATATTTATTTGATAAATGGTAAAATAGGAATGAGTGGTTTTTCCTGTAATGACAATTCCCAATTCTTCATAAGATCTTCTTGATACATTTCAGCCCAAGCAGTAACCAATTTCTCTACTTTTTTTGGTAAACTTCCTTCTATAATTTTGAAATCTATTATAGAAACAAAACATTCATATTCATTGTATTTTACATGAAAATGTGGTGGATTATGATCCCCGAAATACATATTGATCTTGATTCAAAAAAAATCGCTAATTCGAGGATTCATATTTTCAAAAATTATATTTTAAACTTCTCCCTATTATATAAATTTCCCTCAAGAAATCAAAAGGATTTTCACCGTGGTACCGGTACCATACCATCAGTTCCTGAGTTAAAAATTTACTTTCGATGTGCTTGGGAATATCGGGTACCGGTACCTTAGGTTTTTGTAAAACTACCGTATTTGAATGTGGGTCACAGTACGAATATTACCTTCATCTTCAAAAGATAAGAGAAGTACTCTACTTCTCCACTTTATAATCGTTTCATTTCTCATATAACTCATAATCTCTTTCTCGAGATGAACCTCAATAATATCAAAAATTTCCTCATATCTCTTGATAGCCTCAGATTAGTATCCTTCGATTATCATATCTTCATTCCAAAGTCCCGAATCACTATATAATTCTTCGTAATATAATCTATATCGTCGGATATAAGCTTGTACTATAG
The DNA here is from genome assembly GCA_963751115.1 of uncultured Candidatus Altimarinota bacterium. Lineage (GTDB taxonomy): Bacteria > Patescibacteriota > Gracilibacteria > BD1-5 > UBA2023 > UBA1545. The sequence continues at coordinate 34,473 of CAVVTN010000004.1, forward strand.
CAACACCGCCTCCAGAGAAAAAATAACTTTATGCATAAAGATTTTATATGGTTAACGATGCAAAACTTTTTCCATTCTGCATTCGTAGGTTTTTTCTTAGAGTTTTAGCCTCATCATCTACGATAATCCGACAAAGATCCTTTGCTTCTTGATTTGTATATCATTTTTTTGTTATCATACTATATGATGATTAAATAGTAATTCATTTCTATTATATAAATTTCCATCAAGAAATCAAAAGGATTTTCAAGCTCTCTCGTGTGAGAGAATGCTCTCCCGAACTTCGATAGTATCGAGATTCGGGAGGATTTTTTAAAAGGATTTAGTTTTTAACACAACGGACATACATCGGACTCCAATCATTATTTCCACTGATAGTATTACACCAATTAAAGAACCATCCCAAACATTCATCCCATCCCATGCCCGGATTTGGATTGTAGGAAAAATAGTATCCATTACTAATACCAGGAGTACTAGACCAAAAAACACGACCTTGGGTAAAAGATATACCAGATGCTATTGCGGTATTGATTTCAGTTTGTGATGGTACATGCCAACCAATACCCATTGCAGTACATATGCCCACTGCATTAGAGTAGGTTGCTTGGGTATCAGTCGTTGCCAAAATAGGAGCACAGCTCACATTCGCCTTACTACACTGTACACTATTCACTGAACCAACACCTTGTCCGCTACAGTTCCAAGTATGAGTAGTACCACAAGCTACTTGAGCACCATCAGTAATTGGACTTCCGGAAGTACATCCGAGAGCGACGGCATTATTACAAGAACCATTACAAGCATAGCTTACAATCGCGGGGGTTGGAGCAGGAGCAACGGCGAGTGGGAGGCACGAAGTTCCAGAGAGAGTTGGATAGGAAGGGTTGGGACAGGAGTAAGAGGGATCTGCACCCCAAAAACCGAAATAATCACCGAACCAAAATGCCCATCCTGTCCATGTCTGATATGTTCCATTATGTAGACCAAATCCTGTATGATACCCCCAAAAACATAATCATTCACATCAGTTTATTGGTATTCAATCAATCCCCGCCCCTACAACTGCAGGATACTCACACATATGCGTTAGTGCATTAAGCGTTCCACTTGGACAAGAGTAATTGGTTATGACATTTGGTGTTGTGTCATTACAAGTGGGATTATTGAGGATACAGCTTGCTCCGTTCCAGATATAGTTAGTTGCACAGGTGAAGGTACAGTTTCCTGGAGTAGCACTATAGGCCCAAGTTTGATTGATAGAACTCGGAGTTCCTGTGGTGGTGGTTCAGAGATTTGGGATGGTAGTTGTTGTCGGAGTGGTAGCACAAGAGTTTGGTATGACAGGAGCATTGATACAAGTAGGACTTCCATTGGTACTAAATCCACTTATGACCTGAGTAGTTCCACAGGTTTGCGACATCGCTGTGAAGAAGTCTTGGAACTTTCCTCCGGTGGATTGTCCTGTGGGTGGTGGTGGGAGACTGGTACTAGTAGGAGTGATGGCGGTATGAGCAGTATAGACAGTAGGGGTGGTTGGATCTACACAGTATTTGAATCCATCAGCAGCAAAACCTTTGACAATCTGATTCCCGGGACAGAGTCCGTAGAGGTTTTGGAAATACTTTGCAAACATCCCTCCAGATATCTGTCCAGTAGGAACTCCTGCTGGGTAGGTTCCAGCTGTGGGAGCAGGAGCAGGAGAAAGAGCAGGACCGGTATATGCTCCCGTAGGTCAGACACAGATTCGATTATAGCTCGCATCGAATCATTTAAGGAAAGTATTTGGTGAAGTACAGGAACCTACGATATTGGTGAATCGAGTGTTAAAAGATCCATTGGTTGTGAAAATTGCAGGAGTGGTTGGGAACACCATTCCGAGAGCATAGACAAGTCCTATGAAAAGAGAGGAGATTCAGAGGAGGAGAAAGAGTTTGAGAGAGATACTTCTACCCCCCCCATTTTTTTGGTCACTTTTCCTGTATGTTTTGTTTTCATAGAAAATAGTATAAAAAAGTAGAAAATGAGATTATTAAAAAACTACAAAAGTATATACAAAAAGGGAAATATGTAAAATGTATTGTGATTAGGGTCTATTTCCCTTCCTTTCTCAATAAATCTACCACATAACTCTTTCCTTCTTTGTTGAAGAATATTTTTCCATCAACAAAAGCTGTTATATTCACATCATTCAAGATTTTTACAACTTCTTGAGCTCCTTTGTAATAAATATAGGCGGATTTCGGTGTGGTGAATATATATACTCCATTCAATTTATAGACTTTTATATCACTCGCGTGGTCAAAATCGAATGCCCCAGAATGTTCTTTCTCTGTATCAATAATACGGAAAACTGCTTTTCCTCATTTTTCACCGAGAAGAATGGTTTCATCATTAAATTCCTGTGCTTGTGAAATAATATCCATTCACCAATCAGGTTCTGTTGGTGGAATACCTGTAAGAGTAACAGTATTTATCGGAGTGAGTTTTCATTTTTCGAGAAGGTAGGGAATTTTACCAATATGAACAACATTTTCTGGAGAACTCACACTTCCTGTCTGGTATTCAAAATATTTCCAGCTCGTATTAGAAATATCTCCATTATAGATATACTTTGGCGTCAATATAATATGGTCATTGATGGCGAGAATCTTCTCATGAATATCTCCAATATTTGGACCGACAAACTGCATCGTATCAGGACAGAAAAGTTTATCATTATAATAAGAAATGTTTTTACATTGCAGAGGTAGTTTTGTAGTACGATCTACTACAGGAGTAAATTTCTCAGTATCGAGAGAATAATTATATGCACCAGATCCGTCAGAAAAATAATTCCCCCCAATGTATGCGTAATTGGTACGTATCCCATGGAGAGCTTGGAAATTTTTATCCACCACTATGAACGATCCTGTTTCCTGAATATGAAGCAAATAAAAATCATTATAAGGATAGAGAGTTGCAAAAGTGAGTGGCAATGGGGAGTATACGGGGAGCATTAATAAATTCAGAACATTTATATATACCTGATGTTCATTGTTGATTAAAAAAGGAAAAGACACAGAAATATATCCGCTTTTCTGAATAGAAGCAGTGTACGTCCCAAAATCAATCATCTTTTTCACATTATTCCCATATCGTTCCATGTTGATCCAAATCTGATCTGGAGCCGGTGAAGTTTGAATCTCCAACATACCAAAGTGCTTAATAAATGTTTGATCAGCAATAGGAGTTTCCTGATGAGAGAAAATATTTATAAGCTTTTTGTAATCTGGATAACTTCCCTGAAAAAAGAAATACAAAAATATTGTCATGACAAAAACTATCAACCAAAAAATACGATCTTTGCCTTTGTGTATGCGAATTTCTTCTTGGTAGGAGGGAATCATGTTGTGGAAATTAGGGAATAGTTTTTGTCATTCCGAGCGAAGCCGAGGAATCCCTTTGGATCGGATTGTTAGACACAGAAGTATTAGATATTTTTATAATTCATGTCTAGTGGTTTCTTAAGAGCATCGTGTCAATGAAGTGATTTAAAGGGATTTCTCCACTTCACTACGTTTCGGTCGAAATGACAAGACTCTAATTTTTCTTTTTATTTTAAAGTAAAAACTCATTTTATAATTTGAATTCCTATTTGCGTTTCATCTTCTGTGTCGTTTCAAAAGTCCCCAGTCGTTTCCCGAAGAAGAGACGAATCTGACTCTCGATGGCGGGAATTGAAAAGAGTGTTAAGGTCAAGATAGGAATAAGTGCCCACTGAAATATATTGAAGATATAATCTCGTTTCCGAAACTTCGTATATTTCTTCATGATGAAAATAGAAATAATGCTCGGAAATACAATCGTTGCAAAAATCCACGTAAAGAGAAATGAAGTAATGAGTGGAATTGTCAGACTAATAATAGATTCATGAACCGATGAAAAAATCCCTGGAATATATCCGATAAAAAAAAGCATAAAGGCTCCTCATGCCCAAAAAAGATGATTGAGTATCAAATACTGTGTTTTTTTGAACTTTTCAGAAAATGGAATACGGGGATTATTGATAAACTGAGGAATAACATACTCAATATCGGTACATCACCAGGACCACCTACGAAGTTGTTTGTATTGAGAACGTACTGTCTTGAGGAAAGTTTCTTCTTCTACGATATCCATTTTACAAACCGCTGGTACATTCACGATTCGAAAAATACCATCAAAAGCAAAATAACTTCTCCAATACTGAAATCCATCTTCTACAATACTTGTTAGAGACCAAAAATCAGCTTTCTTGAGACAATAGAGTGATTGTCCATAGACCGCAAAATTTCGATAAAACTCTGGATTTTGAGACTCAGAAAGTTGCCAAAAAGTTGTCCCCATAGCGATGAGTCGAGCGAAAAATGTTCCTTTGTGCCAATTATTTGCATACACGGGAGTATACTGATAAATAGCATTCTGATTGTGTTCTGTGGAGAGAAATGTATAACTCACGATGAGGAAAAAATTAGTTTCCACCAATGTATCGGTATCAATAGTCGAAACAAAAGTCATATGATCATCCAATTCTTCCATCTCCATATACTGTTTGATGGCGTAGGTAATATTGGATCCTTTCACCTTTCATTCACCGGGAGTATCGGCTGGATGAACAATATTCACTACTTGTACGGGAGAAGTTTTGGAAAAATGCGCCACAATTTTATCTGCATTCTCTCGAGCTCCAACTCCACGCTCTTCGGTTGCAAGAAGAACAACAATATTTTCTTTGTACGGATAATCATTCGCGATAATAGATTCTATATTCTCAGCGATCACATCATACGGTTCGGTATAAATAGGAACAATCACAATATGTTTCAGATTTTTCGCTTCATGGAGAATAACAGGATAATCCGAATAATCTCGTTTATTGGTACGAAGGAGGGTTATATACGAAGTGAGAATGTAATAATAAGATTCAAATACTTTCACCGTCCAATAGGAAATATAGAACGCGATGAAAAAAATACCAAGTCGATAACTGATATTCAAAAGTATAATCGGAACAAAGAAAATAACGCAGAGGAAAATAAGTGGAAGTTTTGAGAGAAAAGACTCGGAAAGAAGATAGGTTCGAAGTTTCATGCTATGAAATGATATAATATGGAATGACGGGGATTATAGAGAGAAGTTCAAAAAGTGCAAATTTTAAAAAAATGGACAAAATGTATATTTTTTATATACTCTCCCCTGTTATTTTCGTGTTTATCTCTCATATTTCTTTTCGCTATATGGATACTTTTATCACACTTTTCGAAACTGCTCGGGTTTTCTTCATATCTCTTTTTTCTGGGATATCTGCTAATATGAATCTGGATATAGGAATCAAGATCGCGCTTGGCTATGTATTTATCGTTTGGGCCGCTTTTATTATCTGGGTTATCAAAGACATCACCAATCGTACTACGAATATACTTTTACAGACACTTTCTATATTCATTATACTCTTTTTCACTCCACTCTTTGGACTTCCTATCTATCTTCTTATCCGTCCTGGAACCACACTTTTCGAACGATATTATGAGGAAGAAGAGGTAGAAGAAACGATTGATGATGTCGAAGAATTCTACCATTGTCCCGGGTGTAATCATAAAGTATCACGAGATTTTAAGTTCTGTCCGAAATGTACTCTAGAACTCACTATTTCTTGTCCTTCTTGTAAGAAGAAAATACACACCGACTGGGCACTTTGTCCCTATTGTGGTGAGAAAGATATCGTTCCTAAAAAATATGTAAAAAAGGAGAAGAAGGTTAAGAAAATAGTAGTAGAGGAAAAAATGGAAGCTCCTGAAGAAATGGAAGCCATAAAAGCAAAAGAGGAGGAGAATATGTAAAAAGATTAATAATAAAAAATCTCTGCGAAAATTTCGCAGAGATTTTTTTTATCTCAAACCTAGAATGTTGTAGTAATATTCTTCAAGAGAACCCTTCGATCCTCTGGGAATTTAATGTTTTCAGTGTACGCAACGACTTTTTGAAATATACAATACGGATTGTCTGAATTCCAGAAAAAGCCATTTCCTTCAAATTTCATAGGATTGAATTCGCGAAGCATCCCAGAAAATACATTCTTCTCGGGCATAATCGGAACAATTCCGACTTTCATATATTGAGTCACATCCACCCCTTCGTGTTCATTATCAAAAACAAAGAAATCAAAACCTACGAGGTCATTCTGGGAGATCTTTTCTACGCAAACAATATTTGAAATATTCATATCATCGTTTGCTCCGATGATAATGGCACCGAGTCCGATGGCAGAAATACCTTCAGACACAAATTTTCGCTTGATTGGATCTTTAATAGCAATAATTCCAAGGGAAGGAATAGTTTTTGAAAGCATATGAGTCGATTGAATATTCTTCTTCGCTAGTTGTTTGATTTCTCGAATAGAAGTTTTTGTAGTATTTGTTTCCATAGTCTCTTGATATTTATTTGATAAGAAGGGTTGATTTTTCCCTGATATCTATATACTACCATACCTAACCCGGAATCTCCAAATATTGAAGATTCTTTTCGCTTGACGACAATCACCTTTTGACTCATAGTTTATGAGTTTTTATCAAATTTTCACCATACTTTTTATGTCCAAAGACTTCTGGAAAAATCGCGCTGCAAATTGCCCCATCTCGGTTCTCGCACCTATGGATGGTTACACCGATAGTCCCTATCGCCAGATTGTCAAAAAGATCGCACCAGATACGGTGTGTTTTTCTGAATTTTATAGTGCCGATGGACTCGTACATAGTAAACAACTCCAACAAACGGCTCTTGCTCATGATGCAAGTGAGAAACCGCTCATTATCCAGATATTTGGAAAAGATCCTGAGATGTTCCGTAAAGCTGCT
>CAVVTN010000005.1:0-164053 GCA_963751115.1 uncultured Candidatus Altimarinota bacterium
TGCACTTAGGACTTCACTTTTTTGTGTAATAGATGGAGAAAAAATTTGCATCAGAACTGATATTGAACCAGAAAAAATGAAAGCTTCCATGAAGCTGTTGAAGATACTAAAAGTACTATACAACATCTACTTGCTACAGAATTCATATTTGAAATACAGAATGAATTTGACTTCATTCTGTACCAACAAATTTTGAACAAAATATTTTTGATGTATCTACAGTAGTATTTAATTGTGAAAAAAAAAGCAGGAACCGTTATGAAATCAGTCATAGGCAACATTACTCTTTTATTGCAAAATGAAATTTGTCAAAATAGAATAGAATTAGAAGAATTGAAAGCAGATTTAGAAGATTTAGAGGACAAACTCAATACTGCCAATAGAGAAATAGGTCTTATAAAAATCAAGATAAAAAGTGCAAAAAATACTGTTGATTCTATGGAACAAGAAGGAGGATTTTCGCCAGAAGATGTAAATAAAGAAAAAGCTTATTTGGAATGATTACGATTTCGAGAAAATAATTTATCGAATAGTAGAATACAATATTTACAAGATATTCTACTAACACTCATAGAAATCACGAATAGAACGCGCAAGAAAAAAATAGAAAACCCACTCATAAATAAAGACTTAGCGGAAATAGTCATTGTCACAAATGGAGACCAATGATCTGTCTGATCAATAAAAGCATACGGTCATCCTATATTTTTTAGTAATGGCATTCTATCTATCAGTGAAAGAGAGGAAAAATTATTCAAAACTCTCAAATTAGTAAGTAAAGGATATATTGATTTAGCCATACAAGATACAACAGGATGTGGAGATAGCTCTACTGCTGCCGCTCTTATGTTGAGAGAAACGGACGGAAGAAAAGAAAGAAAAACAGCATATCTCAATCTCCTTAATGAAATGGGTACTGAGACAGATTTATTTTGAAAAGCTTTGGGAATAACAGAAGCGTATTTTCTATCAACACTTCAGAAAGTCATCAGCTGAACAGTATATCATTGTAAAGAATCAAATATAGGAGATATTCCCAATAGTAATAAAGTAGCACAAGCTATTATTTGGTTTGTCTTTAATGAAACTCTTGAATTCCTTAAAGACAAAAAAGGGATGTCAAAATTTCTCAAAGGAAATAATGCTTCGAAAAGAGAAAACAGAAAATATCATGGCTTTAATATATATCACATATCCAAAGAGCAGTAGACACATTAATACCCACTTCTTCCGAAGTGGGTATTAATTTTTAATATTAAATCTTCTATTTCATTTCCCCCATTCTATAGTCCCAATTTTTATTTTCTGTACTATAAAAATACTCTATTCATTGTTTATTTTTGGGATCTTGCTGAAAGTCTATAGGATTGTAATCAATATATTTTCGTGCGAACAAAATAGATGGAAGCGATGCATGTTCTTTGGTGTCTTGAAAATATCGAGCATCTGCTTGCTCAAGGTAAGAAAGGTTCATTTCCCGAACCGCTTTATTGAGATACGTGGAGCAGAGATTATCGATATTTTGATAACCACTATTATTCGCTCCAAGATCCTTCGTCGAGTTTCTGAATCATATCTTTTCGGTAGGATTCTATCATCTTGAGTCCATTTCCAGTAAGAGTTGCTTTGGCATTGAAGGCACTCAGTAAACTTGTTCCGAGCTCTTTAGAAAGTTGCTGGCAGAGACTATTTTTATTCCCTTCTATACTTTCTGCAAGAGAGAGAAGCATAATGATAGATTTCTCACGATCTCCTGATTTCCCCTGCATAATCGCTGCCATGGTACGAGCTCCCGTTGGTGCATCCGTATTGGTAGCAGCTATACGATAATACTCGGAAGATTTCTGTCCATCGTGGAGATTCCAATAGTACGTATAGGCAAGATAATATGGAATCATCGCATCGCTACAGGTATTTTTATAACTCTCATCGGTCCAAAGTTTCTTCAAATCATATTCATTTTTTGCTTTTTCTACCTTCTTTTTATCACAATTTTGTTCTATCCCTTTGAGTCCAATTTTGATTCACTGATTAGTATTTTTTTGTATTTCCGCATCGCTCAATTTTTCATATCGTTCGTTGTATGATGGCAAAAGAAGCTCTCCAATCTGGTAAGGAAAAGTAAAGTGAGGATTCAAATCCGTGATAAAATTAAGCATCACATAGAGGTATTCTTTGTACTCAGAACCGAGTGCATTCGATCCGATATATTGAATAGCCGAAAGCCAATAAGAATCGGAGACGATATTTTGAAAACCTCCGGAAGAAAGTCCTACGAGCTCAGAAGTTGGAATAAATTCTGGATGATTCACTAATGCTCTTCTTACCTCCACATGCTGTGCATAATTGACTCCAGAACTGTAAGTAAATACCAGAAGTGAACCGATAACAAGGAGAAAAATAAGAAGTTTAGAAAACATATTTGAGTGATACTAATTTATATAAATAACGAGCGTTTAAAAAAATATTTTTCGAATGCACCGAGGACTTCTTTGAGCCCTCAAATATAAGGCGAGTTCCGCAGGAAATGAGAAAAATATTTTTTTAAAAAACGAGAAAATAAAGATCTTGTTTATATACCTATTCCATCATCGTCTATCATATCAACCACTTTTTTTGCAACAGGGGCAGAATGGGAACTGACTATTTTTGGGCCAGTGTAAGAAATATGGAGCTCTCGATCTTTTCATTCTCCGACACTAAAACTTTTAAATCCTTCTATCTTCTTGTCAGAGATATATCCGTGAGCTTTCTTGCGATCATAGGAAGTCAGGTTCGGAAGTGAGATTTCTTCTCCAGAACGCATAGCATAAGCGATGCGACTCTCCAGATATCGAAAGAACTTCTCATCTTTTGCTTGCAAATAGTCATTGACTTCCAGATGAATCAAGAGAGAAATATCGAGTGTTTTTTCCAGTATTCGAGAGAGGAGATGTTTGGTCATCTCGAGAGTTTGACCATGAATACCGATGAGTATTTTGGAATCGGGAGTTTTTACTTGTATCAAATAAATTCCCTTTTTCTCATCCTGACACTCCACGATAACATCTTCGAGTTCCACTCTCATAAGAGTAAAAAAATTGCGAGCGATTTCCTGAATTTGCTGTTGCATATAATACGGATTATATGAGATAAACTTTTTCCCGAGCATTATATGGAAGTATGAGAAAAATGGAAATTATTTTCTCTATTTGTCACTTTAAAAGTTAAAATGTCGTAAAGATACAAAATAGAAATGTCGTAAACTACAGAAAGTATTTTTACTTTCTGTAATAAAAACAAGATTTCTATGATTAACTATCTTTGTATGACCCAAAAAGAACTTAACCTCAAGAGTATTATGGACAAACTCATCGTCTGAGAGCTCTTTGAGCATGAAGCGGCAAAGCTTGCTCATAAGAGTCACCGTCAGATTCAACGAATCAAAAAACTATACAAAGCATATGGTGATGTTTGACTCATTCATAAAGCACGACTCCGTAAATCGAATCATCAGTATGATGGTAAAAAGTACGATGAAGCTGTATCTCTCATACAAAAATACTATCACGACTATTCATTCGTCATGATACACGAGAAACTCAAAGAAAAACATACTATCTCGTTTACCATGGCAACGCTCCGTAACGAACTCATTCGCAGGGGAATTCGAGAAGCAAAGAAGCAAAGAAAACCAAATATTCAGAGAACCATGCGACTAAGAAAAGAAAATTATGGAGAGATGACTCAGTATGATGGAAGTTATCATCTGTGGTTTGAGAATCGATGAGCAGAGTCTTGTTTGCTTGTATGAGTGGATGATGCGACTGGGGAAGTTACTGCCAGGTTCGATATCAACGAAGGAATTCGTGCCACATTTGAGTTCTGGATAGACTATATTCTCGTATACGGAAAACCAAAGTCCATTTATCTGGATCGATTCGCTACCTACAAGATTAACCATCCAAACGCTACAGACGACAAGGAGCTTGTGACCCAATTTGGTCGAGTCTGCAAGGAGCTCGGAATTGAGCTTATCTTTGCAAACTCACCAGAAGGAAAAGGAAGAGTGGAACGTATGAATGGGACTCTTCAAGATCGTCTTGTAAAAGAACTTCGGGAAGCAAATATTTCAACCATTCCTGAGGCGAATATTTTCTTAAAAGAAGTTTTTCTTCCAGCCTTTAATAAGAAGTTCCGAGTCGAGGCAAGAGGAAGTTCTGATCTTCACATTCCTCTTCGGGACGATGAGAAAGAATGACTATTTCGGATATTTTCTATACAGAAGATACGAAAAGTCATGAATGATTATACTATCCGTTTTGAAACAAAAATCATTCAGCTCTACCGAGATAAATCAGGATGATCAATGGTCTACAAAAAAGAACAGGTCACGGTTGAAAAACATATGGATGGAAGTATCCATATATGCAACAAAAACAAAAGATATATACTCTCGAAAGAAATTGATATGAATGGTATTCTACCACAGTCTTGTGTTCTTTCACTTCCTCCGGTTGCGGGAGAAGATGAAAAAGTAATGAAAGAGCAATTCCTTCGAGAACAAGAGAGTTTGAAACAAGAAGATATTGTCCGGAAACTTAATGAGAAAACTAAGGAAGATGAGGTACGACATATGCGAAGCAGGAATAGACAACTCTATCACAAAGAACACTGAAGACTTGCGAATATGCCAAAAACTGCTTTATCGAATTCTTCTTGTCTCTCGCTTCAAATCTAAAACACGACATTTCTACTTTTAAAAAGCTTACGACATTTCTATTTTAAATTGACATTATTTTCTCTATTTTTGCATATAATACCCAATTAATTTAATTCTCATTCCTTTATTTTCCCCTCTCCTTTTAGGAGAGGGGTTAGGGGAGAAGTGAAAAAAGGACCTATCGTGAAATAGGTTCTTTAAGGGAATGGAAATTCTAGTACATCTCTGTACTAATAGTCTGTTGTACGGTCTGAGTGGTAGTACTCGTAGTATTTCCAGAGAAGAGGAGATAGTATCCAATAAGTGCGAGGATCAGCAGTACTATAGCCAATAACTTAGTAACTGGTTCTATATTCATATTGTAATGACGAAATTTGAATATATGAATCTTTGCCACGATGAAAAATCCGAAGATAAGAATCATAAATACCGTATAGATACCAAAACCAAGCCAGAACATAATATGAAAATTAGAAGTTAAATCGCTGCTATCACACTTTCAAAAAAGTGGTTCTTTGTCCGCATCCAATGATCTCCTTGACGACAGAGTTTCTCTACATCTCGTAGGTCATAAAGGAATTCTTTGATGCCTTCTTCGAGATAGATACTTGTCTGGCTTCCCTTGGTAAATACCACTGTTTTTACCTCATCTGGCACCGACATAATAATATCTCGAACTTTTTTCCCAGCCAGTCGTGAATGGAGAAAAGAAAATACTCGTTCTTCGCCCCATGCCTCGAGGAGAATCGGATATACAAAATGTTTCATTTCCTCTCCAACCAATACCACAGATTGTACGGAAGATTCTATAATTTGTTGTGCAATTTCCAAATGAAGTTCTTTGGATTCTTCTGCAAGATCTCGCATATCTCCGAGAAAAAGTATTTTATTATATTCGCTGGATAATCCGTCTAGATACCCGATACCACCCGATATAGAATTGTATCCACCGTTATAACTTCCATCAATGATGAGAGATTCACGAACTCCTTTCAGAACTGATCCTCGTCCTTTTTGTGGATGAATATTTGTGAGTCGTTCTCGGATGCTTTCCAAATCCATCCCCAAGCTCACTCCGAGAGCAAAAACTGGCAGAATATTATACACTTGGAATTTTCCTATAAGTGGATAATGAAGCTCCCGGGATTCTTCCCCTTTCGTAAGAGAGAAAGATAAATCCTCCAAATGTGCCACGATATCACTTGCAAAGATATCTCCGTCTTTGTTTTTAATACCATAACTCACAATTTCTTTTCAAACCAGTTTCTCGATATTATTTTCGAAACTTTTATCGTCTTTATTGTAAATCACTTTTTTTGCTGCTTGAGCAAGTTTCATCTTTTCCTCTATATAATCACGAAATACTGGGAAATTAACCACGTGATTTTTGGAAACATTGAGAAGAATCGCGATATCTGGTGGAGCTATATCTATCATAAAATCCATCTCTCCTGGATGATCCACCCCATATTCAAGAACGAGATATCGTGGATATGTTTTCTTAAAAAGAAGGTAAATACCTTTGAGAAAAATCCAAATCCAGAGAACAGGATTCCCATTTGGCGACTTCGCCTGCAGAATAGTCATCGGGATACCAAATTCCCCATTATAATTGAAAGGAGACTTGTATACTCGTTCCCCATGAAGGGTACGTAGGAAGTCGAATACAAAGTTCGTTGCTGTTGTTTTTCCTACTGTTCCAGTAATTCCTATAACAAAAGGACGGTGTTTTTTAATAATTTGTTTTGTCAGTTTAGAGAGCAGAATAAGTACGATTTGTTTCATGTAAATACATAAAGAATAAAAGTATTGCTATCGCTAGAATCCAGCAATAGTATACAAACATCTGAAATGTTACTTCAAATATTTCAGATACTATATGGAAGAATGAAAAAGTTGCAAAAAATTTTCCAAAAGACTACCTAAAAAAGACGATAATAATATCATTATTTTGAGGAAAATATCCTTATAAAAAAGTAATTACTAAGGAACAGGAAATATACTTCCTCTCGAATAGAGTGTTTTTTTATCCGGTGAAGTAATAGATGGGAAAATAATATCACAGCTGCGTACCGTAGCGATAAAATCAGAAGCATATTCACAAGGACATGCAACACATTGTACATTTCATTGAATGATTCCAGAGCTCTGTATCTTATCCGAAAGACACACGCTCGTTGCACTATTGACATCTACGATATTTCCTGATCCATACTCATCGACAAAAGGACATCATTTATTGGAAAGTGGACCAAAAACATCTGGACACATATCAAGAATATTTCCCGCAGAATCATAGTTCAAAATCCCATCACCATCTGGATCGCGATTCGGAACAATGATAACTACAAGCTGCGCATATGCAATATTTCCCGCAGAATCATACACAGTAAGTGATACAGAATAAGTACCTGCTGTGGTAAATATATGAGAAGGATTCTGTTCCGTACTATTTACACTATCTCAGAAATTCCAATTATAGGTATAATTTCCGGTTCATCCTGTTGCCGTGGAGGTAAAAGGAATAGGAACACCGACCATTCCATTGAGGGAAGAAGCGACGGCGTCTAATCCATTATTATTATTATTATTATTATTATTATTATTATTATTATTATTATTATTATTATTATTATTATTATTATTATTATTATTATTGGCATTGGTGTTTGTCATTCCGATCTGAAGAGAGATTCCACTATTGGTCGTACCAGCATCCCCAACAAAAACTTGCTGGTAGGAAGTAGAAGTTTGACCAGTTGCATCAGTGATGACCAGTTGCACTATCCATAGTCCTGTGGTTCCAAGGTTGAAATTATCTAGATAACTTCCTGTTGCAACTTGTTGTGTTCCGGTAGTAGTATTGGTAAAAGTCCAGTCATATTGGAGCGGAGAAACCAGTCCGCCCGTTGCATATCCTCCAAAATCATATACGGTTTCACTGGTATTTGGAAAAGTAGTGGTCTTACTTTTCGAACTCGAAATAGGTGTCTGAATTTTATCAAAAATCTTAATAAGAGAAGCAAAATCAGAAACTTTGGTCGTATTAGCTTTGGTACTACACATATTGATTGTGAAAATCTTCGCAGCCATTGCAACGAATTCTTTCTTGGTAATATACTCATTGGGAGAAACTTTCCCGAAATTATCCATAGTGATAAGTCCTGATTCTACTGCTTTTTGTGCATATCCATACCAGTAAGTATCGACATCCTGTAAGACTATATTTTTCGTATACGGATTGCTATTATAGGTATCGTTCCAAAGGCCAGCCTGACGCAAGAGAACTGCTGCTGCTTCTATCCGGGTAATACTATTTACTGGACAAAAAGGAACTTCTGAAAAAGTCTGATTATCTTGACACTGTGTTTTCCCTGTTGCATCGAGCGTATATCCACGAACAATCTCTTTTTCTTTCGCGTACGATATACAGTAAAAATACTTATTGGTTTTTAGAATATCCACAAATGGATTATTAGTATAGTGGAGAATATCGGCAACACTCGGTGTGATACATTTTTGACAACTTACTCAGACAGTAATCGCGACGAATTCATCACGTGGGAGAAGTCCATTTGGGTGAAAGAGATGATCAGAAGTATCAGAGATAACTCCTGCATCAAACATATATTTGAGATCAGAATAATAGGAAGTCTGAGATCAAACATCGGTAAATGGCAATCCAGCTGCATACACAAAAGAGGGAGTTATGAGCAAAAGGAGGAGGAAAAACTTTCTAAACATACGGAATTACATCTATAAAAATATATAAATCTCTAGCACTATACCATATAAATGTTCTATAAACAAAAAATTACAAGTTCAATACTTTTATTTTCCAATTTCCTTTGGGAAGTGTATTTCCGAGAATCCACTGATTCAGTTGTCTCGTCATTGCATAATCGTATTTATTCGAAAAACACCAATCTTTAATGTCTGTCAATTCTGTTACTGAAACAATCTTCGTTTTTGGTACTATAAATACATCTCAGAGTTCATCCTTATTGAAAACTTCGTATCTATTTTCCATCAGATATTTTATCGCGATGATTCGAAACAAATATCGCGTCGTTTCCTCGTTCAAATAGAGATCATAATAGGAAGTAACTTTCTGATCATCGAGTGCACGACGAAGTCCATTCTCTCCCCTATTGTAGGCGGCAGCTACGAGCGTCCAATCATGAAAATCTGCATAAAGTTTCTGAAAATATGCAATCGCAGCATCGGTTTCGAGTTCAAAATTATATCGCTCGTCTACATTGTCATTTATTTGTAACTTGTACTGTTTCGCGGTATCAGGTACAAATTGCCAAATCCCACCAGCACCAGCGGTGCTCAGGGATTCATTTCGGAGACCACTTTCTGCAATAGCAAGGTATTTGAAATCATCAGGAATTCCTGCATCCTTAAGTTTCTTTTCTATATAAGGAATATAGAGCGGTTCTCTTTTATGGTAGAGCACGAACTGATAAAGATTGAAACGTGTTACCGAAAGTTCTTTCTCGAACTTCTCCAGATTATAGTAATATTTTCCTTCAAAAGATACTTTTTCTCCAGCGAAATTTACTTTGGAGTAATCGATAATCTTCGAGAGATCCGCGGTATGCTGAGAACTTTTTCCAACAAAGAAAAATATTCCAATACTCACAAAAAGAATCAAAATAGAAATAATAAGAATGAGACGGCTTTTGTTCATAAAGAGAAATTATACAGTAATATACACTTTTCTTTCATTCTCTTTTTCTGTTTTGAGAATCCCTATATCGATAGTTGGTCTATATCGTCCTTCCAGAATTTCTGGCCATTCTATGAGACAGATATTATCAGGATTATCAAGGATTTCTTCTCCTCCGATATTTACGAAATCATCGTAATTATGCAAACGATACAGATCAAAATGATAAATATTTTGTTCGTATTTATTGTAGTATGTATATGTTGGACTTTTCACCGCTACCTGCGTACCGAGAAGAGTGGAGATCAAATGTTTGGAAAGGGTTGTTTTCCCCGCTCCAAGATCTCCACGTAAAAATATCCTCTCGCCTTTCTTGGGACGAATAGGAAATCCTGAGAAATTTTCTCTTGTGAGAATGTACATCATTTTATCTTGCATAATTTGCATTATATGAAATATTATGCTAATATCAATCTGTTATATTTATTTCGTATTTTCTCTTTATGAATACCACTACAGAACAAATTGCACAACAAAAATCGGACAAACAGTCTACACAAAGTATACTCCTTATAACCTCTGCTACGCTTTTTGCGATTATTTGTGCCATATCTACTTTCCTCTTTTTTGAGAATATGCGACTTACTTCTGTTATTGAAAAAGCTCAAGCAGATAGTTCTCAATATACTACAAGTATAGAGAAAATAAAAAGTGATAAAAAAGTGATTGCCGCGGAACTTGTTACCAATAACAAGACTACTATTCTCCAATATATCAAGAGAAGTGAAGCTCAGGTATATATTACCGAGCTTACAAATATTGCGAGAAAATATAAAATGATTTTCACAGGATTTTCCTATGAGAATGGGAAGGTTACAACTTCTGCAGTGTCTATCCCCGAAACTATTCTCGCGGGAGATGATGGAATCAGAAAAATCTCTCAATTCATTGGAGACTATAGAACAGGAAGTGGAAGTATTTTCCAACTTGCTCCAGTACTCACTGTTTCTGGTTACGAACAAAAACGTAATTTCTCTATAGAATTTAGCGTAGCAAATACTCCTCAACAATAAGATTTCATATTTCCATTATCTCTTATATATTACCAATTATGCAAACAAATCTTCAAAATGTGGACGACAATAAGAAACAAATTATCGCAATAGTATTGCTCTGTTTGAGTATTCTCATTGGATTCTTTTTCACTATCAATCAAGGATATAGTTATATAGAACATAAAGACACTCTTAATGTAGCACAAAAAGATGCAATAGAACAAAAATGAACACTTGAAAAATTAGAAGCTATGAAAAAAGCTATCGATGATAATGTTTCTCTACAAGCTGAAATTTCACGATATGGAGGTGAATTTCGAGAAGATGCCATTCTAGATAGTATTTTTTCTCCTGAAAATAAAGGAATCAGTATCGCAAATATCTCTATGTCCAAAGGAGAAAAAACAGCAAATGGGCTCTCGCTTGCAAATATTTCTCTCTCATTTAAAGCACAGGATTATTATTCTCTCAATAATTTTCTCAATTATCTGACGGAAGGGAAAAATAATAGCAAATCCTATGTTATTAAGAACTTTTCATTTCCTCTCGATACTACAAAGAATGAGGCGGTTTCTGCCAGTATAGAACTTGGTATGTACTATTTTGAATAATGTCCACTAAAAATCTTAAAATTATGAAAACAGAGTCTCTACAAACTATACAAAAAATACCAGAAGTTCGATTCTGGCACCGAATTAGCATCAAAGAAAAGGCACTCTTTTATGAACACCTGGCAAATATGGTGGACGGTGGAGTAAGCGTTATTTCTGCACTTCGATCGTTTCTCGATAAAAATAGAAATATCAAACTGGAGGTTGAGATTAATAATCTGCTTGTTTTTGTCGAATCAGGCGATAGCTTCAGTATCGCTATGAAGAAACTCCCAAGTATTTTTGATCGACGAGAAATTGCCATTATAGAAGCTGGAGAACAGTCTGGTACTATGCAGCATTCTTTTGTGAGTCTCGCAAATGAACTCAGAAATCAAGAAGAACTCAAATCAAAAGTAAAATGAGCGCTCACGTATCCATTTATCATCGTACTCTTTTTGGTCGGGGCAGTTATGACTATTATGACCTATATCATCCCAAAACTCGAACCACTTTTTGCAAACACCGGAGTAGAACTTCCCTTTGCAACTCAAGCACTCATAGGAACGAGTCGATTTATACAGGGAAATTTTTGGGGAATTATCATATTCGCCATCGTTCTAGTTTTGGCTTTTCAGGCCTATGCAAAAAGTATGACGGGTCGACGAGCACTCGATGCATTTTATCTGAAAATCCCCGTAGTCGGAGATGTCTATCGTAACTATACGATTGTACGAGTTGCTTCTACTCTTTCACTCCTTCTCGAAGCAGGGATTCCTATCGTTCGAACTCTCACTCTGACCGGAGAAGGAAGTAATAATGTCGTGTTTCAAGAAAAAATAGAAGCCGTTTCCAGAAATGTACAAAACGGGAAAAAAATAGCCGAAAGTATCGAAGAATCCGATCCAAATTTCAAAATTTTCACACAGGACTTTTATCAGATTATCTCAGCTGGAGAAAGGACTTCCACGGTTAATAAGGTTTGTAAGAAACTCGCCGCTCAATACACACGAGAAGTTGATAGCTCCATAGCTGTCCTCGTTCGTTTCATAGAACCGCTTGCCATTCTCGTAGCCGGAATATTCGTCCTCTGGTTCGCCTTCGGGATCTTTGCCGCAGTATTGAAGATTACAGAAACAGTGGCGTAAAAAAGATTACATAAAAACACTCTCAAAATTGAGAGTGTTTTTATGTTCAAGAAATTTGAGGTTTCTCAAAAGCGAAGTAATTTGAGTGCAAATCGAAGCCATAGCTCCCCCGAAGAGGGGTTACCACAGTGAACCGTACGACTTGTACGGAGAACGAGGAAACGGATATTTAAGCTCAAAGAACGAGTTTTTCAGAAACCTCTTATTTTTTTCGTACTTCCTCAATAATAGTTTTCATCATCTCTTTTTCCTGCTCACACTGAACTTTGAGATTATACTTTTCGACAAGCATACAATCTTTCATCTCTGGTTTTCTCTGTATTGGAGTACTTCCAGAAGAAGCCCTCACTCCCGACCCCTCTCCCAGAGGAGCGAGGGGAGAATAAGGAATGCGATCCAACACAAAATCTAGACGACAACGATCTTGTTCGATCTTCTCGGAAGAGAATCCGTCACAAAGAGTTATATCTCAACCAGAAACGAGTTGTTTCATAATCTCGGTTTGTTTTTGTTGCTTTGGTATCTCTGATTTTTGTTGTACGCAGAGTTTCTGTTGCTCTCGTACCAAGAGTTTTCGACAGTTAAATGAAAGTTTTTCAGTATATGAAAGATTCATATAGTGAGTAAATATTTCATTTGCTTGGTTATCTTTACAGCTTTGTTGCTCGATGGAGTTTTCTCTCAAAGTAGAACAGTCAGATTTTACTGCTGTACTTCCTGATTGAGTGGCTGATAGAGTAAAATCGGAAATACTCAGTGGTCGTTCGATTGTATATCCTGCGGATTTTATACCAATAACAATGAGAATTATGATTCAGAGAGTCGAGAGAACTCCGAGAAAGAAAGATTTTTGTGACATAGAAGAACAAAGGGTTAGAAATTATTTTCAACCATAAAGTTTGAGGAGTTGTTTGTCAAAAGTCAGTAATTCTGCTGAAAATTTTTGAGCAATAAGTATGAGTGATAAATCAGTAAAAGAAATACTATCTTGAAAACTCAGATAAAAATTTATTTCACCTAAGATATCATTATTAATGAGTTCAATATTATCTGTTTCTCAAAGAAATTTCAGAAAATCATCCGCTTTTTGTTTTCAAAAACGATAAGCAAAAATAGAACTTACTTCCTGGACGACACAATAAGGCACTATTATTTTAGAATCCTGGATTTCACTGAGCAGTTTTATAGATAATTCATGGAGAGAGTCATCTTCATAAAAAGCTCAGATGAATATATTACTATCCAATACATATATTTTTTTACTTTTTTCCATACAGTATTTCATCAATACTAAAGGACAAATTTTCTTTTTCGCCGTTTCAAGTTTTAATCATATACTTGCTTAAATTTTCAAGAAGATTTCATTTCTTTCTCTTCAATTCAAAATGAATCTTTACGATGCCTATACTATACTTTTCTACGATATCTTTCTGAGCAATAGTCATATTTTTTATATTAAATACTAAATGAGACTATTATAGTTTTTTTTATAAAAATACAAGAACAAAAATATGAAGATTATATGGTTTCCGATTTCATCTCCTGACCTATAGTATACTTGTACTCCCGTGTCATCCCTCGGGTGTACTCGAATATCGCCACCAAAAGATCATAGGTTTCTTTATACACCGCAAGTTCGGAGGCAAGTCACATAAAGTGAGGAAAGAGTCAAAGAGAGAAAGGTGAATTGCGAAGCAAGAGAGACTACTCTGGAGTATAAAGAGTCAAGCTATTTTTACGAGTTCTTAACACATCGGACAAACATAAGATTGTCGTAGAAGTTGCTGATGTAGCCATTGGAGTCGTAGCAGTACGCACTGTACGTCCCAACACAATAGTTCCACCCGTGGCTGGGAGAATAGGCGCTGTAGAAGTTGCTGGCGATGGTGGGGTTCGCGTACGGGGTACTGGACCAAACAAAACGACTTGCGGTAAAAGTCATACCAAGCACCCGGGCATATTCCATCTCACTCGAAGTAGGAATCCGCCAAGTTCCTG
Source organism: uncultured Candidatus Altimarinota bacterium (assembly GCA_963751115.1). Taxonomy (GTDB): domain Bacteria; phylum Patescibacteriota; class Gracilibacteria; order BD1-5; family UBA2023; genus UBA1545. The sequence goes on from CAVVTN010000005.1 coordinate 14,169, forward strand.
CGGGAGTGAGAGTATTACAATAAGAGACAGCCGCAGAATAAGTAGTTGGTCAAGTATCGGTTGTCTGCCAAGCGATTCCTCCGTAAGTAACCGTTCCAGCGGGAGCAGCGGAAACACCTGGCCAGGCAGTTTTACAGTCACCATTAATACAAAGAGAAGTGGCATTTGCCGTTCCTGCAACATCGAGTTTATAGGCTGTATTTGGAGTAGCAGTTCCAATACCAACATTACCAGCCTGTCTCATAAAAGATACTGCATTGGTATATGATGTAGATGGAATTGTATTTACATCACCATTTGAAAAATCAAGATACAAATTTGCATCTGTAGTCGGATTTCATGTCAATCGAAACCTCCAACTATTGCCATTTGATTTATTCCTCATGGAGAGAATCGATTCATTTTCATTTCCTTCTATTCTTGTTTCTCCATTTACATGGAGTTTAGTCAAAGGAGTTATTCCAATTCCAACACTTCCCCCATTCGTCGTATAAATTGCCTGAGTTCCTCCTGCTTTTCCCACTCATTCGCTCTTCTTTACGGTTCCGTCGGTTGTAGCTCCGGTATTAACGAGCATTTTATTGAAATACAACATAAACTTCCCTCCTGCTGTTTCTCCTTGTGGCGGTGCAGATGCGTAAGTAAGAGCATAGACAATTCCTCCGATGAAAAGAATCGAAAAAAGAGAGAACAGAAATGCATCGAGAGCACGAGATTTAAGTCTCGCAAGAAAAGAAGTATTAGAAATAGGATTTATAGATTTTTTCATAAAAATGTGGGATAAAAAGATAAGAAAGTAAGAAATAGATTATTATTTATGTAACTCACCTGACGTACTAAAGTAAAAAAATTGTCATTCCGTAATTTTTCGTGGCAATAGCTTCAAAAACACTCATTGTTTCATCCGAAAAATATACGGAATCTTCCTTATATTAGGATTTCTCATAGAAGAGATCCAGGTAATTTTCATAGACGGTAGATTCCAAATATTTTTAGAGTCAAATTCAGTTACTTCTATATGCTTAGTAGTCAAAAAATTTTGGAATGACAGAATTATTTTGTCTATTTACCCGTTATTTTCTATCACGAAAAAAGACCCCTAAAATAGGAGTCCAATCGAAGAGAATACAAAAAAATCACTAGCTGGTTGCTGGTTGCTGGTTGCTGGTTGCTGGTTGCTGGTTGCTGGTTGCTGGTTGCTGGTTGCTGGTTGCTGGTTGCTGGTTGCTGGTTGCTGGTTGCTGGTTGCTGGTTGCTGGTTGCTGGTTGCTGGTTGCTGGTTGCTGGTTGCTGGTTGCTGGTTGCTGGTTGCTATGGACATGATAGAAAAGTTATATGGTTGTCAAGGGGGATCGGTGAGAATTATAGTAAGAAATCAGAGAATTCAAAAAGATTTTTGAGCATTGTAGTATGAGAGCAAGCAAAGACTACGAGTTTATTTTTTTCGTACCTCATCGACAATCTGTTTTGGCAACATTACCAAATCTTCAATGAGCATGAGAAGAAACTTAAGTATAGCATGAGCGGAATCGAGTACTCCTATTCCGATTCCTGCAAGATCTATGATGATATTGTCACCAAGTTTACTTTCTTCCAGCTTCTTAATCCAAGGAAATCGGGAAGTGAGATATGCCATCTTATCTATGGTATATTCTTTGGATTCATTCAGATTACGAAGTTCTAGTTTGAGTTCTTTGAGTCCAGATTCTACGATCTGTTCCACCTCCCGAAAAAGTGACATTATATCTTGCAATACTTCATCAGAGATTTCTGCCCCTTCAAGTTTTTTCTCTTTCTGAAGTTCTGCGCGAAGTCCCTCCAATCCTTTCCCTACCTCTATACGATGAATGAGTGCGAGAATTTCTTTCTTCGTCATATGACTGTTGAGACTTTTGAGGGTGCTGACAATCTGATTTTCGAGATCAGTTTTTTCTTTATCCTTCAAAATACCCGCTTGTTGTTCAGGTGAAATAGGTTTTTTGATGACTTCCTGAATAGGATCTCTTTGTTCGTGTGCCATATACGAAAAATGATAAATTAAAAATCTTTGGTACTTCCGCTCATATTTAAGCTTCCTGTTTGAGTTTTTTCAGTAGCCTCTATCTTAATGAGAAGTTCATCTGCCTCATGTCCAAATACACCATCTGGATCGATTTCTTTGGTAGATTGTATATATTCTTTCGCAGAAGTATAATTATTTTTAGAAAAATGCCATTTAGCAAACCCAAGAACGGCACCAGGATTGCCTGAGTTGAGAGAATATGCGCGATTAAAATCCAATAATGCGCGATTAAAATCATTATTCAAAATATATAAATCTCATCTGAGTACATAGAGCATATCCGAATCACCAAATTTTTCTATTCCTTCATTTGCCCAGAGAAAACCTTTGGATATATCTTTCTGCTCCAGAGCGATATGTACAGCGATGATAAAATCATCTTCTTTTACATCTGATTCTTTGAGAAGATATCGAAATATCTTAAACATACTTTTAATATCTCCAAGTGTATAATAATTATATATAAGCCGTCGTTCAAGCTCCGTTTTTGGGGTATATCCATTGAGAACTGCGGTGTTAAAATACATATTGGAAGTCGCGTATTCTTGTGTGTTATAGTTCGTAAGTCCGAGTGTATAAGCCACAGTTATGTCTTTTGGATCGAAAGTATAATATTTTCCGAGAAATACATTTGCCTCCCGATATTTTCCAATCTCATAATTACAATATCCGGCAATTTTATAGGCAATTTTATAATCTGGTCGTTTTTGAATAATTTCCTCAGCGATTTTTGCTCCCGCGAGATATTCCTTCGCTTCAAAAAATGCCCCCGCGATGAGGATATTTCTATAGTGAAAATCGGTACTGACATTCATATACGTATCTATGATATTTTTCAGCTTCTGAGTCGGTTCATAGCTCCCAGAATAGGAATCGAGCGCGACGATACAATTATGAATCCCGGTGTAACAATTTTCTATATATCCATAATACGCCGTTTGATCTTCTGTAAGTCCCATTTTCTGGATCTCCGTACTTTTTATAGTGATACTTTCATCGAACATAAGAGCCGAAATCGCTTGTTGTTTTTCGGACTCTTCCAGATCGACAAATGGAACTTTTGCATAATATTCATACGCATGAGTAAAATCTTTCATATCAAAATATACTCCTGCTATCTTCCGCTCCAAAGTATGATCATTTGCAAGAGTTTTATAGGCATTGAGATAATACGAAAGAGCTGTTTCCTGATCGTTCTTGAGAGAGAAATAATCCCCTTTCCGTATAATAGAACGAAAATTGATTCGGCGTTTGGATTCCTGAAGTTTCTCCTCTCGAAGTTGTCCTGCTTCAATAGTATTTTCGCCCCCTGTTTGTGTACTTCCAGAAGCATCTAAAAGAGCTCCAGAATTATTCTGTACTCAGTTTTCTCCTTTTGTGGAAGTGGAAAATGGAAGCGTACAAGAAGTGAGGAGAAAGAGGAAAATGGGGATGAAGAAAAAACTCTTGAGAGACATAAAATATGAAAAATAAGATAGATAGTATAATCGCTTCTATTTCTGATGATTATCTATTTTATAAATCCTCAGTTCTTCTTTTTCTATAATAGCATAAGCTCGAAATTGCTTATTGATACGAAAATAGTAAATCTCATCTTTCTTTGGTTCTCTGATTCAGAAATCTACATTAGAATAAAGTCCTAGTAGCAAAAATGTCTTGGCTTTTTTATACTGTTTTAAGAGATTTCTTTCCTGTAAATATACTAATACTCGAGGATCCTCTACTATTTTTAAAAAGAGCATTATTGTATATTTATAAAATAATTACTTTTTTGTTTCCTACATATTTGTGCCTCATCTTTTAGTTCCTGAGTTATTTCATCATTCTGCAATTTTTTGAGAGAATATTCTTCAAATTGAGAAACAATATAAGAAGATAGATCATAGATATCCTCAAATATCTCTGTTTTAAAAGATATTGATGATTTCTTTATAGCAAGATTGACCATATATTTATTATTAACTATTAACAAACGCATTGTATGAAAAAATCTGAAAATTCAAATCTCATTTTCATATCAAAAACATACCTTTAAAAACTTTTGATTTACAAAAAAAAAAAACGATATACTTTCCAAGTAATTTCTATTCTTTATAACTTTTCATATGAAACAATTCTTTAAGTGGATAGGGAAACATATAGCAGGAGCAATGGTGTTTTCATTGTTCTCTATACTCTTTATAGCAGGAATAGTATATGCTCTGACATATCCAAGTACTCCACCAGTAGGAGAAGTAGCAGGTGGGAAGTTTATGCAATATTTTAATAGCATTAGAGTAGCTTGTCCAGCAGGACAGTATTTGAATGGATATGATGTGAATTATAATAAGATTTGTGCAGTGGCTCCTACGGGGCCTCAAGGACCCGCTGGTGTAAATGGAGCTACAGGAGCTCAAGGGCCTGCTGGGACAGTAGGAGATTATACTACCTTGCCTACTGGTAGTATAGCTGGATATTGTGTAATATTAGCAACTAATGTATGAACAAATTCAGCAATGTATCATCTCGGAACTCCTACCCCAGTCTTACCAGCAAAAGATCTAGGATCTATACCTGGTAGTTTCGTTTTTGCACAATGCGATTGTCAAGCAGGTTGGAGTAAGATATCTTTGTGATCTCAATGAACTTGAGTTGCGTGTGGTGGTGTTAATTTCTGATGATGTATGGCTTATACTTGTAGAAAAAATTAATTCTACTTAATTTCCAAAAAATAATCCCGTTAGATTTATAATAAATCTAACGGGATTATTTTTTTAATTACGCCTCATCTCTCACCTCAATCCCGAGTACTTTCAAATCTGCATCATCGATATAACTCGGTGCATTCATCATAACATCCTCAGTTTTTTCAGATTACTACTGATGATTATCAATCGCAAGAACCATAAGAACATCTCAATCGAGTTCACATATGGCTCGAAACTGATTATTGATACGAAAATACCAAATTTTGTCTTTCTTCGGTTCTCGTACTTTAAGATCCACATTTCGTGTATATCCTGCCAAGATATATTCTTTTGTTTTGAGATATTGTTTTTCAAGTTTACGCTTTGTAATATATTCAAGTGCCTCGGGAGCGATTATTACTTGGGAAATATGTTGCATAAACTAGAAATTTATAAAATCATTTCGTGCAAGTTTCTTTGATCTGTTATACATATTTTGTGTTTCTTTAGAGAGCTCAGAGTATTCCAGAGTTCAAAAGTCCACCATTCTTTCCTGTTCTATCTTTTCATATTCTTGCATACTCAATATAACTGCTTTAGGTTTATTGTTCACGAAGATATATTGCACACCAACTCTTGGGGTGCGCTTAATAATACTGGAAGTATTTTTCGCAAGTTCCGTCACGGATATACATTGTTCTGTTTGCATAAAGCTATATTTTATGAATAATCTACAGGTGAATTATATGGATAATTCATCATTTTTCAACTCTTTTTAATATATCATGAAAACATAAAAATTCCATACTAAACTTCCCCTCTCACCTCAATCCCGAGTACTTTCAAATCTGCATCGTCGATGACGCTTGGTGCATTCATCATAACATCCTCGGCTTTTCCGGACTTTGGAAAGGCGTAGACTTCTCGGATATTTTCCTCGTCTTTCAGAATCATAAGAAGTCGGTCAAATCCGAAGGCGAATCCTCCGTGTGGAGGAACTCCGTATTGAAACGCATTGTACATCGCCCCGAACTTTTCTTTCACTTCTTCTTCTCCTTTTCCAACCATTTCAAATGCTTTTACGAGTGCTCTGAGATCATGATTTCGGATAGAACCCGAGAGGATTTCATACCCATTACAAGCGAGGTCATACTGCATACCATAAATCTCTGTTGGTTCTGGATTATCAAACGCTGCCGCCCCACCATGAGGCATAGAAAATGGATTATGTTCGAAATCGATTGACCCATCATCTTTTCGTTCAAACATTGGGAAATCTGTTACCCAAGCGAATGCGAGTTCATTTTTATCAGCAAGATTGTATTTATCACGAAGGGCGATTCGAACGGCTCCGAGAACTTTGGTAACGAGTGCATATTCCCCTGCTCCGAAGAAAATCATATCTCCAGCCTTTGGCTGAAGTTTCTCTTCCAGAGCTTTCATCTCTGCTTCAGAGAAGAATTTCAAAATCGGACTTCGTGGTACAGCCTTCTCTGAAACTTCTCAAACAGGGTGAGATTCTTGTGAAGAATGAGCACCGGAGTGAACTGTAGGAATTTCTACAGTGAGCGAGGAAGCGGAATTCTGAACATGAAGGTCGCCTGTTTCAGGAGTTTCTGCTTCGTAGATTATATACGCAAGTCCTTTCGCTCCACTTGCTTGAGCCACTCCCGTAATCGCATCGATTTCACTTCGGCTCATCGCAACATTTTCCAGTTTCATCGCTTTTACGACTCCACCGCTTGCCACTGCTCATTGAAATACCGAGAATCCAGAATCTTTGAAATCTTCCGTAAAATCCTCAAAATGCAGGTCGAACCGAACATCTGGTTTATCGCTTCCATAAAGGTTTTTTGCTTCCTTATGAGTGAATCGATAGATTTTGTTTTCTCGAATATGCTTCTCTGGGGAGATTCCTGGAATGAAATCTTTTACGAAAGATTCCGCCACTTGGAAAACATCCTCCTGTTCTACGAAACTCATCTCACAATCGATCTGGTAGAACTCACAAGAATGTCGATCCGCACGTGGATCTTCGTCACGAAAACACGGAGCAATCTGGAAGTATTTATCTATTCCTCCAACCATAAGGAGTTGTTTGTATTGTTGTGGTGCCTGTGGAAGCGCGTAGAATTTCCCGTTATGAAGTCGTGACGGGATGAGGAAATCTCGAGCTCCTTCAGGAGAACTCACGGTGAAAATAGGAGTTTGTACTTCCGTAAATCCCTGAGTTGTAAACCAGTTTCGAGTAAAATGGTTCATAACAGCACGAAACTTTATATTTTCCAGAACCTTTGCTCGACGGATATCCAAGTATCGGTGACGGAAACGGATTTCCTCATTGGCAGTGGTATGATCAGAAATCTCAAATGGAGGAGTCTTGGACTCTGCGAGAATTTCCGCGTTCAAAGTAATGATTTCTATTTCCCCAGTCACGAGATTTGGATTCGATTGTCCTTCTGGACGATGTCGTACTTTCCCTGTCAATTTTACCACATATTCACTTCGAAACGAATCGGCTATTTTCCAAGCAGCTTCGTTATCCTGTGGATCGAAAACCATCTGAGTAATCCCATAACGATCCCTGAGATCGATAAATATAATCCCTCCGTGATCGCGGCGGTTTGCCACCCATCCAGAAAGTGTAACAGTTTGTCCAATATATTGAGCGGTAAGTTCTCCGCAGGTATGTGTTCGGTGCATAAAAGCAAAAGTCTAAGAAATAATATTTTATCTTAATTTATATATATATATGAGAATATCACATAACAGAATATAAGCTCGCCTGCCATTTCGTTGGCTATACTTAGAAAAAGGGAAAATCCGTATATTCTTATATGTCCTGTTTAACCCTTTTGATAAAAATGATATTCTCAGAAATATATATAAATATGTCTAGTAAAAATAAGAAAACAAAAAACACACAAAATAAAGATTTTATGTGCTTCGGTTCGTAACCTCCTTTGTGAAGGAGGTGCCCGCATGGGCGGAGGATTTTACGAAAGGTGCCACCGAGGCTGTAAGACAAAAAATATTTTGCCCCTACTTGATTATATTCTATAACGGGAATTCCCGAAAGGTTCTACTCTCCCGAAAGTCGGGATTTCTTCCTCCAGCATCGCGGATGTTGACCGCTCAATCGCTTTTGATGAAAGAGATAGTATGAAAATATGAGAGAAAGTCAAAAAAATCGTCTTATAATAAAACTATTACGAAATAAAAGAATATATATTTCGCTGTCGAAACAGCCTCGAAAAAGGTAATTGTCTCTACATATTTACATATAATATTCCAAAGGAAATTCCTCTATTGGCTTTGTTTTGACAAGAAATATATATTCTTTGGTAAAACCTTTGTACAATAATCAAGAAAGAAATTGTTTGCAAAAAAAGAGAAACAAATATACTTATTCTGAAATGAGGTTCTCGAAATAATGATAATTTTATCTCGATGTTTATATGGGCTTCATGAATTTTCAGTATAATACTGCCTTCATATAAACAAGAGATATATTATCATTGTGAAGATGTGTATATTTTATTCTTTTCCTCCCTATTCTATGCAAAACTACATAATAAATTTGAAACAGATTTTCCAAAATATCATTCTTATTTATAGGAATTTCTTTCACTGGAATATCTCCAAGATATGTATATTTCTGTATGCAAATATCGTAGGATTTGTCGTTTCTATTCCATTTGTGGGGATTATTGTGTATCAATATTTTTCTCATTACAGTGCGCTCGGACTTTCTGTCAGTGCACAAGAATTTTTACTCAACAATATTGGTACAGTTATTTTGACTATTTTGCTTCTGCTTTGTATTATCATAATTTTCATTTCCACATATACTTATGGAAATTTTCTCTTACAGAATGTATATAAATCCTATCTCGTCGGTGAGAAACTTCCGTATACAAAAAATCTCTATTTCTCTGGAAAACATTTTCGTGCCTATATAGGAATCCTTGGATGGATGGGACTCTATCTGCTCGCTCCGATTATGGTTGGGATTATTCTCATTATCCCATTTGGAATTATGGCAAATATGAGTTTCGGACTTTCTCCTTTTATAGCTGGAGTCATTTCTCTGGTATTTTTTACCGGACTTCTTATCTGGTTCATATATCTCACAATCCGTATGATATTTGCGTATTATATTCTCCTCTATAGTGACGAGGTTCTCAAAGCCAAAACCTATATTAGTGAAAGTTTTCGAATGACCAAGAAAAAGGTATGGAAAATAATTTTTCTTATTTTACCCTTTCTAATAGTTCTCGGAATGATTGGAATGATAATTCAAACAGGAGAAGAAGTAGTTACAGAGAAGCAAGTCTATGATAAACTCATAGAGATACAATCGCAATCCCACCAAGATGATCATAAACTCTTGGAAGGATTTTTCAATGGAAATGAAACCGACAAAGAAGATTTTGCCAAAATAGAACAATACTATACACCCATGAAAGATACGATAGATAAAAGATTCCTGTCTGCTTCTATTAATTATATCAGCGTGAAATCTATTGATCAAAATTGGTGGATATTTACCAGTATATTTGTGGTATTTTCCTTCCTTCTATTGGAAGGATTATCTTCTATGACGTACCTTTCTACATATAATATTATCGCAAAAAAAGAGCCTATCGATACAGAAAATTCTGATGAAATAAACAATTCAACAGAAAAATAATCTCCACGAAATCTTCACTATTCATATTTGACTCCTCTGAAAAATAGTCTACACTTCCCCTCGGTTATAAAAAACCATTTTATCTATTATCTTTTTATATTATGTTGAAAAAAACACTTATAACTTCCAGTGCAATGATCGTTGCCGGAGCACTTATTATGTCATCTGTTTCTGCAGATTCTAATGAATCAGATACTAAACCGACACCTACTACTTATGAAGCATCTGGTTCAGTAGAATGAACTGCAACCGTAAGTAATTCGGGAATGACACAACAAGAGATGAGAGACCAGATTCAGAAACAACAAGAAATAAGACAGCAAGAGATGCAGAAAAAGAATCAAGAGATGAAAAATCAAATAGAGGCTCAGAAGCAAGAGATGCAGAAACAACAAGAAATAAGACAGCAAGAAATGAAAGATCAGACTCAAGCTAAACAAGATGAGATGAGAAATAAAGCACCAGTAAAGAGAGTTGCTCTTTCTGAAAAACTTCATACACAACTTGTTGCAATAATAGAGAAACTCTCTATAGATAAGCTCACACGAGTTCTTGGAAATATCGACAAAGCAGTCGTAAAGGTAGAAGCAAGTAATTTAGATCAGGTACGAAAAGATAATCTTCTTGCGCAACTGGAAGAAATTCGAGTGATTATCCAAGATAAGGTTGATGCTCTTAATGGAGTAGTTCCTGCTGGAATCAATCTCAACGATCTCCTCAATGGTATCACTCCTGAAACTGCTACTGGTACAACTACTGTTGATACGACTGCAACAGGAACTGTTACGGCAACAGCTACTGGAACTGGTACTACACCATAATTATATGATTTAATATAAAAATCCCTACCGATATACCATCGAGTAGGGATTTTTATAAAACATTTGCACTTATTATCTTTCCGTATATCATACCAAAGTACTTTTATCTTTTTACCAATTCTTTTTATGAATTCACTCAACAAGGTACAACTTATAGGGAATCTTACAGCTGCGCCAGAAGTAAAAGAGACACCAAATGGACAAAAAGTTGCAAACTTTTCAATAGCAACCAATCGTGTTTGGAAAGATGCATCTGGGATGAAACAAGAACAAGTAGAATTTCACAATATCGTCATCTGGGGTTCTCTTGCAAACATCGCAGAGCAATACCTTACAAAAGGGAAAAAAGTATATCTTGAAGGACGACTCCAAACTCGTAGTTGGGATGATCCAACAGGAGTAAAGAAATACAAAACAGAAGTCGTAGCTGATAATCTGATTATGCTTTCTGGAGGACGAGATGAATCCAGCGATTCATTCTCCCAAGAAACTCCCGAGGAAGTAACTCCTGTTAAAACCAAGAAAGCAACTCCCAAAGCAGAAGAAGAAATCAATATCGAAGATATCCCATTTTAGTCATAAAAAATCCCACTCAACGCAGATTGAGTGGGATTTTTTTTAATTGTTCCTCATATCGGTATGGAGTATATAATATATCCATTTATCTTGATTGCTCATTCCTAGAGTTTTGGAAGCTTCTTGTTTTATTCCGCCTATCATTTGTTTATTGGTATCAATTCTTTTATATTCTTCTACTTCTTGATCACTTACCAGAATTACTGCTTCCTCTCCAGGATTTTTCTTATTCTGAGAAGTTTTGGCAACGGCATCGAGGAAAGCATTTGTTTTTACATAAGCAAGATGTTCTTTTTTCTCAATGAGAGATGATTCTATATTTTCATTTTGGATAGTTATAGAAGATAGGTACGAATTGATCTGAAAATCTTTATATTTGTACAACATCACAAGATATATCTCATATACGATGAGAATGAGGAGGAAAAAAAGTATATACTGATAATGTTTCTTCATATGAGAAATAAGGAAAAGGCTCGGAAAAATTGTATTTTCTCTTCTTTTTGCATACAATATCCAAAAATATTTTTTCTCATAATTTTTTATGCAAAATTCTTCAAAAAAATCCGAATGATTTTTCCAAAAACATACGATTAGTCTCATAATGCTCGGACTTCTATCCATTATAGGATTCCTTCTTTTTTCTGATTTTTCTGGGGCACCTATTATCGTATCTGAAAAAATCGATCCCTATGTACTTTCTACCAAAGGTGATACGCTTATTATTCGAGATTCCACTCTTACGGTCAGAGAAAATCAACAAGCGTCTATTTTTGTCGGCGATAGAATCCAGACAAATAATTCTCTCGCAACTATTTTCTGGCCAGATGGCAGTCTCACGCGACTCGGAGAAAAATCTTCGATTCGAATCAATACTATGCAGGCAAAAACTGCCAATGAAGATATTCAGATCAATTTCAGTCTGGAATTCTGAAAAACTTGGTCCAATGTCGTAAAATATATGTTCGGAGATTCTTATTTCCATGAACAATTCAATGACGATACCGCTCTTGCTGCAGTACGTGGAACAGTATTTGAAATCAATCTCGATCGGAAATATATTCATACTATTGATCATGCTATATCTGTTGAGGATATCGGGAGTCATACCGGAAGTACCTTTGTCGTTGCCGGATGATTGCTCGATACTGATACGAGAAATATCCTTCTCAAGAATAAAATCGACGAACTCTGGAATAAAGCAAACAATGATGCGGATGTCATATATCTCAATCAGAGAATGGAGGCTTTGAAGAAGCAAATATTCGAATCGAAAATGGGACAGAAAAATTATATGGATATGTTCCTTCAGAAAATCGGACTCCAGAAAACCAAAGTTTCTCTCGATGCACTTCTCATAGACAATACTGCTGGATGGACGCAATTTGCAAACTCCATGAAAGAGTGAAATAATTCTCAACACTTAATGGATATTTACCAGCAATTCTACGGTCTTCAGAATACTGATAAAATCGTCGATACCAAGATGAAACTCCGAGATCTCGTTCTGGAAACAGCACCAGCAGACAAAAAACAAACTCTCCTCACGGATTTTGCACGCTCCACTCTTTATGATTCCTGGAATACTACACAAATGGGATCAGGAACGATAGAATGACTCCAACAGAAACTTGAAAAGTATATCCAACAAGGAGCAGATAAAAATCTCATAAATGCTCTCAAAGATGCGAATACCCAAGAAAATATCAAACAATTGGATAGTACGCTAGAAAATGCAAAACAAATACTTCTGCAAACCCTCGGTGAGAAAAATTTATTGGAAGAAGCCAAGAAAGGTATTACTATAGAAAATGTACAAAAAATCAACAATGAAGCAGATAAAATTCGCGAAAGTATTACTAATGGATTACAAAAACTTATTCAATAATAATTCTCATTTTCAGATATGATACCATTCAAAAATATCGTTCATGACAAAAGAATAATCGCACTATTTCTTTCTGTATTGATTATTAGTATAGTGGTTATATTGAGTCTTAATTCAAATACCAAAAATTTCATAGAACAATGAAATCTTGGTATCAAGAATATTCTCTTTACTGGATATGGTGATAATACAACTGCGAATAAAAATATCACTATTGTTGCTATTGACAATAAAACGCTTTCAAATAGTGGCTGACTCGGAAGATTCCAGGATTTTAAACGATCCTATTATGCTCAAGCAATAGATAATTTGAAGAAAGACGGTGCAAATGTTATTGGAATGGATATTGTATTTTCTGAAACATCGACAGAAGATGCGATTCTGTCAAAATCTCTTCAGAATGCGGGAAATGTAATATTAGGTTTTTCTCTTACTGAGGACCTCTTTCCTATAAAAGCATTTAGTGACTACATGCTCGGAAGGGGTTATTATCATCCGGCTATCAATAGTCATAATTCTACGGTGTACAGCATTATACCACAGCAAAAATGACAGAAGGCATTTTCATTTGAGATACTCCAAAAATATTTTGATTCCCATCCAGGAGAAGTAGCGAAATCATTAAAAATATGAGGTATGGTCTATCCATTTGAATGAAGAGCACAATCCAGACAAGTACCCTATACTTCTCTGAATGCTGGAGATATTTTTATCAATTATCTCCCAAAATGATCCAGTTTTCAGACTATCTCTTTTGTAGATGTTTATAACAGAAAATATGATCCCTCGCTTGTAAAAGACAAAATTATCATTATTGGCTCAACGGCAACAGCTCTCTACGATAAATTTAATACTCCTTATGGAATCCAAGATGGAGTGTTGATACATGCAAATATGATAAATACGGTGTTGAATCAAAAATATATCGTGGAAATGGAAAGCTGGAAAGAGATTCTTATGCTTATTTCTCTGACTTTTCTCCTTGTACTTTTTACGCTTTATGCAAAAAATCGCATATTTCAATTTCTCTTTTTACTCATAGGATATATCGTACTTTTTGGTGGAGAAATCTGGTATTTTGCAACTTTTCAGAAAATACTCGTATATCCTACTCAGCTTATTATCATTGTCATACTCACCACTGTTTTTGTAACAGGGTATAAATATTTCCACGAAGAAAAATGAAAACGTGCTCTCAAATGAGCTCTTTCCCAGTATCTTTCAGAAGAACTCGTGGTAAATATTCTCGATAAATTTGAGGAAGTAAAACTGGATGGGAAACGGATGAATATAACGAGCTTCTTCTCAGATATCGCTGGATTCACCAGTATCTCAGAAAAGATGGAACCAGAAGAATTGGTACGTTTTTTAAGTATCTATTTGAAGGAAGTTTCCGATATTATTATGGAGGAGAAGGGTTTTATCAATAAGTATGAGTGAGATGCAGTTATGGCACTTTGGTGAGCTTTTGGTGGAGATGAAGCAGAACAAACGATTCTTGCTTGTCGCTCCGCTCTTGCTCAACAAAAAAAGATACAAGAGCTCAATAAAGAATTCCAAAAAAATCTAGGATTTGAGATCAGTGTACGAATGGGGATCAATAAATGAGTCGCGGTTGTTGGAAATATAGGAAGTATGGGAAAGAAGATTGAATACACAGCTCTTGGAGATTCTGTCAATACTGCTTCCAGATTTGAAGGAATCAATAAACTTTATGGAACACTTATATGTGTTGGGGAAAGTGTTATGGAAGAATCAAAAGAATATTTCGTATTTCGTAAACTCGATAGTATCCAAGTAAAAGGAAAAGAGCAACCCGTATTTATCTATGAACTTGTAGGAGAAATAGGACAGGTGGACACGAAGAAACTTCAACTTATTGAACAATTTGAAAAAGCATTAGAACTTTATATCGTCGGGGATATTCTGGAAGGAAAGAAAATTTTTCAAGAATTATATGATAATTTTAGAGATTCTCCATCTCTTACGTTCATCGATAGATGTGGGAAACTCATAGAAGAAGGCGTTCCAGCAGGATGGCAATGAGTTTATCGGGCAACGGAAAAATAATTGATCAAGAAATGAGAGAATTTAGGTCGAAAAGTTTGACAACTAACTTTTTATATATTATATTATATTTATCTACTGCTTAACGAGGTGAATCCATCTTGCCACAAGCACAAAAATAAAAACAAATTCCAATAAAATTTGTACAATAAAAACTCATATGTGAAAAAGTTTTTTTCTCTATGAAACGAGCTCGTCATACTCGAAAAAAAGACGGGATTGCAGTAGATACGACTTAGAGTGGATGGAAACCTCTGAGCACAACAAAAAATCATCCGTACATAGGCATCTTTCTTTCGACATATGCCTCGCATGTACGGATTTTTTCTTTCTCAAAATACCAAAAAGAACCGATAATCGGTTCTTTTTTATGATAATGTATCTAAATATTCGTTTTCATGTAATCAATACTTAATTTTGCGAGAGAAACAGTAGAATAATACTGAACTTCTTTCTTCACAAGAGAATTGCTTGTTAAAATACCAATAAGTATTCAAGTGTTTGTATCAACGATGGGGAGGATATTTATGCTAAATTTCTGCATAATCTGCTTAGCATCATCGATAGATGTCGTATAATATCAATGCATTTCCCTATCTGAGATGTAATCAATATTCTCAAGTGTTAAATTTTCAGTTTGACCATATATATCCAATGTGTCAGATTTTATAATTCCTATTGGCTGATTTTCTTCATCTACCAGAATAAGGGCATTATATTTTCATTGATATTTTTGTAATTTCTCTTTTGCCTCTTTATTAGTTGCCGTCTGAGTAATAGTAAGTCGGAGATCGAGTGGGATGATACGAGTTTCATTAGCTGTAAGAAAACTCTTCTCAAGAAATTGTTGAAAATCACGAATGTCATTCATGATAACATGATTATTTCCATCTCGGAGATTATATTGTCATGGATTATCTTTTCTTCCTTCGTCGTTGATTTCACGCCAGATCTCATCTTTAATAAGTGTTTGAATACTCTCGCGCATATTTGTCAGAGCTAAAATCCCTGCATTTTCTATTTCCGTATGTGTCCTTTGTATCTCCGTCTGTACTTGTTCAAAAAAAGCTTTTTGTTCATTAGCTGTCCATTCAGTTACTCAATGAATAAATGTTTGTGTTTTCATCTGAGCGAGAAGTTCATGGAGCGCGAGACGAGTCTGTCCATAAATTTCTGGCTCAGAAAGTGTTTTTGAAAACCCCTCTTCCATGGCATCAAAAAACCCATCGTTATCAACGATTTTGTCTTCAAACCCCTCTACTAAAGGAGTTTTTATTTTAGGGGTAATAATTGCTGCCGTCATACGATAAAGATTAGTATTTCCTCTACTGTACTACAAAAGTGTAACAGAAACAAACAAACAGATATTGACTCTATCTTATAAATAAGTTTAATTTATTTCAAAATCTCTTGACATTACAAAAATATGATTACAATGCCTCCTGTTCTCACAAGGAACCATTTATCCCGTCGGGATTGAGTGAAAAACCAATATAAAGGAACGTATCATGCCTAAAAGAGCAAATAAGCTTAATACGCAACAAGTACTTGAGATGGAGAGAAAAAAGCCTGGGAGCACTAGGAATCTTTCCCCAACACAAGTATCGGGAAGAGCAAAGTTTCTGCTCAAACCCATGGATAATTCACACATTCGCGTGTAACTATCCAACATTGACCGTCACTCTGTGGCGGTCTTTTATATTCTTCAATTCAAGCCATATTCTACAAAAGAGTCAATACTCATTTCTTTGGAAAAAAACCTATTATAGATTATACTACTTGCAACTCTATTTTAATAAATACAAATATATGCTCGAAACAAAGAAACTTATGGCTATCAAGGACTTTCTCGATAGTGCACAGAAATCCATCGTATCCGCGAAGAAAATTCTCGCTACTATGACCGATGACGCAGATCTCAAGAAAGAACTTGCCTATCTCGATGCTTCTGGACTTTCCAACTATCAGAGCGGAGATGAGAAGATTATAGAAGGAGTGTTTACTGGTGAAGCTATGCTTGGTTCCGATGGGGCTATGTATCCCGTTCCTCAGAACTATGCATCCAAATCCAAACTCGTACAAGGAAGTAAGCTCAAAGCTATTATCCAAAGTGATGGGAAAATCACTTACAAGATCATCGAAGAAATCGAACATGAGACAAAGATAGGAATTCTTACCAAAAACAAAGATCGCTTTCAAGTCATAGCTGACGGGAAAACTTATAATACTCTCCTTGCTGCTGTTACTTTCATAAAAGGAGAATTGGGTGATTCTGTCTCTATTCGAATTCCCAAAGGGAAAGACGCAACCTATGCTGCGGTTGAGGCTATTATCCCAAAAACTCTTACAAAAGAATAAAATATTTCCAAATCTTTCAAAACAAAAACATTTCCACATAAGCGGAAATGTTTTTTATTGTCATTTCCGCTTGATTCCTACAGGTTTTTGCATATATTCAATATATCTATTATTTTCATAAAAAACTTTTCTATGACTCGTCTCAGAAATCGTACTAATTCTTCTCCTATAGGAGGAAATTTTGCTTCATATATTGTGCCATTCGCGATAGCGGTTGTTGTTCTTATTATTATCATAAGATATATATCCTCTCCCGGAACTTCTACACAAAATAATACTGGTTCTTTTATAACTGTCACTCCGAAACAAGACCAATCTGAGATATATATTTATATGTCTGGGGATTCCAAGAAGCGCATCGATGGTACGACGAAAATGTACGCAACCGATAGCAAGCTTACTGTAACGAGTGGAGAAGCAGAAATAGCCTTTGAAAATAGTACTTCTAAACTTTTCGTAGATAAATGAGGGGAATTAAAATATGAAGGATTCATCAATGGAAAACAAACTGTTTCTCTAGAAAATGCCGATATCCTTGTAGATTCGAGTGATGTGACCATGAATATAAAAATGAAAAATTTCTCCGTTACACCAAATAGTAATTCTATTATTATCCTCAGTCAAAATACTATCGCGAGTAATATTTATATTCTTAAGGGAAGCGCTAATGTTGAGGATTATTCGAAGAAATCTACTGCTGCAACTCCAGGTGTAGGACAACAACTTACGATTATGAAAAATGATCTTGCAAGTACTACTCTACAATTTTCCAGCAAGATTGAACCACTCAGTGATTATATAAAAACAACTAATCTCTTCATTAAACACAATGGAGAAGCATTACTGAGTTCTCTCAACTCTGAAAATGGATCAGGTTCTATAGTAGGATCTGGATCTTCATTCGTCAAGAATACAAAAACTTGACTCACTATCACCTATCCAGAAGATGAATCAACTATCGATTCCAATACAGTCGATATCGAAGGAACCCTCGTTAATGCAGCAATTACAAAAGTAACTATCAATGACAAAGAAGCACTTATTAATAAAGAAACGAAAAGCTTTATGTACAAAGGTTTTCCTCTTGTAAACGGAGGTAATAATATCGTATACAAAGCATACGATAGTGATGGCAGTATTCTTGCAAAATGAATTCTCACGGTTTATACATCACAAAAGGCAGGGGCTAATACATCACAAAAGGCAACCGTTACTACTTATCCTATTTCTGACAAAGACTTCCGAATCATTGCACCAACAGACAATCCTTATAAAACGACAGATAATGTCGTTCGTATCGAAGGACGTGTCAATAAAGGAATAGTAAAATATATTACCATCAATGATTTTCGACTTTCCAAGTTTCCACAACTTGGGACTTCTTGGTACTATTTCGCTAACAAAGATTTTGGGACGATGAATGACGGAATTAATCTTTATACTATAAAATATTATGGAGGAAATGACGAACTCCTCTTTACGAATCTTTTCACCATTGTAAAAGAGAAAAAAGAAGATATAATTCCAGCAAATACACCAGTCGGAAGTTCTGGTAGTACCATTGGAACAGGAAGTTCTACAGAAGGTTAGTACAATCTTTACTCTTTCGTAAATACAGACTATGTTCAAATCCCAGCGTGGAAATTCTATCATTGAGGTAATGGTTGTTATTATTATTCTCACTATTGGTATCACTGGAGCTTATAATATCATCAGCAGTGGTCAGAAACTCTCTAGTACCGCAGAGAATCGCATAAAAGCTATTAATATCGCACGCGAAGGACTCGAGGCTGTAGAAAATATTCGTGATACCAACTGGATAAAATTTTCCAGCGACTATAATAATTGTTGGAAAGTAAAAGATTATGACACTACTTGTATTGGTAATTCTGGAAAAGAATATCTCACAGGATCATATATTCTTATACAATCTTGATCTTCTATAAAATCGCTATGGTATCTTCTTCCTCCATTAAATTATCGAACTTCTTTTCCATCTCCATCTATTCCAGTCTTTCCTGTTTACTATGATGAAAATGGAATGACAAGACAAAGTTGGAATCCTGTAATGGAAAATACATATATAAATGCCAGCATAGACTTAATAACAGCCTCTAAACCATTAATCAGTTGAATTCCTTCCTGAGATTATTGATCAGGAGGAGAGGCACAATATTTTCTCTATTGAAACTATGAAGATAGACAATGAAAACCTCAGAGATGTTCTACTTCAAAAACCACAAACTGTGTTGCAATTTTCACACGAGAAATACAAATCTCCCATCCAGATAATGATCATATGAAAGTAAATAGTATCGTTAAATGGGTCGATCCTACACTTACCAGTGGCCCCCATAGTATTAATCTCGAAACAGTTCTGACAAATTGGAAAAAGAAATTTTAAAAAATACGTGAATCAAACGATTCACGTATTTTCATTTTATGAAGATAATTATTCTAAAATAATTATCTCTTTATCTGTCGATTTTACCGTTCTATCTGCATATGTTACAGAAATTTTTATAGTATATTTCCCTGCTTTCATATAACTATGAGTGGGTGTTATCTGGTCAGATGTATTTCCATCTCAGAAATCCCAGTGATATGCATCGATTTGTCCAATGGTACCATTGGTATCAAAATCTATTGGTTTCCCAACGATACCAGATGAAACACTCGTATTGATCTTTATATTTTTTGGAATAGCTTTCAAGATAATTTTCCTAGAAGAGCTTGCTTTCAGACCATCATCTCGTACTACCGTAAAAGTGATAACGTATTCTCCTGGAAGTGTATAAGAATAATCTTGAATAGCATCTCCTTCTATGACGCCCTTTCCTTCCCCAAAGTCATACATAAATTTCGTGATTGTTCCCGTCTTTGGAATACTCGCAGAACCATCCACATGAATAATAGTTGGTGCATATTCAGAATCTTGTGTGAGTTTCAAGATAACATTTATATCTTTTTTGACTGGCTCAAAAATTATTTTTTCTTTTACGAAAGAAGTAATATTTTTATCAGCATTTGTGAAAGTATAGTGCACTTGAACAGTATATCGTTTCTCTTCTACAAGTTCATATTTTTGCTGCATTCCTGTTTTCTCAAATATGCCATCTCCATTCAAATCCCATGCAACATCTGTAAGTTCATATCCAGGATTCTCTGCCTTTACATCGGTTGCATCTAATGTAATGCTTGTAGGAGTACTTACATCAGTAATATAGTACGCTTTTATGGATGTATTGTACGTACCATCAGCAAGATGATTCCCAGAAGTATCTGTGATTCGAAGGAGTGATTCACTCTGTGCTCATTTTATGAGACTGAGTGGATAAAGTATAGAAAAATTATCACTCAATTCTGTAATCGTCCCAGCGGAATCAGTCAAAAAAACTTTTATCTTTACTTCTTTATATTCTCCTGGAAATATATAATCAAATATTGGATCTTTCGACACGGTATAATTTGCGATAACCCATCTATAATCCACAATTTCACCAGATTTCACCACTTGATCACCCAGAGAAAATGAATATTTTAATGGATTTTCTACATCCTGTTTATGAACAATAACTGCCGTAATATTTTCACCTCATTTTGCAGGAATGATAAAAAGCTTATCGCAAGTATTTCCAGAAGAGATATTGAGACAAAGAACCTGATCTTTGTCTTTCTTGGTTATGGAAAATATTGCGTTGGTACTTTCAGAAACAAGATCATTATTCTTTTCCACAAGCCAATGAATATTCCCAAAACTCGTAAGTTTAGAAGCGTCATAGGTGACAGAGGTTTCTGTTTTTTTAATATCCACCATTCCTATAATCTGTATCGGGTGAAAATTAATAGTCAGGGTTTTAGATTCATGCGTTACTCTATCTATACCTTCATACACTCCTGTTGGCTTAAAAACCTTAGCTTGATCAAAAGTACAGATGATGGGATTATCTTGTGGATTAATACCTTCGATACTGGAAGAACCTGCCGGCAAACATTTTGCTCCGTCAAAATTTATTTTATAACTAGAGATATCAATAATCTTCGCTACAACATTTGCATCTGCTTTGAGATCGAATCTCAATTCCATAGGTCAGATGAGGTTATTAAAATTATACATCTGTGCATTACTTTTAAACTGTTCTGATGTGGATTTTTCATTATCATAGACAAGTACTCCCCCATTTGGATTCTCATAATCGGTTGCATTGATTTTAGTAACAAGCGAAGCCCAAAGAGTGATATCAGAAAAGAGTAATATACCGAAAAAGAATGCTAATATAATAGAAATTGTCTTTTTCTTTTTATATTCTTTCTTGGTCAAGATTGCTCGAAAAAGGTATATTATCCAGATAATAGAAAGCAGAAAAGTTACAACACCAAAAATAGTACTAACGAGTTGTTTGAGTAATCGTGCAATATCACCAGGATTGATACCAAAGCCCGTGAAAAAACTCGCCTGTCCTGGATTGAAAACAATATAAGCCAGAAAAGCACCGAAAAATATAAGTGCAACGAGAAGAATCGCTCACACAATGCGCAAGAAATCCCCCGTATTGAGGGGTTTCTTTTTTGGCTTTACTCCTGCATCTTGAACAACGGATGGCGCAGAAGGAGGAATAGTGGAAATTTCTTCATCGATAAATGTATCTGATAGGAGATCAACTTTGGATACAGACGAAGATTCTACCTTTGTAGATTCCAAAATTTCTCCGAGAAGTCCACCAGAAGAGTTATTATTTTCAGTATTGGTCATGGAAATGAAGATTATAAACTACAGAATCTACTTGTATAAAAAGCATCAGAAGAATAAACAATATATTTTGTTTATTCTTCTTTTGATTAATGAGAATTATTTCAACCAATCTGGAAGCTCTTCATCTGTTGCTGAGATAACTGGTCATTCAGATACTACGGGAGTTGGTTTTTTCTTTTTTGGTTTCGGTGAAATTATTTCTTCTTCTTTTTTCTCTGTTTTTTCTTCTACTTTGAACGATTTCTGCAGATTTTTCTTTGAGGGTATTTTTATTTCTTCTACTACCTCTATATCTTTCTCAGAAACTACTTCTAAAGGAATTACTTCTTTTTGTTTTTTAGCTACTTTTTTAGAAGCTCCCTCCGTATCAACAGTCGCAGGAACTGGACCTTTCAGCCAATCTGGGATATCATCATATGGGACAGTATCTTTCTCTCATTCAGTGCTATTTATAATTACTGGTTCCTCAGGAATTATTTCCTGTTTTGGTATCGTCTCAGTCATAATCTCTTCTGCGTATATAACTGGAGTTTCCGATGGTGTTCACTTAAGCCAATCTGGGATACTATCTTCATCGGCTATATTAGGAGTTTTTATGGGTTCTAACATTTCTTCCTCCACTTCTTGTTTTAAGGATTTTTCATCCATTCCTTTCATCCATGGTGGTAAATCAGCCATGGTTTCTTCCGAAGTTGTTTCTGGTTCCATTACGATAGTTTCTTCTTCAGGAAGAATTTGAGGAGTTTTTTCTTCTAAAGGAGTGAGAATCTCTTCTCCAGATCATTTCAACCAATCTGGTATCCCAGATTCAGAAGATATATCAGTGCTTTCTTCTGAGATCGAAGTTGTGATATTTCCAGTTGTTGAAATAGGATTATCTTCTGTTTCATTCTTATTATATTCTCCAGAAGGAATAGAAATATTTTCTGCTTGTGTAGTTTCTTCTATAGTAGGAGAAGATTGTAAACTGGTAGATTCTTTCAACCAATCTGGGATAGTGCTTTCTGTCGGAGCAATATAATTTTCCTCTGGAGATACTATTGTCTTTGTATCAGGAATAGAAAGTGGTTGAGGCTCAGAAACAATATTTGCCAAAACATCCGTATGTGGTTTTTCTTCTTTATAAGTAGAAATTGGTTCTGGAACAACTGATGCAGATACAGAAGATTTTTTTATAGACTGTTTTCCTGAAATTTTGTCGATAATAAAATCCTGAAATCCCAAATTTCCATCTCTATTTAAAAGCTTGAAATATATAAAAGCAGCGATCATGAGCGCCAAGAAACCAAGAATCAGAAATCCAAGGATCTTTCCAAAACCAAGGATGAAACTGAGTATTCCTCATGAACTCACAGTATCTGTCGATGGTATAACATTATTTGGGATATTATTCTGTCCACCATATATAATCGTTTGGAGTTGTGATTTGATAATATTTTTATCTTTTACCTCAATAGTTGTGTCATCTTTAATAGCATTGAGAATAAAAGTTCCAAGTTCTTTATTCAGAGTAATATTGGTTGGATGAGAAATAATATCATCGATATCTTTCATAATCGCAGCATACGAAGGATTGGTTTTTGGTATGAGCGATTTGAGTACTTTTGTTGCCAAACCGATATCATCTTTCACTTGCGTATCAGCAAGAAGAAATCCTTCTAAAAGAGAATAGAATAAATCTTTTGTTGGGGCGTCCAATGTAGAATTGACATCAACATAATTTTCAAAATCAATGATGGTTTTTGTTTTCTCGCGAGTATCGAACCAGTTTTCTTGAAGTGCAGAAAAATATTGCATTAATTTAAGTCGATCTTGTTCTTTAGCTCCTTTTATGAGATCCTTAAGTTTTTCAAGATTCACTTTGTCTGTTTCAGAAACATCTGTTGGCACCACATCGGACGTGCTTCCAGAAAGACTTTCTGTATTTATACCCGCATTGAAATCATAGATTATTTTGATATCTTTCGTGGCAATTACTGCGTTATTGAGATCGTAGAGAGTGATTCTCATAGTTCGTTCTTTTGCAGTAACATCTGTATTTTTAATAGTAAATACACTTCCTTTCACAGAGGAATCTGTTCCTTTATTATCGATGTCATCCGCTGGATCACCATTCAAATTCGAATCGACGAGAATATCGGTATCAATCGCATACTTTGCAATATTTCCTTTGGATTCACCAAGATAGAGCGAAAGTTTATCCATACTATTTGGTATATGAATAATGTCATTATTATCAGCTGCTGGAAATGAGAAATATACAATAGGATCTATAGATTTCTTGAGTTTCAATGCATTCACAATATCTCTTCGGAGGGTTGTAGAGGTGCTTTTACTAGTCGTTCCGTCAGAAACTTCCAAAGTAATATCTCCAGACACCGGACCTTCTCAGAAATCGTAAGAAAAAGAATCTGGAGTTTCAGAAGTAACATCTCCGAGAGACCATTTTACTTTCGTATAAAGACCTTTTGTGGTATTGAGAAATATAAATTTATTACCAATGGCAATATATTCCATATTTGGTTGAAGTTCATTTTTCACAGTAATTGCCAAATATTTTGTATTGGAAATACCCTTATAAGTTACCTTCACTTTGAAGTTAAAATTACCAGGTGTAGTAAAAATATGACTTACTTTTGGAGTATTGGTGGTTTCTTCATAAAATCCATCGCCATTGTAATCCCACTTATATTCTGCCTTATCCGCCAAATCTGTTCCGAGAATATTTCTTGCACTCACAGTGAAATCTATCTTCTGATCTACGGAGATGTTTGTATTCGAAGCTTTAAGTGTAATAATAGGTGTATTAATATTATCTGATGTAAGTGTCAAAGAATAACGCTCTGTGCTCATCTCATCGCTATTGACTTTCAGACCATTAGAATCTTCGAGGATCACCGCGAAATAATATTTCGCCCCGATACGCGGCAGAACAAATACGGTTTTTGGAGATCGAGTAATACGAAAATCCTGTGGTTCTGGATCTTCCTGTGTATAATAATACCAGATATAAGAACTAATAACCCCATCTTCATCAATAGCATTATTTGCAGTAACCGTTACCATAACAGGATCTGCATCAATTTTATCAGTAACAATAGAAAGCGAGGAGAGTTTTGGTGCAATATTTTCTACTTTCACATATGATTGAGCAGTACTTTGTGATCCATTTTTCTTACTGCGAACCGTGAGTGTAATAGGGAAACATCCGAGCTCATCGAATTTGTAACTGAAATCTCTCTGAGAAGAATTTCTACTTCCGTATTTCCATGTGTAGCTCATATCTTGAGTAGTTCCATCAGTATTTATACTGCTTTCTGCAGTCAAATTTATAGCCTTTGCCCGATCGATTACAAATGCTTCCTTTCCGTCACAAGCACCAGCAGTTGGGATAATTTCTTCATTATCACGCTTAATTGTAATAATCGCAAAAGGATTATTACTATCGGTTACATATACTTTTCGAGTAATAGAATTGCTATCAGAATTACGTCCATGAATAACAACATTAACAGAATAGGTTCCTGTTTTCTTATAAATATGGGTCATTCGTCCTGTTGTACTTGTATCAGTTTCACCGTCTCCAAATTGCCATTCAAAAGTTTGAGCTTCTGGCGCATCTGCGATAAAAGTAATAGATGAACCTGCTTGTACGATTTTTGGCGAAATAATGAGGCGTATAGAAAGAAGAGAATCAAGAGTTATATCTTTGCTATAAGAAATAGTTTTCCCATCTTTATTCGATACTTCGAGTCCTATCTTATGGGTACCGATGGTATCAAAAGTGTATCTTCCCATCGCACCATTTCGAGTTGGATTGGAAAGCTCTGTACGTACTCCATCGATAATCCATGCATAATTCAAATCCCCTCCATCGAGATTATCTGGATCGTAACTCTTGGTCGCATCGAGCAAAAGAACATTTGGAAGCTCAGAACTGACGGATTTAGAATCAAAAATAGCAATAGGATCACGTCATTCAATACTTACGATAATTGTATCATAATCTTCCTTTCCATTGGATGCAAGAGTTTTGAGTTTGATGGCAAATTTCCCAGTTCAAAGAAATTTATAGGTAATATTCTGAAGACTAGAAGTATAAAGTACTTTTCCTGTTTCTTGTTCACTAATCTCCCATGCATATCCGAGATTAAGAAAACTGGCCGTATTAAAAGCACTAAAATGAAATTCATCGCGAGCAAAACCATTTACCTTATCGGCTTTGATGGTGGAAATAGGATCACGAATCTCGATATTTATTTCTTTAATAATTTTCTGATTTTCATTGGTAGTCACTTCCATTCTGAGTTTATACGTTCCAACATTGGAATATATCTGACGATCAAGCGATGGAGAGTTATCATATTGTGCTATGTTTCCATTTCCATATTCAAAACGAGTAGAAATAAAACGAGTTCCTGTGGCAGGAATAGAAGCAGTTGCATCAATTAAGAGTCCTTGCCTTCCTTGTGCTGGAGTAAATTTAATCGTATCAAGATTCGAAACATAGACCCCATTAATAGCAGAGAGAAATATTTCCAAGCTTCGGAAGTACTTGTATATTCACAGAAGAATCAAAAGGAAGAACGTCTGTCTTTCCATTCTTATTACGACTCGAAGAAAGAATATTGAGAAAAACCGTATAAGTTCGTTCTTCTGGGAAATTATACGAAATAGATGGTCCGGTTCCGAGAATCGTTCGCATTCCACCAGATGATCGAATCCACCAAATATAATTGGCTTTTGCAACCGTAACTCCTGATGGATCAATAACATCGGAAGCTCGAAGTGTCACAGTAAGTGGTGCATTTCCTGTTGCAGGAGAAGCAGTAATTTTCCCTTTAATACGGTTTACTTTTACTTTTGTCAGATAATCATTGAGACTTTTAGCAAGGCCAGTGATATAGCTGTCCGAATCTGGAGTTTTTTTTACGAGTGCAATCGCGGTCATAAGAGAATCTGCGAGATTCGCATTGAAAATAATATCCTGAGAATCAGGAAATGTTGCTGCTGATGCTCTTACGAGGGATTCAAGATTCGTAAGAGTTGCTGTAGTAATTTTATTATTTACCTGATATTCTCGATCTAGAGTGGAGCTCAGGAGTTCGATTTGTTTTTTATAACTATCAAAAGTATTTGTATCATAGTCAGTGTACGCATAGGTTGTTTCAATCAACGAAGGCATTTCAAA
Source organism: uncultured Candidatus Altimarinota bacterium (assembly GCA_963751115.1). Lineage (GTDB taxonomy): Bacteria > Patescibacteriota > Gracilibacteria > BD1-5 > UBA2023 > UBA1545. The sequence goes on from CAVVTN010000005.1 coordinate 41,244, forward strand.
TGCATTATTGAGAACTCCACCTGCACCGTTAGCTCCTATAAAGAAGCGAACGATAGAATATGCAAGGAATATCAGAACCAAACCGATAAATACATGGAAAATAGTCGTCTTAGATTTTTTCACTTTGTCTTCATCTCCTGCTGCTGTCAGAACATTGAACCCAGCATAGATAATATAGATGACCCCAACGATTCCAAGAAACAAGAGAAGATATGCGATGATATCCTGAATATATTGAGAAAATTTACGATTCTTTTCGATATCGTTAATATTTCCACTTACAATCTGTGTTCCTCGATCGAGTGAACAATATTGTGCAGATGCAGGATCATAACTATTACAATAGTTAACATAATTTGCTGACTGACAATCTGCCCAGTTAAAGAGATTACATGCGGAAGCAAGAGAAGAAAATGACAAAAATGCCATCAAAAACAGTGCGATACTGGCAAGGAAATGTGTTTTTGTTTGAAAAGATATACGCATCGGAGTACTTTTTAGTAATTAAATCTGTTTCGAGTTTAGCATATGTCCGTATAAAAAGCAAAAAATCGGAGAGAGAATTTCTGAAATGGGGAAATATCAACTATTCTATTTTACATTCTTCCTCAAAAGCTGTTCCGTCAATCAAATGTTTTTTATTACAATCTATATATTTCATAGCACCTGCAAGGATATCTTTGGAATTCTTCTTAAGATTTCCAAGAATAGCAGAGAAATACGCATCATATTCATTCTTCAAACCTTTTTGGAAAATCTGCAATGGAACATCTGGATTCATAAAATTTCTGTATTTTACTCGAGAATAATCTTTACTAATTGACTCATTTATCCGACTTTCTTCCTGTAATCGCTGTGCAGGAAGATACATCGGAAAACTCTGAAGATACTTCCCTTCTGCCTCTCAGGTTGCAAGATATGCAAGAAAAGAATATCCTGCTTGAGGATTCTTGGATAAACTCGAAAGTGCAAAATAATTATATTCTCCAAGATTTATATCATTTTTCGCATCGAGAGAAACTTGTGGGATTTCAGATGTACGAAGGTAGAGTGTAGAAATAGTATTTTCTGTTCCCGCACGCTTTATGGCGTATTCAATCTCTTTCAGAAGTGACGGATATCCTACAATCATACCGATTTTCCCTCGCACAAACATATCCACAGTTGTTAAGTTCAGATCTTTCATAGTCGCCTCGATATGAGCAATAGAACTCGGAGACCCTTTCTGAGCAAAGGCGAAATAGTTATCAAGTGCGGTATTTGCATTGGTATCGATAAATTGTGTATAGGAAGGTATTTTATTTTGAAGGAAAAATAATGACAAAATATTAGAAGCTCCCGGTATATATTTACTATCGAGTCCGAGCATCATATCGGTATAATCTTGTGTCATGTCAGGTGTTTGGGTATTGCCATTTGTCGTGACAGTAGTATCAGTGGTGTCAGTGGACGGTGAAAGAGGAAGGGTATTTTGTCCTATTTCACTCCAGAGATGTGGAACAGTTCTCACAAGTTTCCAGTTATAGAAAATCCCCATAGCTTCATATCCAAGCGGGATTCCTTTGATTCCAGATACGGTTTTGGTATTTCCAGAAGTATCTTTTTCCGTATTTTCTACCAAGAGATTATCGAATACTTTATTGAAATTCTTTGAAAATTCATCGGGATTAATGATAGCTGCAGGAATAGCAAGAATCTTGGATTCCAACAATCCACCATCACTACTATTAACCACAAATATATCTGGCGAGTTTCCATCTCCGATAACAGTGAGAAGCGTTTTTTCATAATCCACATAATTCCCAAATTTCGTTACTTTTATCTCAGTATTTTTATAGTCAGGATATCGAGCTTTGAACCCGGTAATAATATCGGAAAAACCAGCAGATTCATCACCTACTACCCAGACAGTGAGTTCTTTTGGAGCACTCGTCAAAACCTGTTTGGAAGTCGATCCAAGCATAGAAATACCAATAATAATAGCGAGAAGAATTATACCCGTCACAGCAAAGAAAATAAGTTTGGTTTTTGAGAGAGAAGCAATATCTGGCATAGAATTTTTTATAAAAAATAAATTATTTTAAATATTTAATTTGCAAGAAAATGGAGGTGTATATGCATCACTTCTTGTCCACCATCTTTTCCGACATTAAATTGGAGTTTATAACCAGAAATCTGCATCTTGTGAGCCAGATCGCGAGCAATGAGAAATAATCCACCAACTGTATCTTTATCAGTATCATTCATATCAGAAATGGTTGGAATGTGTTTTTTAGGAATCAGAAGCATATGAACACGTGCTTTCGGATAAAGATCGTTAATAACGATATAATTTTCATCTTCATATACAGGAATCGATGGAATCTCATGAGCGATGATAGAACAGAAAATGCACATAAAAATCTTGTAAGAAAGTAGTTAATCGAGAGTATATAGGAAAATAGATGAAATTCAAATTTACGGGTCAAAAAAATATCATTTTTTAAAAGTTATGCTATTTTTTGTTTTTCTTCTTCACTATCTTTCCATACCCACCCGAGATATAAAACTCATTCCAGAAATATACCGAAAGGTTTCTCGTGAGAATTTTCTTACGAAGTCGGTACGTGGAGAATTGTTTCATGATGCCAAGGTAGGAGTTTATGGAGGAAAGAAAAGCATCTCGTTCGGATCATATGAATCTTCCTCTATTTTGTCTGATTTTCTCGTTCCATCCTTCAATAGTGGTAAGGAAGTTTCATTTTGTTCGGTTGCCGATGTAGGTTCGGTTTGGTTTTATATAGGTTCCAAGAAATGAGCAACCATCCTGAACTGAACAAATGGTAATTTTATCTGGATGAAGTGTAAGTCAGAGCTCTGTTTGACCAGTTCGGAGAAAATCCTGTCATTGCGAGTGAAACGAAACAATCCAGAGTTTATAGTTCTTCGCTCAAGTCTTTCCAGAGAGGATTCATAGATTCTATACATTTAAGCTGGCTCTTCCGTATATCGCTTTGGTAACTATGCTTCTTGACAAATAGGGAAATCTCAAAGTTTGAGGTAGATCATAGCCATAAAATTCTTCACATTCTTGTATCCTCTAGCTCTTCTTTTGATGGTCTGAATAATAGAGTTGATTCATTCGACGATACCATTATTGACCTTCTTTTCGATGTAATTCATAATTCATTGCCAGTGAGTTTTTATGGTTTTCACCACCTTCTTCATAGGCTCAATATCTGAATTCATTACCCATTCGCACCAATATTGGAGAAATAACTCTGCTTGTTCTTTCGTGGGCTTCTCAAAGAATTCCTTAATATTTTCCTTCATCTGATAGGCTTCTGCAAGACCTCTGTTGTTTGTTTTGAGTTCTTCCAGTTTTGCTTTTTTCTCATCGCTTAGAGTTTCTGGATTTTGAAGCCAGAGGTATTTGCTTCCTTTAAGAAAGGCATTGTTTTTCAACTCCAATATTCTTGTTTCATTCATCGCTTTTCATAAAAATTGCATGAAGTGGAATCTATCATAGATAATGGATGCCTTCGGAAATGACTCCATAACTCCAGCCGTAAAAGAAGGAGAAAAATCCATGCTTACTTCCAAGATATTGTTTCTATTTCCTTTGTGAGCCTCGATATCCTTGGCTATCGCTTCAACACTTTCTTTTCACTTTCATTCAACAATACAGGACACTTTCTTTGTTTCGAAGTTGATAAAAGTGGTTATGTAGTTATGCCCTTTTTTTCTGGATGTTTCATCAATTCATCATTTGGTTATTTCGCTGTAATCGGCTTTCTCCTTGCTTTTTTCGGTATAGTAAGTAATTATCCGCATAAGTCTTTCGTCATTTTCCTCCATATGTTCTGCTAATTTCGATAGTGGCATATGTTTTGCGAGTTCCAGTATGATTGATTCGAATAAAAGAGTGAACCCACTTCCTTCCCGTGCCCAAGGAAGAGATATCATCTGAACCTTTCATGAGGTATCTTTAAGCTTCGGGACCCGTACATGAAGATAGGTTGGAACTGCCCAAGGAAGAGATGTTTCCAAATCTTTTGTTCTGTTTGTTCAGCAGTAACCATATCTCCATCATTATTTTCAAACTTTGCTCATTTCTCGAAATCAAGGTGTATATCGAGCCTTTGATTCTCTACACTCAAAGCAAACTCTTTGATATACCAAGGACTCTGGAGTCATAATGCTTTGAGAAATATATCTTTTTCCATAGGGTATATTTTATGAGAGGAGTAATGTTGTGTAGTATATTCTTTTTGAGATATCTACCAAAGCGATATACGGAAGAGCCTTTAAGCTTCTTCTTTCTACTTCCCGATTTAAGTTGTTTTTCGCGAGTAATTGCCGTGTACATATCTTCGAAAACCTCATAATATATATAAGAATATCAAGTCCATATTTTTTCGTAAATCCATCAATAACTTTATTTTTATGTTCATATATTCTTTTTGGAAGGTTGCTCGTCACACCCACGTAAAGAGTACCATTCCGTTTGTTTGTAAGGATGTAAATGAAACCTTGTTTGTTCATATTTTTTTTGAAAAGTACCACAAAAGACAATCATAACAAGTTTTATTTTTAAATCAAGCTTTCTGGATTGCTTCGTGCCTCGTAATGACAAGGACAGGGGTGATTGACGATGAAAGCGATACTTGTTCCGACCTTGTAGGTTCGATTCATAATTGATTCGTGGAGTTGTATCAGATTTGATTCATAATTGAGTTCAAACTTGATGGCATTGGAGGTATTCCGTTTATTTTTCCTGCAATCGAAATAGGAAGTAAAGAGCTTGGTGAGGTTCATGAAGTTTAAAAGTTAGCATATAAAAAACTCCCCCTCTAGATCATTTTATGGAGTCAGGGGGAGCTTCCTAGTTCTTAAGGCAACGCACAGAGAATCCGTTCGCCCGATTATTGTTATTCGCAGGGTTCACGGCGGTGGAATTGAAGTTCAGATTGTAGTCGTTTGTCGTGTTCGGAGATGATGACCAGTAATTGCCGTTCGTCCCCTGATTAGCGAGCGAACCGTCGGAGTTATTGCGGTTGTCTGGAGTAAGGGTAATCACTTATAATGCGGTACTATCCAGAAAAGGAGAGTACCATCTGTTTGTACCCCAAATATTCAGGGCGGACTACCAACTAGGAAGTGGCACGCTCGGTATATCCTTAGATAATACCAACTCTGGCCAGCTTCTATGAATATTTTTCTGAAGATTTTTGCCAAGCACAAAGCTCTTTCGATATGGTTTCAATCGATTCAGCAAGCTCCACGAAACTCCCGAGAGATATTATTTTCGTGTCATAGGCAAGACGGAAAAGAAGTCGGAGAGCCTCGACATGCTCTCGTGCTTCTGCAAGAAGCATCGATCGACGATCTCGTGCAACATTCGCACGATAGACAAGAACAGAAACTTTAAGAAGTTCCGATTTCATTGTCTCACCAAGCGTGTATTTGTACTCGCGAGAAAACCTTTTTACGATGTCGAATGTCTTGAGTGTCAAATCATATGTGCTTTTATACACGGAAAGTTCCGGTGCAAGTGCCATGATTTTTGGATTATTGAGTTATACAAAACACCCCAGATGACGACGGAAAGTGTCAAAGGAAAAAATAGTCAAAGTGTCGGAGCTGCGGTTTTCCTAGTTCTTAAGACAACGTACAGAGAACCCGTACGCCCGAACACCGTAATTCGCAGGGGTCACGGCAGTGGAATTGAAGAACAGATTGGAGCCGAACGACGTGAGCGGACTTGACGACCAGTAGAAGCCGAACGACCCCTGACCAGCGAGCGAACCATCGGAGTAATTGCGGTCGCCTGGAAATGGCATTTTAAGTATAGTCGGAAGATTGGCAACATTACCATACGTGGCATTTGAGAATGCATTATAGGCAGTCTGAAATTCACTCTGTGTTGGAACATGATAGTTTGTATCACAAGGACTGGTTGTCCAGATATTAGCAGATGTATTAGTTATGGTGGAAAGCTGAGTTACTCGCCAATCGTAATTACTAGTACCATTATAGTACCAAGTAGTGGCTATGGGTGCAGTAAATACACCTGTGGAAACATTCGCTCCTGTTCCAAGAGTTGGAGTGGCACTATAGGTATCAAATCCATTATTACGAGCAAACTGAAAGAGTTTTCCGTCAACATTAGTTAAAGTGGTTCTATTAGTAAGAATAGAATTATAATTTGCAGTGGTATTAGCTCCGACATTACACATAGCCCAGATCTGTCCAGTTCCAGCTCCTGTACAAACAATGATATCCGGAGTATTACAAGCTCCTGGAAAAGCAGTAGATCCAGGATAGGTAGTAGATCCTGTGAGAGTCGTACCAGCAGAGAGACAAGAAGTAGTACTTACGAGTGGAGTTACTGATGGTGTTGACGATGTAGTAGTAATAACACTTCCCCCTATACTCTTCCTTACGACTCCATTATATAAATCTACAATAGCTCCGGTTCCTCCGGTTATGAAAGAGGCGACTTGACTGGCACTGGTAGTGTCTGATTTGAGATTGGAACCACTGTAGGTGTTGTAGAGAGCAGTCATAAGAGTGGTTACTCCTGTGGAATCAAGAGATGTTGCGGTGGTAGAGTAGGCAACAATTCCTGTGGAAGTGGAGAGGAGAGAATAGTGGGAGTTACTGGAGAGAGTAGACGAGATTCCATTGCTTGTATAACCACTCGGGAGATTTCCTCTCTTATGAAGGACGAGATTCCCTGACATAGTTGCTGGAACGGAGAGTTCAGTTGGTGGGAGAGTTTGGAGTATGATACTTGGAAGAGCGAGATAGTAAGTAGTTGTTCCTGTTTGTGTCTTGGCGATGAGTCCGTTGTAATTTCCTCGGATATAAGCAGTGAGATTTTCTGTTGCTGCATAAACAGGAGTGATTAGGGAATCGTATACAGTATTACTATCTTCCATAGCAGCTCAGAGTTGGTATTCTTTTCCGGTATTGAGGAGAGAATAAGTATATTCGATAGTTGGGTACTTTGAGTCAGTAGGCTTCTTGGAGAACTTCCCTCCAGCAGAACTGAGTACATTGATGACAGAGTCTCCTATAGTTCCTTGAGTCCAGACTAGTCCTCAGGAGAAAGTTACTCCTGTTCCATTGGTAGGAATTGGATAGGAACCTGATTTGATAAAGGTGATAACAAGAGCTTGGGTGATATTCGTCATATCAGCTACTCGAGAACTATCTCTGGCAGAAGATGAGTAACCAGAGAGATTGAGAAAAGCTATGGTTCAGAGTATTACGAGGATGGTTATTACTACTATGAGTTCTACGAGGGTGAAACCACGAAACTTTCTTGAAAAAGAGGTTTGTTTCATCTGGATTGCCACGCTTCGCTCGCAATGACGGGTATTATTGTTTATTTTCATAGAAGTAAATGGATTAAATAATTAAGAAAACTAAACCACTACCCACTGAAAGTGGGTAGGTTGAGTATGGACTGGAAGTCCCCTATTACTCAAGTATAATTGTGTTTGTATCTGTATTTGATGGAGTACGATGATGTTCGAGATATTTTTGTACCATTTCATCGGTAATATTTCCCGTACTCCAAGCTCCATATCCTATTGCCCAAAAATGCTTTCACCAGTAACGTTTTGAGAGATCTGGAAATTCTTCTTGTAGTTTACGAGAAGTTGGTCATTTAAGTTTCTGAGCAAGATCTGAGACTGAAAGAGTTGGTGGATATTCTACATGCATGTGAACATGATCCTTACTTACAACTCAAGAGAGAATTCGCACATCTTCTGAATCGCATATTTGTATGATAAGTTCTCTACAACGAGATTGAATCTCTCACTTTAATACACTGAAACGATACTTCGTTACCCATACAATATGCACAGTTAGTTTTGTCACAGTATGAGAACCATGTCTGTCGAGATCATGAAAAGCAAGATCCATAGAAAGTGACGTTACGATATATTCATCACACTGTATCTATAACTCTAAATCCGTCAAGGCCAGTGCTAAAGCTTCCGAACTAAAGTTCGGGGTTTAGGACCAAAATCTGGGACCAATAAAAGTAAGATGTTTTGTTATTGCTTTATTCCTTTTACTCAAGTTGTCACATTGTCTTATATTTATCATTCGTCACAAACCATTTTTCCACACAAAAAATCCCCAAAGAGTTCCCTTGGGGGGTCGAGAATACGGGAATAAAGAGAAGTTTTAGTCTGGCGTGCTGGCGTGCTGGCGTGCTGGCGTGCTGGCGCTTATATTATAGGGGAGAATATTCTTGTCAAGCATATTTTTGAGGATAATTTGCTTTTTAATGGGGGAAGTATAGCAAAAAATAGAGGGATTGCAAATAAAATATTGACATAAAATATTCATATAAAATATTCTATAATTAAAGCAACCACTTATTACGGAAAATAGAGTAAACTGTATGTACGAAGAAATATACGAACCACATTTAAAATTTACAAATGCGTTTTTTTGTATACATTTATGTTTTATTATTTCCCTTTCTCTAAAACGTGAATTACCTCCTTAAGACATTTGGTTGTCAGATGAACTATGCCGACTCTGAAAAAATTAATATGATTCTCCTACAATCCTGACTCCGAAAAGTTCTCGAGTGCGATGAAGCAGATGTCCTTATACTCAATACTTGCTCGGTACGGCAGAAATGAGAAGATAAAGTTTATAGCTATATCCGTGATGCACGAGCTCTTGCTGAGAAAAATAACAAAACCCTCGTCGTCGGAGTGACGGGTTGTATGATACGAAAAACAGGATTACAGCAGCGATTTTATGAAAGCGAAAGGAAACGAAAAGCAGTAAAAAATATTGAACTTATTCATAAAGATAAAATTCTAGAAACCTGAAAAAATGATAGAATTTGAGTGCAAATCGAGAACCGTAGCGAACCGTACGAATTGTACGGAGAGTGAGGAAGCGTAGATTTAAACTCAAAGTCTGAAATTATTTCAGGTCTTCTTAATAGTGATGATAAAATTTTTGGTATAACTCATCTCGTTGATTTCACGCTTCGAATCGAGGAAATTCATTATCTCACAAAAATACTCTCACTCATTACTAGGACAGAAATCGGCAATGATGCCAAATGGAACGAATATCTTCAGATCAAACAATCTCAAGATAATCCCAGTTCTGCCAATATTATTATCCAAACAGGATGTGATAATTTCTGTAGTTTTTGTATCGTTCCCTATACCAGGGGACGCGAAAAATCTCGACCACAAGGAGAAATCATAGAGGAAATCCAGGAATGCGTAACAAATGGAACCAAGGAAATCACTCTTCTCGGACAAAATGTAAATAGTTATGGAAAAGAAACGAAGAAAAAACTTTGGAATAGTGAAGAACTCAAATGGAATATTGCCCCCAGCCTCCTTTCTCAAGAGGGTATAAAAACTCCTTTTCGAGAACTTCTCGATGGAATCAATGAAATATCTTGACTCAATCGGATTCGTTTTACATCCAGCAATCCTCATGACATGACACGGGATGTTCTCGATGCCCATTTTGAGCTCTCAAAAATGTGTAATTATCTCCACTTTGCTCTCCAATCGGGGTCAAATGAAGTACTTAAAAATATGAATCGAAAACATACTTTTGAGGATTTCAGACTTCAGGTAGAATATCTTCAATCTCGCGATCCACTTTTTGCGATATCAACCGATATTATCGTGGGATTCCCTGGAGAAACCGAGGAGCAATTTCAGGAAACCGTTCGAGCTTTTGAAATCTGTGATTTTGATTTTGCTTTTATTGCACGGTATTCTCCAAGAAAAGGAACGCGTGCAGCTGATATGATAAAAAATAATCAAGAACAAGAGATTTCCATGGAAGAAAAAGCCAGACGATGGGATATTTTGAATACTATTCTCTATACATCAGTACAAAAAAGAAATAAGCTTATGCTTGGTAGAACCGAAGAAATTCTCATAACAGGAGTAGAGAAAGAATGACAACTTGTCGGACGAACGAGAAATTTCAAAGAAGTATATATCGATGCTGATGAACGCATCAAAATAGGAGATCTCGTAACTATAAAGATTACTGAGATGGATCGTTGGGTTCTCAAAGGAGAACAGATATAAAAAATCTCTCGGAGTATTCTCCGAGAGATTTTTTATATTTATATTTATTGTACCACTCTTTGTAATGCGTACTGATCCAAGAAACTCGAGAGAAATGGAGGTGGATACATAATGGCTCGGTTGGAATAATTCACAATTACTCCAACATTGAGAGCACTATAGCCCGTTTGTCCACGAACATAGGAACGATTATTGACAAGGTCGGCTGTATTTCCATAGAGACTTCCATCCACCGTGAGACGATTCGGAGTAGAAACTCCATTGCTCAAAATAGATCCAGCAAGTGTCACATACACTCCAGCTATATTTTGCACATTATCTACTACGATAATATTTCCATTTTTTACAATCCAGGCAACACTCGCTGTCGGATCGACATAACGAATATCTTGATTGATAATCAAATTTCCATTCTCTATAACGATGGTTTTTACTCCTGTCAGATCGAGAATCCCATCGATAGAAACATCTCCGTCCTTAAATACTCGGATATTGGTCGTGTCACCAAGTGGAACAGATTTTGGATCTATATCATATTCAGAAGCGATATTAATGACTGTCGAAATTCCTGCCGGACCAACCGAAGACGCATTTGCTATTTTTAAACTTTCTGCGAGACTTCCAGACGCAATAGCTTGTGAAAGAAGAGAATTGTTTGAAGTGCTTTTTGTAGCACTAGAAAGAGCAAATGATGGATTTGCATTAATCGTACTCGTTGTGAAATTTCCATTCTTCAAAGCTGTCATAAAATTCGTAGTCACTGCATTGACACTATTTCAAAGAGCACTTCCGATAAAAGCACTTCCTCCAGCAGTATTTGCTATAATTGGCTTCGAAACACGAATACTAAATGGAGCTTCGAGAAATTGCAGACTTGCATAGAATCCTGTTCCGAGAAACATAGGAAGTGTCATATTGGTATCCGCATAATCCCCTACTATACTAGTCGCATCTCCCATAAATCCTTGAAGTCCCGGTTCTGATCCTTGAAAAAGAGTAATAGATGAAGGATATACTTTTTCATCATACGTAATAGTCAGGATATTTCCTGATGCATCCTTCGTTTCTCCTGTTTTAAAACGAATCGCTCCACCTACTCCGATATTACTAATTATCTTTGATACATTTACTCCTTGTATGAGCGGGGATTTATTTGTAATAGTTGCAATTTTGTTTTGTAAATACATCGGAGTATTGGTCTCGAATGCGACCAAATCCTGTGAATCAAACACGGGAACCTGATGTCCGAGTATGAGTTTAAATGCATTGATATCTACTGAGGAATACCCTGGAGTAGTAATAGTTAATTTTCCTGGTCCATTGGAACCTGGGTTGGTTTGTGCGATATTACAACTTACGCACCATGCAGCAGTCGTATCACAGTTCTCGTATTGTCCTGCCGCATTTGGTCGTTCTACAGAACCATTTCCGCAGTAACTACTCGAGCCAGGAACAGTGAGTGAACCACCACCGACAAAAGTTGTACTACATCCATAAACTTGATTACAAGACCATTTATAGGTCGTCACATTTCCTACAGTTGAAACTGTTGTAAAGGCACTTACTGCCGATGGACCACTCGCACAAAGACCAGGTGTATTCATAGTCACTGGAGAACTTTGTACTCCTATAATGGATCCAATCTGACAAACTGAACCTCAGCCACCACCTGGTGGAATAACAGGTGGAATAACAGGTGGAATAACAGGTGGAATAACAGGTGGAATAACAGGTGGAATAACAGGTGGAATAACAGGTGGAATAACAGGTGGAATAACAGGTGGAATAACAGGTGTACATGTTGCACTACAACCACTTCATAATACTCCATTCTGAGCACCGAGATCACATGTTTCATACCCTGCATCGAGAACTCCATCTCAGCACCAAGAACCAAGAAAGACGTAACATTCTTTTTCAGTAATTTTTGTTCCAGGGGTGTAATATTTTGTACCCGATGATAGATAAGGGGTATGATAAAATAAAGTGTTACCCAATAAATCTACTACTTCTGAGCCAGTTTCATACTTCCAGGAAGTTGGTCAGATAGCAGTGGATCCTTGTGCTTGATAATATCCAAGTGTGTATTCTACTTTTGCAATAGGCGTATTTCTTGTAGCCACAGGAGTACTAAAATTAAGTCCTGCTCCCACAAACGCCATAACTTCGGTTTTCCCATTTATTCAAAGTCATTGAGGAAAATAATTAGAGACAGTAAAGGGTTGTGTTGTTATAGTAAGATTCGAACCATTCAAAGGAGTTACCAATCAAACACTACTAGAAGATACTATCTTTTCTCCACCGTCTATATTATAAAACCAATCTACTATATCAAATGAGGAACCTATTCGAAACCGCTCGGTGAAACCACATACATTACACGAAGGTGCATAGTCTGCTTTATATATACCAGTAGTACAATTTTCCTTTGTAGTGACAGCATATGTTGCACTCGGAATCATACCAAAAAAAATAATCAACAGAGATATAGAATACCAAGGTTTGCTGTTTTGTATCAAGAAATTAGACATATTATCAAATGGATTATCTACTAATTAATATTAGTACAAATTGTATATTACATAAATAATTTTTTTTATCAATAGATTTATCACAGACAAGTACCTTTATAAAGATAAGATCATATTTACTTCATTATCTCAGATAATATTGAACTCTCATTTTTAAGGAACTTTACCTGGAGCAGGAATCATTTCACCAACAATACTAAAATTAGCACTCTTAGGAATATTCACTTTCCGAGCATGTAAACCTTGTATATAGAATACATAGTACAGACCTCAAAAAATAAGAAGAAGTATTATAACACTACCGATAATTATTTTGTTCATAAATATCTTAAATTAAGAATGGAAAGAAAGTTTCTTATAATATAATTCTTTTAGACATTTTTATTGTAAGCAAGCACTATTTTTTAATTAGGGAGCTACTGGTCCAGCTCATATAACTGCTCCGCCTTGTATGAGACCACCAGTTCCCGTAGTAGTACCAGCAACACCTACTTTACCAGCAGGAGTGGCAGCATTAGTCGCAGCCTTTGCCATGATTGATGGATCAAAAGCCAAGACAGTAACGACCTTGTTTCCTAATGTTGCCCCTACTCCGAGACTCGCAATATCATCAACCGGAGAAACTTCTGGTGGGATAGCCGCACCTTTTATCGTTGCATGTGCCACCCCTCATTGATCATTGAGACATTTACTTCCCTGAATACATGCGATTGCATCGAAGAATATCGCAGACTTATCACGCTCTACTCCCGCATCAGAAAGCCTTTTTGGAAGTGCATCTGTAAGAAGAAAATGTTTATATTCATCCTTATCAATTGATAGCCCCTTCCCTTTAAATACTGGATCAGTGAGAAGAAATTTATTCATCTCAGAAACTCCGAGTGCAATTGTTGTCGTACTTTTTTCAAGAATTGCTTCTTTTCTCTCTTTGGACATAGTACCATCTTTTCCATCGATCCAAATAGGATCAAATACTTCAGAAGATCCTGGAATAGCATCGAGATGACGCTTTCCTCCCAATGGAGTCGCACACATAACAGATCCGATGATTCTATCTTTGAATTCAGAAATATCTTTCAGTTGTTTTGTAGGCAAAGTATCACCTCTTTTCAGACCATTCAATGCGTGTGTAAAAAATGCACGAGATGCTTCATTTGATGGAATGAGTTTAGCTTCTGCTGTAAATTTTTGTGTATAATCACTCACTACATCCTTAATATCTTTAATCTTATCGAGTACACGAGTATGTTTCCCTCCGTAGGTGAAAGATAGAGCAGAAACCAAAATGGCTCGTTTTGTATCATCTCCCTGTACAGTATTTACCAGTTTAAAGAGATGTTTAGCATGAGGATTATTAATATTTCAAAGTTCAGTAATGGCTTCAGTATACTTTTCATCTCAAACATATCGAAAGAATGTATCAAACTGTCCGTACATAGACTCATGAATATCATCCCATTTTTTGCCCACTTCATTAGTAGTCCCATTGGCATCTTTCATTCCCAGATTATGACGACGAGCCAGATAGAGCCCACCTCAAAGCTGAGAAAATTTCTTTATATCTTCTCTCGCCAATGTATCTTGTTGTTGGTGTACAATCGGAGCACTTCTCATTGGTTCTCATATGAGCTGTGGAGCTCCTCATACTTGAGAATTTGGTTTCGCTTCCTGAATCGTATAGAAAATTGAAGTTGTCTCGCTTGTCACGACTTTATATTTTCCAAATGCGAGATATATACCTTTTGGAACCGTAATAATGAGATTTCCATTGACATTTTCAAGAGTTGCCCCCATTGCGATAAGTTGTTTTGAGAAATCATCCTCTACTTTCGGAAATGGAATGTGTGTTGTAAATTGTCTCTTTTTCCCATCATCAATTGTAGCATCCATAGTAATACCAATAGCTTCGAGCGATGTTATTTTCGCATTTGCCTCAGATTCTACCACAGCATTTGCATTGATATTTTCACCACCATGTGCCTCAGTTCCAAGTTTCTCAAAAAATATCCCAAAAAAGAATGGAGGAGATCCGCGAAGGAGGTTCCAGAATGAAACCCCTGCTTCGATTCCTTTGAAGTGCCAGTTTGGATTCTTTTGAGCCATCTCAAACATATGCATATTTCCAAGAGCTTCGATGAGGATATTCTTTCCATCTGATCAAATCTTATCAAAATTTTGATTATACGCTTCAATCAAACTCTTTTCAGTATCAGTAAGAGAAATATCTCCCAGTGTTGATAGATTAATTTTTCCACTGGAAGAAATTTTTTTAGTGAGATCCTCTATAAATGTCTCGGTATTCTTAATAATTTCTTGTCATACGGCACCAGTATGGAGTCAGAGAGTTCCTTCCAAAAGTCGAGCCTTTGCAGTAAAATTCAATGATCCAATATTGAAATCTTTGTAAGCAGGCTGTTTTCCATTCACTCCAACTTGTTCTTGTCCATTCTTATCGGTAGTTCTCATAACTTGAAGAGATTGCTTCTCTCCAGCAACTCCTGCAAGCATACCAAGAAATGGGAAATTTCGTATCCCGACACCGATAGTTGCAAGTCAACCCATAATCTTTTCAAAGAGTGATGGATCTTTCTTTTGAAGTGTTTCTAGTCGTGCTTGTATATCTTTTATATCTCCTTCCTGTACAGCTTTTACAAGTGCTGCATAATATTGTTCTTCTTTTCATAGTACCACCGATTCGAAACCTGCTTGTCCTCCTTTTGGAGAAATCATCTCTCCAATCGTTGCAATCTCATTTGCTTTTTTAGAAAAGTTTTCATGAAATTTCTTGTGCATTTTCTTAACTTCATTTGCTCCAGCAGTCCAATTAGGTACTTCTCCTGTAAATCTCTGAATAAATGCATCAAGTTCTGACTCAGTAAAATTTTGTAGAAGATTCAGAAGTTGAGCCTCTCCATAGATGTCTGTTTGTCCATCTTTTGAGATAAAATTATACCAATGATCATCATTTAATACCTCTGTCTTACCATCACTATCAATATCAGAAATATAATGAAGTTTTGCAGATAGTCTTTTTTGACTATCTGCACTAGTAATATCTGAAAAAGAATATTTACTATCTATCAGCTTTTCGTCTTGCCTTCCGGACATAGCCATTGGTACTAGTTTTTTCTCATCCAAAGGACGAGTTCCTACCTTCGTTGGTTCTGTTTGTGCTTTTCAATTACTATCTCCTAACGATTCGCCAGTTATGTTTTCTTTTTTATCACCAGTTAATTTCGCCAAAGAATCTACAGCATCTTGTGATAATGCTCCTCATGATTTTTGAAGAGATTCCTTCCCTCATACTTTTGATTGAAGTACTCCAGCTTGTTGTTGCGTATTAGCTTGAATTATAAGTGCTGCATTTTTTTTCTCTTGTTCTGCTTTCTCATATCTTGCTTTCATCTTTTCGAGAACATCTTTATCAGCAAGTCAAATATTTTTATTCTTTATAGCATGGTCAATAAGGTCGAGAATTTTATTCTTTTCTTGAGTATTTTCTTGTGCCTTTTTTAAAAGATCCTCCAGTTTATCAAGTTCTATTGCCTCAGCATATGATCTTGTACTAACAATCTTTTCAATCAATTTCTTTGCTGCAATAATATCTCAGCTCGTAGATGAACTTTCGGTATTGTCTACTTGGTATTTATACGCACTTGTATGAGAACGATAAGCAAAAAGAGAGAGTTTAAAATTACGCATATATGTATAGTTAGAAATATGTCATTTCCCCTATCCTACCCTATTTTCCATAAAAATGCAAAAATCCAGCACTCCTTTTTATTTTCTTTCTAAAAAGTATGCTGGATATGATATAATTTATCTCTTGATATTATGTATTTTTTCGATTTCTTACTACTATAAATCCGGCAGCTATAAGAAGTGCGAGGGTCATAAGAGCGAGGGATTCTCCTGGACCTGTTTTAACGGTTGTCATCTGTACTGGCTCTGGATTCACAATCTCTACAGGAGCAACGACTACAGGAGCTGCAACTTTTGAAGTATACGATACACACTCGATATGAGTATTTTTCTTTCCTTCATTTCCATCTACGTCTACATCATGATAGCTGAGTGGAAACTTCAGAACTCCAAGAACTTCTCCAGGAGCTTTATCGGTCGCTGTGAGAGTATAGGATGCTCCAAGATCTGCTTCGAGGAATTTTACGGATTTTCCTGCATCGAGGATAAATTCTTGTATACCACTTCCTGTAGGACTAGCTGTCCAGACTACCTCTGTTCCATATTTCCAGAAAGCTGTTGGATCGAGAGGATTTGCAACGAAAGTAGTTCCAGCCGAAAGAGGAATAATTTCTGGCATAACTTGTTCTCCTTTATAAATAATCTGTTCATTTACATTTTTATTGGTCCAGCTATCATAGAGTCCATTGATTTGATCACCATTTGCGAGAGCTGTTCCTTCGAAACATGCGCTACAATTATTTGCGGTAAAATATTCAGCACTACACGCCGTTTCTTTATAATCACCAACAGAAGCAAAAGCTTGAGTAGTAGTGAGAAGAAGAGCTATTGCAAAAAGACCTTTTGTATTCATAAAAGAAAAGATTATGGATAGAGAAAAACATGTATAGACGAATTGTATTTTTTTTATCTTTTTTGTCAAAAAAATCTTTTCTTATAGAGGAAAATGCATATACTCTCATCCAAGTCAAAAGTCTATAAAGTGAAAAGTCTCTAAAGTCAAAGGAGAACAAACTTATAAACTATTCTCTGACTTCTATTCTCTAATCTCTCTATATTATGTTACACACACTCAAGTCTGACCTTGATAAGGCAGAACAACATCTCCATGATGAATTTGCTAAACTTCAAGTCGGACGAGCAAATCCTGCAATCGTGGAGGGAATCACAGTTATGGTTTATGGTTCGGCTCAACCACTTCGAAATGTTGCTTCGGTTGGAACGCTCGATGCACAAACTATTTCTATACAACCATGGGACAAAGCGGTTCTCCGTGATATCTCCAAAGCTATTAATGATGCAAATATCGGACTCAATCCCCAGGATAATGGGGAATCGGTTCTGATTCGAATCCCAGCACTCACCGAAGAACGTCGCCGTGATCTCGCAAAGATTGCCAAACGTCTTTCTGAAGATGGAAAAGTAGCCGTTCGAAATATCCGTCAAGATTACCTTAAGAAGATTAAAAATCAGGATGAAAGTGTCGGTGAAGATATCGTAAAACAACAAGAAAAAGACCTCCAGAAAAGCATCGATGAAGCCATTGTCCTCATCGACAAGATGACGAAGCATAAAGAAGAAGAGATTATGAAAATATAGGTGAGTCGGAAAGTCAAAAGTCCGTAAAGTCTATAAAGTCAGAAAATAATCCAAAGTGTCATTGCGAGCGGAGCGTGGCAATCCAGGACTGACAAATCCTTTTTAAAAATTGACTTTCTCATATTCGTTCATACAATGTCATTACATTTTATCACTGAAATCAAATAATATGGCAACTGCAACAAAGAGAGATACAACCTATCAGATTCGTATAGATGAGACAACCAAAAAAGAATCATTTCATGTGTTTCATGAACTCGGGATAACTCCTGCGGAAGGGATTCGTGTTTTTCTCCGTCAGGTGGCAAATACTCACTCTATCCCTTTCTCTATCCACATACCAAATGAGAAAACAAGAAAAGTACTTAATGATGCTCGAAAAAATATTGATGTATACACAACAAAAGATACAGCTGATTTATTTCATCAACTTGGAATGTAATGCGCAAATCCGAATTCACTGGTGCTTTCCGTCGAGATATAAAAGTTGCAATGAAGCGAAAGAAAGATATGAAAAAACTGGAAATTCTCATGCAGCTCATAATAGACGAGAATCCGATTCCAGAGAAATACAAGACCCACCCACTCAAAGGCGATTACACTGATTTTACAGATAGCCATATCGAGCCAGATTGGATTTTAATCTATCGAATAGAAAATGACCGGGTACTCTTTGTAAGAACCGGAAGTCATTCTGATTTGTTTTAATAAGATGAAGAAACATAAGAAAGAGGAGATTATGAAAATATAAAATGAGTCGGAAAGTCGAAGGTCTGTAAAGTCTATAAAGACGGAAAATAAGTCAAAGTGTCATTGTGATAACACAAACGGGAGTGGTAATCAAGGGCAAATACCTGTCATTCCAGAATTTTCTGAGCAATACATTCCTAAAAGCCACAAAACTTCATCCAGAAAATATCTGAAATCTTCCGATTATAAAAAATAAAAAGAAAAGCATTATAAATTTCCATTCTCATACAAATGACAGTTAAAATATCCCCCACTTTTTCAAAAGTGGGGGATATTTTTGGTTTAGTAGATCTTAGATTTCTATTATTTCCTCTGAAATCTTTTTCAAGTTATCATTTTCTTATTTTTGAATATCCACTTGCAGGGAAGTCATTCTTGCATAATCTTCTATAGCCA
Source organism: uncultured Candidatus Altimarinota bacterium (assembly GCA_963751115.1). Lineage (GTDB taxonomy): Bacteria > Patescibacteriota > Gracilibacteria > BD1-5 > UBA2023 > UBA1545. Next base: position 60,307 of record CAVVTN010000005.1, read on the forward strand.
TATCTTCCAAAATACCCAATGCACGTTTCTGAATCTCATAAGTTCCATGAGGTATTCCCATTCTAATAAGAACCCTACTTATTCATGTTGTTTGTCTTATAGATTCAATCAATGCATCTTGATAAATTCTCATTGCATCTTGCAATACATATCCTCCATCGTCAATTTTCCCATAATAAGAACGTTCATTTTCTGGAATTTCATCATAAGATGAGTAGTCACGATTCAACTTAAGAACATCAATGCCTCTATTTCATCCATAAGTCATAAATCGTAAATTTAAAAAATAAACATCTGTGAAAACTCACAAGAACAAACCTACTTTACCACTTTATTTTTTTTTTTGCAAATTTTGAGTATACTCCTTTCCTATATTCCATTTTAAGAACTTTACAGACTTCCTATTCTATGATTCAAACCATCGCCACCCGCATCCTGACAGAACTTTCTGCTCATCCGGAAATCACTACCAAGGAGCAGTTTCATACATTCAAAAATGAAATCTATGCAGAATATAAACTCCCAAAAGGTATTTCTGGGATAATATTCATCGATAGATACAATATCCTCGTTCACGAGGGTGTTTTGCAGTACGAATCAAGGGTTTGGAAACTCCTTCGAAAACGAGCGGTTCGGAGTCTTTCGGGCGTTTCGGTTATCTCTATCCTCACGAAACCATGGGGTTGTCCAGGGAAATGTGTCTATTGTCCGAGTTATGAAGGTCTTCCAAAAAGCTATGTACCCAACGAACCAGCGGTTATGCGAGCAGAGTTGAATGAATTTGACCCGATTCGGCAGATCTGGAATCGACTTCGATCACTCGAAATCACGGGTCATCGGATAGAGAAATGTGATATCCGCATCATCGGGGGGACTTGGAGTGTCTATCCTCTTCTCTACCAAGAGTCGTATATCAAGGATATCTACGATGCTCATACCACCTATTCCGAACTTCGCAAAAATCTCCTATCGACGCAGATGAGTGGCGAGAAATTTGCGAGTTTCGAGATCAGTCCTGACTTCCAGATTCAGAAATCTGCAACTCTGGAAGAAGCCAAGAAACGCAATGAAACTGCCGAAAGTCGGATCATCGGAATCGCCGTAGAAACTCGCCCCGATGAGCTTCATAATCTGGAGATTTCCAGACTTCGTCGCTATGGTATTACTCGAGTAGAAATCGGATACCAGTCCACAGACGACGAAATAAATGCAATCAGTAAACGAGGGCACGGAAATAAAGAATCGATTGCTGCAACAAGGATTTTGAAAGATGCAGGATTCAAAGTAGTGGCTCATATGATGCCGAATCTCCTCGGAAGTACACCAGAGAAAGACCTCGAGAGTCTTCGGGAGATATTTGATAACTCAGATTTTCGTCCCGATGAGCTGAAGATATACCCTATGGTAGTAACTCCGCATACCGAACTCGAAGGCATTTGGAGAAATGGAGGTTTTGTTCCTTATAGCGATGAAATACTCGTAGATCTGATGGCAAAATCGCAGGGAATTATCCCAGAATACGTACGCCTCAATCGTATGTATCGTGATATTCCTGCTTCGGAAATACTGGCTGGTTCACATCTCGCAAACCTTCGTCAGGTAACCGACGAACATATGAAAGAACTTGGAATCATTCGCAAAGATATATCAGCTCGCGAGATTCGGGATCGGGAAAATAAACGAGAAGATGCCATTCTCGATGTTCTCGAATACGAGGCAAGTGGGGGAAAAGAATACCTTTTACAATGGATCGACCCAATAGATAGAACTATATTCTCACTTCTCCGACTCAGAGTTCCATCAAATATTTTCGAAAATACCGAACATCCAATTTCGGTTCTGAATAATGCGGCAATTATCCGGGAAATACATACTTTTGGTGACCAGCTTCGTGTCGGCGAGAAATCTGATGGAAGCGGTCAACATATGGGATTTGGAAAACGTCTCACACAAAAAGCTGAAGAAATTATTCGAGGGAATTATCCACAGATAGAAAAAATAGCCGTCATCGCAGGAGTCGGAGTTCGCGGATACTATACGAAACTCGGCTATAACTTAGAAGGAGAATATATGGTGAAAAAACTGTAAATTTTACTTTCCATCGAGAATGTCATATATTATCCGTATTTCTTCCTCTCACAATCATACAGAAGTCCTTTCGACTCTTGGTTTCTCGTATGATTCCAAGAGTTTTTTAAATCCATCTTTCCAATAAGTAAAAAGTTGTTCTATAATCTGTGGTTGTTCTATAATCTGTGGTTGTTCTATAATCTGTGGTTGTTCTATTATCAGAGACCATTCTATTTCCCGAATCATTATCTTTGTCAAAACCACAGAAATCAGATGTTTTTTATTATCTAGTGATATTTTTTCATCGGACATAATCTTTCTATATACTTTTACAAATTCTTGTTCATACCACGCAAGATAGGCAAATCCATATTGCTCAGCAGCATGAAATTCTCCATTCATTTTCAATATTCTGATTCTTGCTTTCATAAAAATAAAGCGATTCTTATCACCACCGCGAGAGATATAATCTCCATATTCTTGATTGAGAAACTTGGAAATCGAAGTCATATCTATATCGGTAAAGATTCCAGAATCTTTTCGAGATTCTGGAGAGATTCAATTTTTATGATTATATATTGTAGGAGTTTTCATAAAAGAGGATTTATACTTTCTTCAATCGAATAACATCTTTCAGATTATCCTCAAAATAATCGACTCCAAACTTGAAAAGATAATCCACAGATTTATACGGCGAGGTATGGAGTGATTTCTTCATATTTTTATAGACGGTTGCAAACTCTGCGTCGACCGAAGCTTCTATCTTTGCTTCAAATAAGGCAGAAAAAATATCAGCGAGTTTCACAAGTTTTCCATCTGTTTGTCCCCATGGATCAAGCATAAGTTTTTCATATTCGCTTGCAAAAGCATATTTGCGAATATATCCGAGCAGGTACTTATCGACGAGTTCTTTTTCAATAGTTACGAGCACTTCTTCAAATCCTTCGATTGCTTTCTTGGTCGGTGTGACAATATCTCACGTGATCGCTTCGGGGATGTCATGAAAAAGTCCCACCATCATCATATGAGTTATCTCTTGTCTACTCTTCCCTTCTATGTTCCCGATAATATAGGCGATGAAAGCGATTATAAACAGATGCGACATAACCGAAATAGGATACCGACGACGCATACTATTCCAGCGATAGCTTGCTTGAAGACGACGCATACCGAGGAGAAATCGTACGAGATTATTTTGATGTGCTGGATCTAGAGAAAGATACGAGCGAAATAAATCAAATCTTGGTTGTTCAATCTTTTGTGTGATAGTATTCATCGCTGGACGATACACATCCAAATATATTTCATTACTAAAATAGGCTTCATGATACGAAGCCCAGAGCTTAGAGAAAGCAATGAGATCATCTTCTTTTTGATAGGAATGATCTCTACGCCTCGAAGGATTATGTACTTCTTCCATGTCTTTTTTCATCCATTCAGGGAGATTCCATGATTGAAGCATCTCATAGACGATATTTTCAAGTTCAGCATACATTTCTGGATTTTTTGCTTTGATTTGATCTTTTACTTCCGAGCTCATATCAGAATGAACAAATGTCGTAAATGAAGAGAAAAATACTTTTCGAAATATATAATCCCGATCAAATGATATTCCTTTTTCTTCTTCTATAACAGAAGCGAGAAGGATAGCAATATGAAGAGAGAAAGCAATATGATCCGTCGCAGAAACCTGTTCTACTCGTGGAAAATTATTCCAGCGATACACAGAAAGTCCACGAAAAGCGAGTGCGAGAGTGTGTCAGAGCATAAGAATATTGGATAAAAAAATATAAAAGAAAAAGTTAAATGATTATCAAAAATGGGGTTTTTAGGTGTAAAACTGTTTGAGAACGATGATAAATAGTTTTCCTGTTGCTATACAACGAGTTTTTTATCCCTAAAAGCTTTTGGTACTTTTCTCGACAAAAGTATAAATAATTATTTTTATATAAAAACATATTTGTATTATCCTACATCCCCAAAACCACTTCATCCACCACCCATCTCGGATTCGCATTGGTAGAGGAAAGAGTAATGATAGCTGATTCTATTTTCTCTATCGTGGTAAGTTTCGTGATATCTCCCGAGAGGATACGGTCTTTGAGTGCGATAAGGATAGCAAGATACTCGGATTTTTCAAGCTTCTCTTTTGCGAGAAACGAAAGCAATGCGGCCGTATCTCAGAAGTCAAAATATGCATCGATTTTCTCACGAATACTCGCGTCCAAAACTATGTGATGAATATTGGATGATACGAACATTACCCGGGAAGCGAGTGTTTCTATCATAGAATCGCGACTACTATCAGAAGTCAGGAGAATCAAAATATTGGATGGAACTTCTTCGAAGAGTTTGAGGAGACTATTGGCAGCCGCCAAAGTGAGGGTATCAATCCGCTCGATGATAAATATATCATATCCCGAACTCGAGCGCTTGGAAGATTGCTCTATAATGGCTCGCGTTTGTTCTATCTTGATCGTTCCTGTTTCGTTTTCGAAGAAGAAAACTCCGTCGATGTATTCTTTTCTCATCGCATAAAGATCGATGAAATGCGTTTTTTTCAGCGTATTTATAACAATGGTTACATCCTCATCAGAAAGGACCACTGGCGGTATAGAACGACCCGATTCGAATGTTTCCAAGAGATTCGCAAGAGGCGTTTTTGTCATTTGCAAAAAGAGATTTTATGAATACTATAATCGCATTATATAGCGTTCTTAATATTTGCAAATTTTACCTTTTTTTCCTTCTCGTATTTATGAGTAATCGTCTCCTTTCTCTGATAATAATTGCCATCATTTTTAGTGGACTCTTCGGTGTCTATTATTATTTCTTCATAGCGAGTAATGCAAATGTAATAATCTCACTCGATGGAAGTGGAAGTACTTCTATAACGCTTGTTTCAGAATTCAAAAAAACCTATTCGCAAGAATGTAATACTACGTGTACTTTTGAGAAAATACCAGCAGTTCAATATACACTTTCTGCAAAACGAGAAGGATATAATCCCATGGAAAATATACTTATCCTCCAAAGAGGAGAAGAGAAGAAAATTACCCTTCATATGGAAAAAAAAATAGAACTTGGTGATCAAAAAAAAGACAAAACGGAGGCGATTACTTTTATAAAACTCAAAAATAACATAGCAAAAACTCTTGAGGAAAGCACTGGTTCAGTCATGCTTGGATATCGAGAATGAGGTCTCTATTTTGCCGTGCCAAATGGTTGAGAATTTGATATTTTTATTCAGAAAGAATGAGAAGAATCAAAGAAATTATTTCAGATTCCAAATGGTATACTCACCGATGAAAGCCTCGATATTTACGAAGGATATATCGCACTCCAAAAAGGAGAAAATACTTCTTTTTATTCGCTTCAAAATGGGCAAGAAACTATTTTTCAATTCATGGGGAAAATCGTTGGGATAAAAAATACTAGAGATATGAATACCAAAATTATTACCAGTGATACAGGAGTTTTTATATATTCTCTCTCAACAAAAACTGCTCGAGTAAATCCACTCTATGATGATATCATACCGCTTCCCTCTGGAGAAATCGTGGCACTTGTGAAGAAATGAAGTCGAGAAAAACAAACTCTCCTATCTCTCAGTGATACAAGTAATGATACCATATTTCTCATCGGACAGGATACTCGTGAGAGAAAATTAATATTTAAAACTCCTAAAGATGGAAAAGTATTGCGTTATAAAAATGGAGAAATACTTTTTGTGGATACTAATGGAGAAATATCTGTCATCAAAAATGTGCAATAAAAAAATTTTAGTTAAAAACTCAGCATTGCTTTTAAGGAAGTTTTCATTATAGTCCATAAAAATATTTTATTCCATTATTACATCTCATATGGAAAGTCAGAAACCTATTATAGAAAAAGAAAGTTCTACTATTTCGCTCCATATTTTTACTCAAAAAATATTAATTCTTCTTGTTTTCTTTGGAGTCATATATACACTTTCGCTTTTAACAAGCATACTCACAATTCTTTTCTTTTCAGGATTTTTGACGATTCTTTTTTCTCCACTTCTCACCAGTATGAATCGAAAAAGAATCCCTGATTGGCTCGGAATTATTTTTATATTTCTAGGAATTCTCCTTTTTTTCTTCGTAGTGCTTTTTGCTATTATCCCAATATTTGCGGAGCAAATTATCCTCCTTTTTTCTTATATGAGTTCTTCTTTCAATAATATGGAAATACTCTATAAATCGGGTGGTGTCGATGCGCTTGGATTTCCTTCATTTTTAAAATCATATATAGGGACTATAGATTTTGGGATTCTCTTCGAATGGATGAAAAGTAATGTTTCTTCTATTTCTGCTGTTATGGCAACTCTTTCTAAGAATTTGTTACAGGGCTCCACTTCGCTCATCTCTACGCTTTCTGGTGGGATATTTCAGATGATGATGATTATTGTTTTTACGTTCTTTATGATACTAGAACGCCTCTCGATTAAGAAATTCTTGTATCAAATATTTCCAAAAAAACTAGAAAATTATCTCATAAAACGAGAGGATTCTTTTCTCCATGTTCTGAGTTCTTGGATGAAATGACAAATGATTCTCTGTGCTGCTATATTTTTTCTCACGCTTCTTTGACTTTTTGGTCTCCAAATTTTTGGAATCAAAATAACAGGAATTTTCACTCTTGCTCTCATCGCAGGACTTATGGAATTTATCCCCTATATTGGACCTTTTCTCGCCCTTCTCCCCGCGCTAGCAATAGTAGCAGGAATGGGAATAACACCTGTTATATCTATTCTCATCCTCTATATCCTCATCCAACAAGCAGAAAATAATATCCTCGTTCCCATGGTTATGAGTAAAACACTGGATCTCTCTCCATTTTTTATTCTCCTCATGATGACAGTGATGGCAAGTCTCTTTGGAATCACCGGAATCCTTCTTGCTATACCATTTGCTGCTATCTTACAGATGATTGTAAAAGATTTTTTAGAGAGAAAAATTTCCTCAAAGAAGAAGCCACAAATCTCCAAAGAAAAGTAGTAATATATTTAAAATCCTCCATTATGATCCGTATCTGATTTTTCTGAACTCCTCATCTCTCGGCAAAAGTTTTGCAAGACTTCTTGAATAATCCGCAATTTGAAGTTGTTTTTGTAGTAACCGGAGAAGATAAACCTATCTGACGACATCAAACTATCACTCCCAATGAAGTAAAGATTCTCGCTCTAAAGGAAAATATTCCTGCTTTCCAACCAGCTCGCATCCGCGAAAATACCGAGTTTCTTGAGGAGATAAAAACATATAACGTAGACTATTTTGTTGTCGTTGCTTATGGGAAAATCCTCCCAAAAGAACTTCTCGAGATTCCAAAGAGGTACCCAATCAATATTCATGGGTCCATTCTCCCAAAGTATCGTGGTGCGTCCCCTATCCAAGCCGCTCTTATAGAATGAGAAACAGAAACAGGAGTAACTATTATGGTGATGGGTGAAAAAATGGATGATGGAGATATTATCGATATACAAAAGATTTCCATAGATTCGGACGAAACAACCGCTAGTCTTTTCGAAAAGTTTGCAGAAATATCCGGGAGTTTTACAGCAGAAACTCTTCTGAAACTCGATAAGGAAGAACTCACACCAAGAATACAAGACGAAAGTCAAGCAACCTACTGCAAGAAAATCACCAAAGAAGAAGGAATTCTCGATTTCACAAAAAGTGCAAAAGAACTCTACCATCTCTACCAAGGTTTCACTCCATGGCCCGGAGTATATACGACTTTCAATGAAAAAAAATTCATCATAGAAAAATGTTTTTATACAGATTCTTGAGAAGAAACACAAATCCCTGGAACCGTAATGCAAATGGAAGATAAAACTATTGGCATTATTTGTGGCAAATGAATCTTGACATTATCGCAAGTAAAATTAGAATGAAAAAAATCTCAGTCTATACAGGAATTTTTGAATGGACAGAGAAATTTCATAGGAAGTAAACTTTTACAATCTTTCGTTATCTAAAAATGATTACTCCTCAAGATATATCAGAACAAGATACTTTTGAACAGTTCAAAAAGCATTTTCGTGCCCAAGAAAAACCTGATCAACTTAGTATGATACGAGAATATATTGGGGATATTGTCGGGGATTTTTTAGAACAAAGAAGTGGAAGAAGATATTGCGAGTCTCTTGTTCGGGAATTAGCATTTTTAGAAACGAGGGATCTAAAAGAAGAATCATATACACAGCTTATCGATGAAGTAGAAGCATTTTTTGAACAGAGAAAAACTCGAACTTATCCCCAATGGAAACGCAATCTACTAGCTTTTCTAGCAAAGAAAACAAGAAAATAACACTATTATATATTTTTAATAAAACTATTATATATTTTTAATAAAACTATTATGAATCTCTCTTCTTATGATATTCCTTTGCCAGGATTATACTTTAGATGAAATCTCATAGAACGGGCTCATACCATGAAACCTGATGAAATTATTGACATAGAACCACTTCCTTTTTCTCTCGTAGAAAAAGTATCCAAAAGCAATCGTCAGGTTCTCGAGTGAGAATATCTTCCTGCCCATCACGAAACTCTTGCTGAAATTCGAGGAAGATGGGAAGGTACTGTTAAATATATCAACTAATAATATTATTTTATGTTCAATATCGCACTTAATACATTTCGGGAACTTGCTCGAAACAAGATCCTCTATATGATCGTGTTCTTTGGAATCGCACTCATCGGGTTTTCTCTCGTTCTTGCAAATCTTTCACTTGGTCAATCCGATAAAATCGTGGCAGATTTTGGACTTGCTATGGTGGAAATATTTGGGATCATCTCCGTTATCTTCATAGGAAGTCAGCTCCTCTTTCGAGAAATTGAAGGAAAAACAGTATACTTGATACTTTCTAAGCCAGTCAAAAGAAGGGATTTTATTCTCGGGAAATTTCTCGGATTCAGTGCGATTCTTTTGCTCATTATTTTGATACAATCCGTTATATCAACGATCGTATTTTTAGTCGCAAAAACTCCTCTTTCATTTCTTCTCTTCGCTTCCATTGGATTTATCTATTTGAAACTCCTCCTTCTCTTCGCGATTATATTATTCTTTTCAACTTTCATCTCGCCTCTCCTTTCCATACTTCTCGTTATGGGAGTATATATTATCAGTCATTCTATCACCACTATGACCGATATGGCACTTCGATCAGGAAATAATATCCTCTATTATTTCAGTAAAGTTTTACTGGTAATTTTCCCTAATTTTGAAGCGCTCAATATTAAGTCTCTCATCGGAAGTCCTATTACTATTGCACCTTCATTTTTCGCTATAAATATAGTTCACGCATTTCTCTATCTTGCGGTAATTCTCACTTTTACAGTACTTATTTTCAATCGAAAAACTTTCGAAAACTAGAGAAATATAAAATAACTTCAATCTTTATATTCAAACTTTACGTTTCTCGTTCTCCGTACAAATCGTACGAATCACTCTAATACGCAATTTTCATACAAATATTATCGTTCTTTTATATTTCTCAGGAATAGAATAATTTTTAACTCTATTAGCTTCCTGATTTATGAACTCCTCTTTTCCACCCGAATATACTCGCTCGTGGGTGGAATTTTATTACCAAAAATTCCATATCAACGAACATGTTCTCATTCCTCGACTGGAAACAGAATCTCTCGTACGAGAAGCGATAAAATCTTGTCGAGTAAATCCTCCAGATATCCTTATAGACATTGGAACAGGTTCAGGGATTATCCCTCTTTCCATACTTTCTGCCGTGGAGGTTCCACAAGTTCTTGCGATTGATATAAGTCCGGAAGCACTAAAAGTAGCCGAATGAAATAATAAAAATCAAGGAAAAAATATAGCATTTCTAGAGTCAAATCTCCTTAGTATTTTTTTCTCAGAAAATACTCCGCTATTTGAGAAAAATAAAAATATCCTCATCGTCACAAACCTCCCCTACATCAAACAAGATGACTGGGAAAATATGAGTGACTGATACCGTATACGAACCGAAAATTGCACTCTTTGGCTGAGAAAATACTGGATTTGAACTCTACGAAAAACTCTTTTCTCAAATCGATGATTTCATCAAAAAATATCAACCAAAAGCTCTCACTATCCTCGCAGAAATGGGCGATGATCAAACTGATATCGCCCAAGGAATTCTTAAAAAATACGGATGGAAATTCTCATTCTTCTCTGACCTTCGCTGAATCGAACGATTTATGAAAATAACAATAGTATAAGATTTCTAAAAAAGATGATATTCACCTTGCATTTCCCCTATTTTCCCCTACAATTCGTCTCACAATTTAATATTTACCCTCAAAATCATATGGATACAATCGTAGAAACGAAAGACGCTCATGGGACTGTTCTCGCAGATGGAGATCAGGTCTTCCTTATAAAAGATGTTACTATCAAGGGTTCTAAAAATACTATTAAACAAGGAACCGTTTATAAAATTCGACTGACCAATAATCCAGAAGAGGTAGATGGTCCGAGCGGGCTCGTCCTCAAAACAAGTGTTATAAAGAAAAAGAAGTAAAAAATTCGTGTCAATTTAAAATAGAAATGTCGTAAGCTTTTTAAAAGTAGAAATGTCGTGTTTTAGATTTGAAGCGAGAGACAAGAAGAATTCGATAAAGCAGTTTTTGGCATATTCGCAAGTCTTCAGTGTTCTTTGTGATAGAGTTGTCTATTCCTGCTTCGCATATGTCGTACCTCATCTTCCTTAGTTTTCTCATTAAGTTTCCGGACAATATCTTCTTGTTTCAAACTCTCTTGTTCTCGAAGGAATTGCTCTTTCATTACTTTTTCATCTTCTCCCGCAACCGGAGGAAGTGGAAGAACACAAGACTGTGGTAGAATACCATTCATATCAATTTCTTTCGAGAGTATATATCTTTTGTTTTTGTTGCATATATGGATACTTCCATCCATATGTTTTTCAACCGTGACCTGTTCTTTTTTGTAGACCATTGATCATCCTGATTTATCTCGGTAGAGCTGAATGATTTTTGTTTCAAAACGGATAGTATAATCATTCATGACTTTTCGTATCTTCTGTATAGAAAATATCCGAAATAGTCATTCTTTCTCATCGTCCCGAAGAGGAATGTGAAGATCAGAACTTCCTCTTGCCTCGACTCGGAACTTCTTATTAAAGGCTGGAAGAAAAACTTCTTTTAAGAAAATATTCGCCTCAGGAATGGTTGAAATATTTGCTTCCCGAAGTTCTTTTACAAGACGATTCTGAAGAGTCCCATTCATACGTTCCACTCTTCCTTTTCCTTCTGGTGAGTTTGCAAAGATAAGCTCAATTCCGAGCTCCTTGCAGACTCGACCAAATTGGGTCACAAGCTCCTTGTCGTCTGTAGCGTTTGGATGGTTAATCTTGTAGGTAGCGAATCGATCCAGATAAATGGACTTTGGTTTTCCGTATACGAGAATATAGTCTATCCAGAACTCAAATGTGGCACGAATTCCTTCGTTGATATCGAACCTGGCAGTAACTTCCCCAGTCGCATCATCCACTCATACAAGCAAACAAGACTCTGCTCATCGATTCTCAAACCACAGATGATAACTTCCATCATACTGAGTCATCTCTCCATAATTTTCTTTTCTTAGTCGCATGGTTCTCTGAATATTTGGTTTTCTTTGCTTCTTTGCTTCTCGAATTCCCCTGCGAATGAGTTCGTTACGGAGCGTTGCCATGGTAAACGAGATAGCATGTTTTTCTTTGAGTTTCTCGTGTATCATGACGAATGAATAGTCGTGATAGTATTTTTGTATGAGAGATACAGCTTCATCGTACTTTTTACCATCATACTGATGATTCGATTTACGGAGTCGTGCTTTATGAATGAGTCAAACATCACTCTTATCTCATACAAGAAGACCCCAAAATAGGGTTCGTATTCTCACACAAGAAGACCTTGAAATTTGTAAAATCCGTATGTCATAGGTATCATTAACCTATGAATGCTATGTATACTGATAATAATCTCCGTACGGTTACTGACTTGGTCAGTTTCCTAAATAATCCAGTAGTGACGGATGTCATACTTACGGGAACGCTCGAAGAACGATCGGACTGGATACTCGAGCGTCTTTTACGCTTTAAATACCTTACTCTTAAAAAGAAAGATAAGGGGATAATAATCCAATATATTGGGCGTATGACGGGACTTGCAGAAAAACAAGTTGATCGATATATCCGTGCTTTCAAGGTGTGACAGAGACTTGGTCATACATATTCTCGTAGGGTATTTCCTATTACTTACACAAGAGAAGATTCCTGACTTCTTGCTGAAGTCGATAATGCGACTGGAAGACTATCCTGAGGACTTACTATTGCACTCATGAAAGATGAGTATCTTATCGGAGATATACGATTTGTTCGTCTCAAAGATATTTCTGTTGCTCAGTTGTATCGTCTACGTTCCACTTCCCATTACAAAGAGGAATCATTAGTTGTTGGAAAAACCAAGAGTGTGAATATTCCTATCGGAATCCGTATGAAACCAAATCCAGAAGGACTCCCATGATTCATACGGGTCGATACAGTACATCAGGGAGATCTGAATGGAGAAAAATGAGTATACCACGTTAATCTTGTAGATGAAATAACTCAGTGGGAAGTAATGTTTGCAGTCGAGGAAATCTCCGAACGATTTCTCTTACCTCTCCTCAAATGAGCACTCGCTACTTTTCCATTTGAGATAAAAAATTTTCATTCGGACAATGGAAGTGAGTTCATCAACTACAAGGTGGCAGCACTTCTTGAAAAACTCAGAGTTTCTCAGACTAAGAGTAGAGCAAGAAAGAGTACAGACAATGGACTTGTGGAATGTAAAAATGGTGCAATTATCCGAAAGGAATTCGGACACTGGCATATTCCTGGAGTATTTGCTCCAAGAATCAATCGATTCTACATGGAACATTTTATCCCATATCTCAATTTCTATCGTCCCTGTCATTTCCCCGAGAAGGTATGTGAAGAAAATGGGAAAGTGAGAATTCTCTATACGTTGAAGAACTGTATGACACCTTACCAGAAACTTATCTCACTTCCTAACTGGGAATCTCATCTACGAAAGGAATTCACAAAAGAGTTACTCCAAAGACTTCAGAAAAGAAAAACACCACTTCAGGCTGCGAAAGAAAAGAAAAAAGCAAGAGATGAACTCATGAAAGTTGCTCTTCCAAAGTTTCTCAATATACTACCTGTAATTATGACAGACGGATAAATCGATTTCAGGGTCTTCTTTGGATGAGAATATACTACATCACCATATGCTTTGTATAGTTTTTTGATTCGTTGAATCTGACGGTGACTCTTATGAGCAAGCTTTGCCGCTTCATGCTCAAAGAGCTCTCAGACGATGAGTTTGTCCATAATACTCTTGAGGTTAAGTTCTTTTTGGGTCATACAAAGATAGTTAATCATAGAAATCTTGTTTTTATTACAGAAAGTAAAAATACTTTCTGTAGTTTACGACATTTCTATTTTGTATCTTTACGACATTTTAACTTTTAAAGTGACAGAAGTAAAAAATTCGTTTGTATAGCCATTCTTTTTGGATATAATGCACCAGTTTTATTCGTAACTATTATTCTCTATGACAAAAGTAATAAAAGATGAGGAAGAACCTCAATTGGACGCATTGGAAGTTGCGGAAGAAAAGGTAAAAGTTATTCCTCCAAAACCACCCCTATCTCGTTCTGGACCAGTATTTCCTGCAGGAAATCAGTTCCGAGGATCACAAGCAGGTGCTATGAATAACCGACAACGTCCGGGACGAGCGGCCAATAGAGGACGATAGAAGAATACCCTATATCAAAAACTATAAGCCACACTTTATGATGAAAGGTGTGGCTTATCTGCTTATATATATTATCCTAATCCTCCAAAAGTATGCATCCACAATCTATCAGTACTATTCGCATAGTCGAATTTCTCGAAAAGAAAAACCACGGAGCAATCGTGATTGATATCCGTACTCCTGAGGAGATTCAACATGGGAAAATCGCAAATGCTCTCGAGATAGATTGTTCTCGGGCAGATTTTTCATCACATCTTATGAAACTTGATCGATCCAAAAGCTATCTCATATATTGTCGGTCTGGATATCGATCGAGTCAGGTACTCGAACTTTTTCGAACCCTCCAATTTCAAGATGTCCATGATCTCGGTGGTGGAATCGGAGAATGGGTGAGAACAGGTAATATGATGAGATAATAAGAATATTTGGATTAAGTAATCAGTTCATCTTATGATGCGCATAAAAATCCGCAATACAATGTATTGCGGATTTTTATACTAACTTGCTTTAATAATTTCAAAGTTCAAGGTTAACAAGCTTTTAAGTTCATTGTTATACACTCAGAGATTTCATAAAAAATCTCTGAGTGTTTTTTCAAATGTTTGAAAGTCTTCGTAGTACCGATTCTTAAAGCATTTCTTCTTGGTAAACTTCCAGAGTCGTTCGATAAGATTGAGATTGGGTGAATAGGGTGGAAGAAATTCAAGGGTGATATTCAAGCTCTTCGCATGATCCTGTGTTTCATAGGCTCTTTGATATCGGGCATTGTCGAGAAATACTGTGATAGGTTTTTCTCCATATTCTTTCCGTATCTCTGAAAAGAATACTTTCATGGATTCAACATCACAATTTGCTTCGGTAATGATTGAAGTCACTTCGTAAGAAAGAGGATTCAATGCTCAGAAGATATTGAGTCGTCTTCTTCCAGTATTAGCACTCACTTGTTTTGTTCCGTCTTTTCCCTTTTTCTGCCAAGCATAGTCATGCTCATTATTATGGATCTGATGCATCGGATCTAGAAAAAGCACAATAGAATCATCTTGCCTGGATTGTTCGATGTACGAAAGTATCTTTATTATTGTTTCTCGCTGAATTTCCTCGGTCTGATGTTTCCCGGGGATGAGCTTGGTTTTCTTGTAAGAAAAATTGAGTTTTTTTACAGTATCGATAGAGCCAGCTTTGTTCTATGTCCAGATTGAATGTTTTCTTAATCCAGTCTTGTAGTATCGAGAGAGTGGTTACATTTTCTTTTTCTATGTAGGCGATAATCTGATTCTTGATTGAATCGAGTTTCGATGGACGTCTCCCTATATAATCCAATCATTGAAGTCCAGAAAGTCATTTCCTTCGATAGATATTAAGCCAACCGGTTATTGTTTCCGATCGTACAGAGAGAAGTTTAGCTATCTCCGTATTCGTCTTACCAAGATATTTCCAGTGGAGCATTTGAAGTCTCCTATGTATTTTGATATTGAGTTCTTCTTTCATTGCTCTCATGAGATCTGAAAGCTCATTCTCAGAGAGGGTTAATATTACACGCATATATCTTTGTTAGAAATTATATGCTTGTATTATATACATTTATATTATTAAAGCAAGTTAGTATAAATAATGACGACTAATGAAGTACCGGAGTTTGTCCAAATCTTCCTATGTCATACTGTAAATCAAAAGCATTTTTTATATTCGCACAATTCTGGGTTTCTTCATACCATAAATCTGCAAGCGATGAACAATCTGGCAATAACATAAGTGTCTCGGCAATCATATCGAGAAGAAATACCAAAGATGGATCTTTGAGAAATATTTTTCGGCAGATATGCGCCTCTGCAGATATGGCAACTTGAATATATGTACTCATTATTTCTCATTCATCTTTATTTTCATGATTCATACTTAGGAGCAGATCTTCATCTACGAAAGATCAAAGATGTTCCCAGAGAGTAGTAAATTTCTGGTTCTTGATAAAATCTTGAAGTATTCCCCAATATTCAATAGCCTTTACGATATTTTTTGATGGGAAAAATGCCATACTTCTCTTGCAAGTAAGAAATGTGTGATCTGAAATATGCTTTGCCATAAGAAAACTCTCGCGTTTATCTACTGCAAACTGCAACGCAAAACCATCCAATTCACTCAATGTATTATCATCATATATACCGAGAAGACTGATCGCTTCCAGCTCCTCTGAGATGGTACCAGTGATGCTATAATGAAAATGTAGCGGTATGATCCTACTTGCACTATTTTTTCCCATAATTCTGAGTAATTCTTTTGCTTCTTTTCTTCGTTCCGTCCGTATGGCAAGCCCCAAAAGATTGGCTGTTTCCATAAACATTCTCGGATCTTCTGAATCATAGACACTCTGAAGTATTTGATACGCTTTTTCGTATTCTCCCTCAAGCATATAAAGAGTCGAAAGATATGGAAGAGCCGTATAACTTCCAAGTTCATGAGCAAGAACTAAAGCTTGATCAGCATTATCAATATCTCCAAAGAGGTATATAATAAGTCCTCCTAATTCTTGAAGAAGTGCTTGGTTTTCAAAAGGTATATCTGATCAAATAATATCACTTATAAGAGACATGGAAAATGTTTTCAAATCAGCAATCTCACATCATGACTTTTCAATATACTCTTCTATATCCAAAATAATTTCTTTTCTTACTTCTCTATCTTTATTAGAAAGATCATATACCAGTCGTATCGCCAACAAAAGAGTCTCTGGATTTTTCCAATCGGTAACATTCGATCCAAGTAATTTGAATGCCAGTTCAGAACATCCAAAATGAAAGCAGATATTACAAATATGGAGTGCATCTTTATCAGATATATTCATTCCTTCCAGTCAATCAATATAACCCATATATACAGATTCTTCTACGCCACTTATGAATCCATCCACGATAGCAAATAACATAACATCTTTTGAGAGAGTTATTTTCAGTGGAACATTAGCACGATGTGTACATTGAAGTTTTTTTCGAAAGAAAATTCCTTCTGTTTAATCCACTCTTTCCCGAAGTTCTTCATACCAAGACTGTAATATATCAGACATACTGAAAAACATTTTTTGTTCAAATACTATATCTGCTTCTGTTTTCAAAGTATATTCTTCCAACTCTTCGCCGTCCAAATCATCGATGAGAACTTTCTTTGCTGTTTCCCTATACCACTCTAAAATATCCATATCTGCATAGGTGTTATAATGAGCGATGATCATGTCTAAAATCCCCATAAGTTCCTTATTTGCATCAAAATCATTTTCTTCATCTTCGGTGTCTGGAAGAATATTATCTTTGTCTTTTTTATCTTCAGTCTCTGAGGGAATAACTCCATCTTCAGCTTCTCATTCCTTATCTTCAATATCTAGGAAAGTATCTCTGCCTTCATCTTCTTTATTTTCTCATTCTTCTTCATCTGCTTCTTCTTCATCTGCTTCTTCATCTTCTCATTCTTCCCGTGGCATTTGAGTCTCTTCCCAATAGGCAGAATAAGGTTTCGTGTATTCAATATGTCGTATCAAAAATTCACGTCATATATCTCATTCACCGAGAAGAGTAGAGATGTTTTGCATATAGAGACCGAGCATTTTCTCATCGAGTAATCCAATCGCTCCAAAATAGAGATAATCGAGTAATTCTAAAGTGTCATTATAAAAAAGTTCCTCATATTGAGTATATTCATCTGCTGAGATATTCGATGGTACTACTTCTATTTTTTCCTTTAAAACGCTTCTTTTTTTATCAATCTTCTCAATATATCATAGAGTCCATTTTACAATCCCCATATAGGATTGTTGGGGTAAATTATCCGTATTTTCTTGAAAATGAAGTCATCGAAAATAATCCTTTATGAGATCCGATTGTTGTGAAACATTAATTGTATGCGAAAGAGCAACAAGATTCGGTGCTTCAGGATGTACTTCTTTGAGAATCTGATAATAATAATGAGCCAGTTTGTCTGCCTCAAGAATAAACAGTAACCGAACCATATCCTCAAGACACTGAATATCCTGATATTCTTCCCATCATTTGGCTTGTGCCAGAAGAGCATCCTTCATTAATCACATTCCTTGAAGTGCCTTTCCGCGAAAATTATAAACTTCTTGCAATCCTTGTTCATATGCTTTGTTATAGTGTTGTACTGCCTTTGCATAATCCATTCGAAAAATATGAGACACACGTCCCTGCATCAAAGCTATAATTCCTGTTGTATCTTTTTCTCAAAAAGAATATACTTTTTTCATAAATCTCCCGAGTCATCGTGGTATTTTCTTTGCATTAAATTCCTCTCGTGTGGTAGTATGCAAGGCAGAATCGACAATAGCTCGAAAAATATTTGCAAGATTATCCGCAATTACATCAGTTTCATCTACATATAAATTAGCATATATAAGAGCCATCCTTGTCTCTTTTTTCTCTGCATAATACAAACAGATGCCTTCCAAAACATCTTTTCGAGAATATCCAAGTATTCAAGATGCTTTCTCAATAACGCGTGTAAATTCTTCCTGATATCGAACGTCTGTTTTTCGAAGTGCTTGAGCAATAATAGCATTTTCTTTCATCAACATACTGATACGATCAGTGAGTGAAATATCAAGAAGAGGAAAAGTATTATGATTATTTTGCATAAATGGAAATGATACATTTAATAGTTAAATTATATTAACTATGCGTATTTTTACAAAAAGTCAAATAAATTTGCTGAATTTTTGTAATTTTATAAAAAATTTGCAATCCTATGAAAAATCTATACTATCACTTATAACTTTTCCAACATATGAAACTACTTTCTCTTACTTCTTGGCATCACCATCACCCCTCTCGGAGTGATATTTTGCGATAGATAAAAGAAAATATAGCAAATAATCTAATTCCCCCGAGAGGTCTGTAACTTCTTCGGGGATTTTTTTAACGCTCAAAATTATGAAAAAGAAACAATTCTACTCAAATATCTGGCAACACTTTCTCTCGCACTGGCGGTAGAAGGCTTTTTGTTACCAGAAATTTCTCTGGTAAATATCCTACTTAACCGCTTTATGAAGCGGTTCTTTTATTTATCTAAACTTTTAAAATATGAAAACAACTCATCAAATTACGATTGCCATTCCTGGTGAAACAAGAAATGGACAAAACGTAAGATCTTCACTTATGGAAATGTGACTTATGTATGAAAATGATATGAATCTGGATATCTTTAATCTCAAGTGAATCCCTGCAAGGATAATCAGTCTTCGAGCTTCTGATGCGATAAAATTTCTCCTCGGTGGAACTATTCATGGGATTATCAATGGAGATGATATATTGACCGACTTCTTCCTATCTCAAGGAAAACGACCGCGACGAGAAGAAGGAGAAATTGTATGATTTGATACTTTTTATTCAAGTTCCAATAGTCTTTATACATCACAAGAAGTAATGAGGAAAGACGAAAGACAGAATATATCTCGATCATTTCTTCTCGATACCATATCTCCTGTAAGACTCAAAGTTCTAACACGATCTCGTGATGAATCAATAGATTTAGAATCAATTGCTCAAAGAGGTAATATCCTGACAAGTTATCCATATCTAGTTCGTATGCTTCTCGCAAATAAATTTTCTGGATCAAATGTCTGAAAAATACAGAAGACGGAAGGAAAAATCGAAGCACAACTTGCTATAGGTATAGGCACTTCAGGTGTAGATATTGTTGATACTGGCAAGTCTGCCAGAAAAAATAATCTTATCATCGGGGAAACACTTTTTAAATCAGTGCCTGTATGAGTATTCCGCGACCGAGACATTGCAGAAAACACATCACTAAGAAATGTAGTAAATATTTTAATTGATGCTACAAATACAGCTTATTACAATTCTCCAACATATCGCAAACGATATCCAAGAGGATAAAACATTATTTACTTTTAATCTTACTATATATGAAAACAATACATCAACAAGAAATAGCTCGTGCAATCATCGAAAAAGATGAAGTAATCACTCACTACGAATGATACCTCTATAAATTCAGCACACTCGCAGGACTTCAAGAGTTTTACAATAGGAAAGTATCCACTATTGTCTTTATGGTACCATTTCGCACGATTCGTGAGCGTGGATTTGAAGCGCATGGTGACGAACCGATTCTCGCCATCGATGTGACGAAAATTATAAAACTTACTCGAGAACAAGTAGAGGTAATTCTCTCGGACAAACCAATAGTTATGGAAACCCCCATTCTTCCACTTATGGATGATGAACAATTTGCAACGAAAGTAAAAGAAATCCAGGAGAAAGAAATTAACGAGGGGAACATCTGTCAGATGATTCTTTCTCAACCACTTTCTGGAAAGATTCAGGACTTCTCGAGAAAAGATGTGGAATCAGCTTTTAGAAACTGTCTGAAACAAAGAGGACAATATATGACCGTACTTTTTTATGATGGAGAAGGAAATTCCTTTGTTTCGCTCACACCCGAGCAACATCTCGGTATCACAGATGAAAAAGTTACGATGAATCCTATCGCTGGAACTCTCAAAAAGGGAGATATCAGAGATCTCAAAGAACGACTTCTTACATTTCTTTGAGATAAAAAAGAGACCAGAGAACTCTTCCATGTACTCGATGAAGAACTCAAGATGATGGAAACAATATGTGAGGAATGAGGTCATATAGAGTGACCATTTCTCCGACAAAATGGAGCCGTCATACATACAGAGTATAAACTCATCGGGAAGAGAAATAAAGATATGCAACCTCTCGATACATTACGAGAAACACTTCATGCTCCAACTCTTACGGGATGACCGATAGAAAGTGCGGTACATCTCATCGCGAAGTATGAACCTATTTCTCGCGGATATTATGGTGGCGAAATAGGGATACTTACTCCCGATGGGAATCTCGATACCGCTATTACTATCCGTACTGCGCATTTTAGACAAGATGGAACCGTGACTATTCAAGCAGGTGCTGGGATTACGAAAGATTCTAAACCCCTGGATGAAGCAGAAGAAGTGAGACTCAAAACAGGCGGTATGCTCTCGGCAATTATGGGAACTACCAATGTTATACCAGATGTGGAAGAGATTCTTTGAGATACAGAGATACTTACAGCCCTCAATCAGCGAAATCAATATCTTTCTAAATTTCATTTTCAAAATCAGTCAGGAATCAAAGTAAGTGAACAACTTCACTGAAAAACCGTCACCATTATTCATAACAAAGATGATTTCGCAAAAACACTCGGACGAATGATGCAAAAAATGGGGATGATAGTAGATATCGTAGATACTCTCGATTTTAATTCATCTACCGATTCATCAGATATAGTAATTCTCGGACCATGACCAGGGAATATTAATGATATGAATGATCAAAAACTAAACCACTACCCACTGAAAGTGGGTAGGTTGAGTATGGACTGGAAGTCCCCTATTACTCAAGTATAATTGTGTTTGTATCTGTATTTGATGGAGTACGATGATGTTCGAGATATTTTTGTACCATTTCATCGGTAATATTTCCCGTACTCCAAGCTCCATATCCTATTGCCCAAAAATGCTTTCACCAGTAACGTTTTGAGAGATCTGGAAATTCTTCTTGTAGTTTACGAGAAGTTGGTCATTTAAGTTTCTGAGCAAGATCTGAGACTGAAAGAGTTGGTGGATATTCTACATGCATGTGAACATGATCCTTACTTACAACTCAAGAGAGAATTCGCACATCTTCTGAATCGCATATTTGTATGATAAGTTCTCTACAACGAGATTGAATCTCTCACTTTAATACACTGAAACGATACTTCGTTACCCATACAATATGCACAGTTAGTTTTGTCACAGTATGAGAACCATGTCTGTCGAGATCATGAAAAGCAAGATCCATAGAAAGTGACGTTACGATATATTCATCACACTGTATCTATAACTCTAAATCCGTCAAGGCCAACTCTTATCTCATACAAGAAGACCCCAAAATAGGGTTCGTATTCTCACACAAGAAGACCTTGAAATTTGTAAAATCCGTATGTCATAGGTATCATTAACCTATGAATGCTATGTATACTGATAATAATCTCCGTACGGTTACTGACTTGGTCAGTTTCCTAAATAATCCAGTAGTGACGGATGTCATACTTACGGGAACGCTCGAAGAACGATCGGACTGGATACTCGAGCGTCTTTTACGCTTTAAATACCTTACTCTTAAAAAGAAAGATAAGGGGATAATAATCCAATATATTGGGCGTATGACGGGACTTGCAGAAAAACAAGTTGATCGATATATCCGTGCTTTCAAGGTGTGACAGAGACTTGGTCATACATATTCTCGTAGGGTATTTCCTATTACTTACACAAGAGAAGATTCCTGACTTCTTGCTGAAGTCGATAATGCGACTGGAAGACTATCCTGAGGACTTACTATTGCACTCATGAAAGATGAGTATCTTATCGGAGATATACGATTTGTTCGTCTCAAAGATATTTCTGTTGCTCAGTTGTATCGTCTACGTTCCACTTCCCATTACAAAGAGGAATCATTAGTTGTTGGAAAAACCAAGAGTGTGAATATTCCTATCGGAATCCGTATGAAACCAAATCCAGAAGGACTCCCATGATTCATACGGGTCGATACAGTACATCAGGGAGATCTGAATGGAGAAAAATGAGTATACCACGTTAATCTTGTAGATGAAATAACTCAGTGGGAAGTAATGTTTGCAGTCGAGGAAATCTCCGAACGATTTCTCTTACCTCTCCTCAAATGAGCACTCGCTACTTTTCCATTTGAGATAAAAAATTTTCATTCGGACAATGGAAGTGAGTTCATCAACTACAAGGTGGCAGCACTTCTTGAAAAACTCAGAGTTTCTCAGACTAAGAGTAGAGCAAGAAAGAGTACAGACAATGGACTTGTGGAATGTAAAAATGGTGCAATTATCCGAAAGGAATTCGGACACTGGCATATTCCTGGAGTATTTGCTCCAAGAATCAATCGATTCTACATGGAACATTTTATCCCATATCTCAATTTCTATCGTCCCTGTCATTTCCCCGAGAAGGTATGTGAAGAAAATGGGAAAGTGAGAATTCTCTATACGTTGAAGAACTGTATGACACCTTACCAGAAACTTATCTCACTTCCTAACTGGGAATCTCATCTACGAAAGGAATTCACAAAAGAGTTACTCCAAAGACTTCAGAAAAGAAAAACACCACTTCAGGCTGCGAAAGAAAAGAAAAAAGCAAGAGATGAACTCATGAAAGTTGCTCTTCCAAAGTTTCTCAATATACTACCTGTAATTATGACAGACGGATAAATCGATTTCAGGGTCTTCTTTGGATGAGAATATACTGGCCAGTGCTAAAGCTTCCGAACTAAAGTTCGGGGTTTAGGACCAAAATCTGGGACCAATGAAAACGCTCACAACTCATACACGAGAGCTTATGAAACAAAAGCGTAATCTTCTCGGGATATGTCTCGGACATCAAGCAATCGCGAAAGAAATGGGGATGGCGATAGAAAAGCTCCCTAGTCCGACACAAGGAGTACAATTAAAACTGATTGTTTCTAGTAATTGTTATATAAAACGAGAAGAAGAACGACTTGGATTTTATAATTCATTCTGTCCTATAAAGAAAGAATTTAATACATTTATCGGTCCTTATCATCGTTATTTGCCTATTATCCGTGAAGAAAATATCTCTGGATTTCAATTTCATCCAGAATCCATTATGAGCGAGAATGGATTTGAAATATTACGCGATGAATTGGTGCGAATTTTTACCTGTTCATCCTTGTTATAATAATAGTATTATGTCGGCGAAATACCTGTAAAATAATACCTCCAAGAAATATTGGAGGTATTATTTTTTCTAAAACCCACTCTGTAATTCTAGCATCTTCGCATAGATTCCATTCTTTTCTACAAGCTCTGTATGATTTCCTTGTTCAACGATCTGCCCGCCTTCCAGAACGAGAATAATATCCGCTTCTTTGACAGTCTGAAGTCGATGGGCGATGATAAAAACAGTGCGTCATTCAAAAAGTGCATGAAATGCCTGACTAATCTTCTCCTCAGAAAAACTATCAAGAGCGCTTGTCGGTTCATCGAGCAAGATAATATGTGGATTTTTGAGGAATATCTTCGCAATCGCAAGACGTTGTTTCTGTCCTCCAGAAAGTTTCACTCCACGTTCTCCGATTTCTGTTTCCAGTCATTCTGGGAGATTGAAAATAAAATCACACTGCGCTTTATTCAGGGCTTCTTTCACTTCTGAATCGGAAGCGTTCACCGCTTTTCCTTGCATCAAATTTTCGCGGATCGTTCCATCAAATATTTGCGGATCCTGGGTAAGATATCCGATATTTGGATAAAATGTAGAGAGATTAACAGTCTGGAGATTAAATCCATCCACCGAAACCTTTCCACTTTTTGCCGAGAGAAATCCTGATGCAAGTTTCATAATAGTAGTCTTCCCTCCTCCAGAAGGTCCAACCAGTGCATATTTTTTCCCAGCTTCAAAAGTATAAGAAAACCTCTGAAGAATAGGATTATTTTCCACATAGGCAAAATCCACATCCTGAAACCGAATCTCTCATTTTTGGTATTCAAAAGTATCCCCAGTAAAAAGATTCTTAGTTTTTGGACCATCCTCAATTTTCGTCCACAGTTGTTCTATACTCACAATCTGATCAGAGAGATTCATATAGAGTTCGGTCATATCGAAAAATAATCCAGAAAGTGTTCCTGTAAGAGACGCGAGTAAAATCAGATTTGGCAAAGATATCCCTCCTTCCAGATACGAATGCCCGAGTGTCCAATAAAGAAATATAAGAATACTATATGAAAAAATACGAGCTCATTGAAACATCAACATCTGAATCCCTACCTGTTTTTGAAATGGTTTTCTATATGCCTCATTACTTTCATCTAGAGAAAGAAGAGTTTGTTCAAGACTCAAATTTTGTGTAATCTCGAGTCGAGATTGAATAGCCCGAATAAACCTTCTATCATATTCTGTCACAGACTTCACTCGCTCTATCTTATAAACACGGAGACGTTTGTTGAGAAAATAAATCACTATAACTCCTATCATAAATACCAGTCATGCAACCAGAATAATTTTCATAGACTGTTGCATTATCAGAAAACCTGTAGGAATCGCAACAGTGAAAAAACGGGTAGCTTCCTGAAATATACTACTCAAAGAACTATTCCATGCTTGTCATCCTTTATCGATAATAGAAAATATTCGAGCAGATCCAAGTGATTCGGCATAGTTATTATCCAATTCGCAGGCCATTTTTACATAACGCCTATGGATAAAAATCCAAGTTTTTGAGCGGAGATTTGGATTACCTGTATGACGAATAAAAAAGACGAATATATAAAAAATAATAAGTGAAGCGACGAATCCAAATATGAGCTGTTCAAAAGCTGGTGTATTACGTTCGAGTAAAAGAGCAGTAAACCGCGACAAGAGAAAACTGATAAGTATAGCCCCGAACGATCCAAAGACAATAATACGCAATACTAATAAGAAGATATCTATTTTTGCATATTTATAAGGAGAAAAGAAGAGTCGGAAACGAGAGTTCATAGAGGAAAAAAGGATTATGAATATAGGAGAAATGTAACTACATCTATCTTGTTTAGTATTAATAATTGGCAAATTTAATTACCGAAGATTTCCATACGTACTTTTTCAAATAACTTTTTTGGGGATTGTATCTCGATAACATTATTCTCCAAAGAATATTTTTGTATATTTGCCTGTATTCGTGGAAGCTGACGGGTTCACCATTTCATCGTGTTCAATATAAAATCGAGACGAAGCTCATGAGTATCGGATAGAGCCCATCCAATTCGTTTTTCCTTTCTGTATGTTCATTTGAGAAACCGTTTTACTATACGGAAAATATTTCCTATAGGAGAGTAATTGAGTATGATAACAAAATCTACACGGTCTTTCATTATTTTGAGTATCGAAACACTACTTCCTTCTATAATCCAATTATCCTGACTCACTGCCTGTTTTTGAAGATTTTTATATTCTTCATTTTCTTTCCATCATTCCTGCCACTGAAGTTCGTCCAGATGAACAACAGGAATATTGTAATGAATTCCGAGTTACTGAGCAAGAGTCGATTTCCCTGAGCCTCCTGGACCAGTAATATATATACGCATACATTTTCAGAATAATGAGAAGATTCTAATATTTACCTTAGGTTTGGATATTCATTTTCTCCTTCTTGTACAATTTCCCAGAACCATTCACGGGCGAGTAAAATATTCTCAAGAATATCATCCAATGAAGAAAATCGCATCAAATTCTCTAATCGTTCTACTACATCTTTAGGAAAGTGTCGTGAGATATGAATACGTCACCAGTCATGAAGAAGTGGCGTGTATTTTATACGCAATACTGAGACGAGTGGCATAAAAACATACTTCATATAATAATTTGTTGCTTCTATGTACTCTTTTCTTTGTACGTATTTTATCGCCCTACTATTCTCCATCATCAGATTTTTTTGCTCAGCAAGCTGTATGTGTATTTTTCTTTGCAAATCTTTCTCATCGAGTGTCTGAAAAGTAATAACCTTTTCCTTGTCAAAAATAATCTTGGGTTTAAAGGCAGGATTTCATTCAATAAATTGCATTCCATTACTCTCTGGTATGAGAATAATCTCGATAAGAAGACTTTCTGAAGTATTTGCAATATGGAATGTTTGTGATATTTTCTTTTCTCGAAACTCTATGTTTTCTGAGATAAGCCTAAAATGTGTTGGTTTTTCGATTAAGCCTAAAATGTGTTGGTTTTATTCCTAAACTTTTGCCTTCCTGTTCTGTTCTTCGAGGAGAAAGATAAGAAGAGAATCTCGCTGAATCCGAGAGATTCCTCGATGAGGCTTTAGCTTCTCTTTTACATGTGAAAAATAACCGTCACAAATGCCCGTAGTTCTCGGTATCGAAAGGTGCGGATATCTCTCGTACGTATGCAGGTATGGAAGATAATACCGAATGCTTGCCACGGCACTCCGTAATCGCTTGTGCTCGTACTGTCCGTTTGTGTTCCGTTCTTTGAGAAAGTCAATGTAGATATGCTCTACTTGGGATAATATCCGAAGAAACATTTTTTCTGGAATGCGTCACAGTATCGTTTTGAGGATTTTAAGGGCTTTCCCGAGCCTTGTTTTCGGTCTGAGAGTGGTATATCTCCTGATAATCGCTTTCATATGAAAAATGCACATCTGTATGGGAATAGCAGGGTATTTCTTTTTAAGAAGATCGAACATGAATCTCCTTCCGTCGATCGTAAATGCATCGGTATTCTTTGTATATCAGGCAGAGTCAAAAGTGCTCATGAGCTTGCTAATACTCGTTAATGATTCTGATGATACAAAATCATATACCAGATTGAGTCCTGCATTACTTCGGATTAAAGCCATGCCATCCGTACGGGAACTAAAATAGGTTGCGTCGATCACAACGCACATACGTTCGGTCTCACGAAGGATTGGTAGTTCTCCGGTATAGTGGATGTTTCCCGTTAGATATTTTTGAACGGTATTTCGATTCTTTCCAAGTGTTTTTCCAAGTTCTCTATGGGTTTGTTTATGAAGAGAGTAATCTACATAAGCAGTGCGTATCCAAGAGGTGTCTTTCGGTATGAATACAGCGAGACACACAAGACATTTGTATCGCTGTTTTCCTCTGCTAACCCCGTATTTCTGCACCCTATTTTTACCGCATTTGTTACAAGTGTTTTTTTGTGTAAATCATACAAAGATAGATTAGAAACTAAGTACTGCCAAGTTTAGCAGATACAGTAGCTAAAAGCAAAGGATTTGTACCAACACATTTTAGGCTTATCCCTGTTTTCTTTGTGATCGAGCGATCAAAAAGTAGATAATATTTGTTGTGCTTCTTGCAATATTCATTCTTCTTGTCCATCTTTCACACAAAAGAAACAATCAATATCTGAGTATTCATCACTCTCATCATTAGCATCGGAACCTCCGAGCCAATAAGCCAAAATATACGATTTTGGTTCAAAATATTCTTGTAGCCGAGTGATAATCAACTCTCTTAATTGGAATACATCCATTTTCTGATAGTTTTTATAAAATAATCTAAAATCCACTCTGTAATTCCTACATCTTCGAATAGGTTCCTCCTTTTTCTACGCCAATTTTAAGTTTCTGTGGTCGAGTATAAATCATAGTGAAAAAATAATAACTAAACATTCTGTACAAACTTCCCCTTCTCTTCTCTCCATTCTTCCAAAAGTTCCCAGATATGATCTGGTTTTACCACTCCATCAAATACGGAATTTTCATCATAAAACCCCACATGTTCATGTTCAAATCCGTGAGAACATTTGGAGATATCTACCCTCAGATAACCCTCAGCGTTTCTGATATCATACCAGAAATCAAAAGTGGTCGTACCATCCGAACGGATAAATTCCTGAGTATATATGAGATTCCCAATGACGGGCTCGACTCCCAATTCCTCGATAATCTCTCGTCTCATGCATTCTTTCCGAGATTCACCCGCTTCAAGCGTACCACCAGGAAGACAATAAAATCCGCCTCGTCCATTTCGCGAAGCTGCTTTACAGAGAAATATTTTCCCTTCATGAATAATTACTCAGCGGACTTTTGTTGTGATAAAATATTTAGGATCTTGCATAGTTTTATAAGTGAAAAAATAT
Source organism: uncultured Candidatus Altimarinota bacterium (assembly GCA_963751115.1). Classification (GTDB taxonomy): domain Bacteria; phylum Patescibacteriota; class Gracilibacteria; order BD1-5; family UBA2023; genus UBA1545. The sequence goes on from CAVVTN010000005.1 coordinate 88,924, forward strand.
AATGGTAAGTATATATCTATCTGGGATTATGTTCATAATTCTGACGAATATACATAATCTCTGGAGTATCTCTGACAAAAGAAAATATATTCGAGGCTGGTTGTCATGTACTTCCGCCATCGATGAATGAAATATTATCTCCGAAAACTTGCTTGCACATATGTATATCTACACATTCTTGCCCACCACTTTTATTAGCAGAAGTGAGAAAAAATGGATATGAGAGTCCAACACGGATATCTTCTCCGATGCACCGTTCTGCAACTCGAAGTGCTATCTGTGAATATATTGACTGATCAAGAAAATCAGGGAAGACAAATTCTGCCCGTGGAGTAACAAGCACCGTGAATGGGTGCGGATATTTTCGAAGGAAATCCAACTGCTCACTAGTGAGAATCGTATATGTCTCTATGGAATCAAACGAATCAATAAGAAAAGCGAGTGGTTTATGAAAATCACGTCATTTGAACTCATAGATCTTCTGATATCATATCGGATCTGAGAGCGAACATGTAATCCCGTAACATGTATCGGTCGGGAGAAATAGTACTTTCTGAGTGATAAAACATTTTCAATCTTCCATAATGAGTAAGATATAGCGAGTAAACAATTTCAATATAGAGAATATTCCCAAGAAAAAAAGTGGAAAAATGAAGAAAAATTTTAATTAAGATAGATATAGTATTTCAAATGGCCTCTTTCTGTAAGTACTTTCTGGAGTATTCCATTAAAATGCTCTGCGAGCTTTATACTAGCGATATTTTCCTGACTAGTTGTATGTTTGAGGAAAACAATATATGTATTTGTTTTCACCCATTCAATCATAGTAGAATATACCTCAGTTCCATATCATTCCCTCTGGTACTCTTCCCGAATCCAGAGTCCGATATTTGGTTCTGAAGCATCCAAGCTATCCATTCCTATAGATCCAATAATATTTCTGCTTCATTTCTCAAAGATAAAACATTCTAGTGCTTTCTGATTTTTACGATTTTTAATAGCACCGATATAAAAATCCCTATCAACTCCTGGGAAAGCTTGTTGAAGGGTCTGAAATCCTATTCACTCCATTCGAAACGGTTCAATCGTGCAACGCGGAGTTTCTATCGTCACTGTCTCCAGATCTGTCTCCTGATTTTTTAAAAATGAATGGTTCATATTCTCAAAAGTTATTTATTAAAAAGTTCTAAAAAATCCTCCCGGGTTTTTCGAGAGGATTTACCGCAAGTCAATAGTTCCTCTTTTTGAGAGAACTCGTTCGAGTTCCATTTCTTCTTCCGTATTCTCTTCCCCTTCTTTATGAGGATTTCATTCCAAATGTTCACGCACCACTTCCTTGAGAGTATCGAGCAAAAGTTCCATAGGTTCCTTATCTTTTCTCTTTTTATCCTCTTCTATTTCATGAATAATTTCTTCGATATGATCCGTGATATCATGAGGATATTCGGCTCATTCGAGGATGAAATTATCATCATCTCCAGCCGTATAGAGGATAATATCTCCTTTATGAAAGAACGAATCCCAGAAGGAATGAGTTTGAATCTCGGTTCCTTTTATATCATGATAATCTATATAGATAATATGGCGGGTAAAAATATCCCAGTCAATATCTATAATTCAGAGATTGGTTATAATCCATACATCATTATACCAGTCAAATATCTTGTAAATGAGGAAGAAATAGAGCAGTACCGCGTACGTTTCAAAATAGAGAAATGGGACGAAACTCTGAAGAGCAAAAGAATTATTATAATAGAAAAATGTCGGAAGTGCGAGTCCTACAAAAAGTGCCACAACGATACGATCCACAATCAAGAGTGGATGCCGGTGACACACGAAAATAAGCTCTTCCCCTTCCCGGAGATACTTACTGAAAAAAACTTGATCAAAATAATTCATAGAAAACAAGGACTGCTGAATATATGGAATTCATCACTAATTGATATACTATTTCCTTTTGGAATAAGCGAGGATTTGTTCGAATCCCAATACGCGATAGCGGATGGTTAGAGTTCCACAGCTTATGGAAAAAGAGTATATGTTTTTCTCTAAAGAGTGCAAATTTCTCGGGAAAGTTCTTATTTCTGTATATATTTCACAAACTGAAAAGTTTCAAATGGTTCGATTTCTTGTTCTCTGAAATCATCTTCGAAAACAGGAAAGAAAGCGTCACCTTCATAATCTCCAGGTATTTTACTGAGCCATATTTCATCGACTAGGTTATCATTCAAAAATGCCTCATATATCTTCTGTCCACCGATCAAAAATACTTGTTTTATTCATCCTCTCGTAAGAGCTTCGAGCAGAGTTGAAATAGTATGAAATGTTTCAACCCCCTCTTTCTCGATAGTTGTAGCGGACAAAACAATATTACGACGATTCGGAAGTGGTCGCCCGATAGATTCGTAAGTCTTTCGTCCCATGATAATAACATTTCCCGTTGTAAGTCGTTTAAAGTTCTGGAGATCCTCTGGAATATTCCAAGGAAGTTGTCAGCCTTTCCCGATAACTCGATTATCTGCCATAGCAGCGATGAGAATGATTTTCAGTGGCATATTATTTATAGGAAATTATTTTTTATTTCATCATCTTTGTCATTTTAATGTATTCTTTCTAGCTTGCATATTTGACTCGGCGATCAACATTTCTGTTTGATATATAGCAGTTGCAACTATTCTTCGAATTTCGCTATTTTTTATATGTGGCGCATAGAGAATTAATGCGAGATCCTCCATACTAATAACTCTTTTCTCCACTGGTATATCCTTTCCATCCATTATTTCATGAAGTTCAAAACGAAACCGTATTGCAAGTTTTTTACCAGATCTCAAAAATCTTCACCGTATATCTTTAATAATTCCCGCCATTCTATGAGCCGCCTCAGCTCTACGGGCCTTTTCTTCATCTGAAACTTCTTCTCAATCTGAAATAGTTGTACTTCAAGATGGTGTTAGTGGTGTTGCTTTAACTCAATTATTCATACAAAAATAAGTGAAAATGTAAACTATCTATTTGTACAGAAATCACCTATTTTGTCAATTAAAATTCCCAACTTCCGTTCATACTGGTGGATTGTGTATAGTTCACCACCGTCGATTCGAAGAAATTACTCTTGTCAGCATTCGGATCTTGGAGTCGTTCAAGGTGTTTATATGGATTGGTGATTGATTCTTTGTAAAGTGGTGGGATTCCGAGCATACCGAGTCGCTGATCAGCAAGCCATCTTGTGTATTCTCTCGTTGTCTCTCCGTTAATTCCTGGGATACGATCTCCGAGGATATGAGCACTCCATTCAATTTCTTGTTCTACAGCTATCTTCATCATGTCCAAGATCACCTGTTCGTTGTAAATCGCAGGGAACTCTCGTTTGATTTCCTTGATGATATTGGCAAATATCGTAATATGAGTCAATTCATCGCGACGAATATATGCAATCATTCGTCCTGTTGCGGGCATTTTCATATGATCTACGAGGGTATCAAAGAAGGCAAAACCATTGTAGAAATAGAGCGATTCGAGAAGGAAATTCGCTACAATTCCACGAAAGAAATTCTCATCCGAAGGTTGATCCACGAAATCCTGATAGATTTGACCGATATATTTATTTCGCTCCAGAAGAATCTTATCATTTCGGAAGAAATAATAGATCTCATCTCGCTCATTGCTATCTACGACCGATTCGAGAATAGTTGCATAAGATTGACTATGAATCGCCTCCTGATAGGTCTGAATCGAGAGAATCAAATTCACCTCTGGAGAAGTAATAAAGTCAGAAAAATGTGGAAGATTTACTGTCTGAATAGAGTCCAAAAATATGAGGAAAGAAAGAATTCCTTTATAGGCTCGTTGTTCCTCAGTCGTGAGTTCACTATGAAACATCCGAGCGTCATCTTTCAGTCCAGAAATCTTTTCTGGAACCCAGAAATTCCCGATCATTACCTGATAGAGCGACTTTGCCCATGGATATTTCACCGCGTTCAGATTAAAAAGTCCTGTCGTAGAACCCTTGATAATCGTTCGAACCTCGACTTCATCTTTCCCAAGTGGATTAAAGAGAAGATTTTGTTGCATAATATGTTGTGAATCTTGTTGAGTCATAAAAACTGATTTAGTAAATAATTATTTCGAAGAGAGTATATGGAATATATGTTTTGAGACAAATGAAAATGAAGTATTCTCTTAACCTAAGATTGTATGAACATCGCCCCGTCTTTTTGTCATAGGGAGTTTTTCTCTTCATTGCACAGAATCAGAAGAGAAGAGAATAATTTTCCCAGCCTCTTTTCGAATGGCTATATCTTTTGTTATCATGGTAGGTTCTGTAATTTTCTTTCGAATATACGCAGTAAAAATTGTTTTGAATTGCTGGATATGTTTTTCATCAATATTGAGTCACATCATAAGCATGCCGATAAAGCCTTGGGGCATATTTCAACGTACATCTACCATAACTATATGTTTTATTGTTTCTGTCGTCTTAAAGGAGAACATAATATTAATCGAATAGGCAAGAGTATGAGAAAAATCCATACTCAAGTTTTTATTCAACATAGACGAGTTATAATCTACTGTAGAATATAAATCTGATCATCTCAAAGACATTAATTGGAGAATTTCCTCATTTGGGACAAATTCTTGTAATTTTAGTCAGATAGACGAAGTGTCGGATTGGTGAGTAAGTACATTATTCATGAGTGAATTATTGAAGTGAGAAAATATGGTAGAAATTTTATTTTTCTATGTCTAGAATGAGTTCCTGAGATTTTCTTGCAACCAAGTATGCATTTGGTGCGACATTCTGAGTACTTGGAAGATTATCGATAGGATACCAATTTCCTCCTATTACATATTCAATACCCTCCTTATACCCAGGTATTCATTCGTACTCTTTTACCACGAAGTGCATCAAACAGACAAGCTTCCAGAAATCTGTTCCAGTTTCATCGCGGTTTTCCATGAGTACCCAGTCCACGAGAGGAATCTCGTTGTATGGTTCTATGACTTTCACCCCTGTACGATTGAGGGTACGAATTATCGCATTGTCCTCAACTTTGTCGATGTGGACTTTTACCGTTCCATCGACCGTGTAGAATACCTCCTTGTTTATATCCTCCATCGGACTTCCACCCGTGAATTGGTGCTGGATTTTCCCATCTTTCTCGGTTGTTACGAGCCAAACTTTTTCACGAGTTTCATCGAGGAATACATGACCAGAAGAATAGGTTCTCACAAGTGGTTTTCCTTCGTAGGTATCGCTATTGGCGATGTCCGAAAACGGAACCTCCGTGATATTTCCTGACTGATCCTTCTTCCCGACGAAATACTCCTCGCCGTGCTTTCGGACAGAGCAGAGTTTAAGGGCTTCACAAAGATGTTCAGGTTGTATTTGAGGGATGTAGCTTGGTTGCATATTAGTTGAGGTGAGAAATAAGTTCTCCGAAACTCGCATTAATAAAAGTTTTCGAGAAATCAGAAATCATAAGTGTTTCCGTAGTTGGAAACTTAAAAAATACAACGTCCAGAGTATATGAAAAAAGTCACAAATTTCAAGGATTTTTTACTGGTTATCTCGGATCCACTTTTCCACAAATTCTTCAGTCAATCTCATTCTCTCCGGATATTCAGCATCCGTTATATGAAAATCCGCATCTTCAGAATAACTTTTGAGGAAATTTTCATGATCTTGGATAAGTGAACCAATTCTCTCAAGAGACTTGGTGTAACTTTTTGATTCGTAGAATTTTCTCAAACTTTCTTCAGTAATATCGAGACTGATAATACAAGGCGTATATCCGTATTGGTCTAATAACTTTTTCATAAATTCTTTCCAAGCACGATCAATACTCGCATCCAGTATGAACGATTTTCATTTTTTCAGGATATAGAGGAGTCGTTGTTCTCTTCGAGAGAGATATTCTGTTTCATTGAGCACTCAAAAATCTTCATGTATTTCGGATAAAATTGCATCATTATTAAAAATCGGGAGATCAAAATGATAACTGAGATATGTGGCAATGGGAGTTTTCCCACTTCCGACCGCTCATGCGAAAGTTATACAAAAAGGTTTACTCATAAAATTTAGGATTTTTTAGAGATAAGCCTAAAATGTGTTGGTTTTTCGATTAAGCCTAAAATGTGTTGGTTTTATTCCTAAACTTTTGCCTTCCTGTTCTGTTCTTCGAGGAGAAAGATAAGAAGAGAATCTCGCTGAATCCGAGAGATTCCTCGATGAGGCTTTAGCTTCTCTTTTACATGTGAAAAATAACCGTCACAAATGCCCGTAGTTCTCGGTATCGAAAGGTGCGGATATCTCTCGTACGTATGCAGGTATGGAAGATAATACCGAATGCTTGCCACGGCACTCCGTAATCGCTTGTGCTCGTACTGTCCGTTTGTGTTCCGTTCTTTGAGAAAGTCAATGTAGATATGCTCTACTTGGGATAATATCCGAAGAAACATTTTTTCTGGAATGCGTCACAGTATCGTTTTGAGGATTTTAAGGGCTTTCCCGAGCCTTGTTTTCGGTCTGAGAGTGGTATATCTCCTGATAATCGCTTTCATATGAAAAATGCACATCTGTATGGGAATAGCAGGGTATTTCTTTTTAAGAAGATCGAACATGAATCTCCTTCCGTCGATCGTAAATGCATCGGTATTCTTTGTATATCAGGCAGAGTCAAAAGTGCTCATGAGCTTGCTAATACTCGTTAATGATTCTGATGATACAAAATCATATACCAGATTGAGTCCTGCATTACTTCGGATTAAAGCCATGCCATCCGTACGGGAACTAAAATAGGTTGCGTCGATCACAACGCACATACGTTCGGTCTCACGAAGGATTGGTAGTTCTCCGGTATAGTGGATGTTTCCCGTTAGATATTTTTGAACGGTATTTCGATTCTTTCCAAGTGTTTTTCCAAGTTCTCTATGGGTTTGTTTATGAAGAGAGTAATCTACATAAGCAGTGCGTATCCAAGAGGTGTCTTTCGGTATGAATACAGCGAGACACACAAGACATTTGTATCGCTGTTTTCCTCTGCTAACCCCGTATTTCTGCACCCTATTTTTACCGCATTTGTTACAAGTGTTTTTTTGTGTAAATCATACAAAGATAGATTAGAAACTAAGTACTGCCAAGTTTAGCAGATACAGTAGCTAAAAGCAAAGGATTTGTACCAACACATTTTAGGCTTATCCCTGAATTGAGCTATTTTTTCTCTCTCAATTTCTTTTCTTTTTGCTTCATTAATTTCTATCTGTTGTTCGGAAACTTGAATTAATAAGAAGATAAATCATAATGCTGATATTAATGATGTAAATATATTTAAAGCATCTCCAACTTCATTCCACTTTAAATTATTAAAAAATTTAAAAAGAATAAAAAAATAAAGCCATGCTATACATAATACAACCAGTAAGAAAATATATATATTTGATGAGTGTTTTTTCATACAATTTTCAATTGGTAATCATAAAAAACATATTCTAAAATAACTCTTCATAATCGGTAGATTCCAGATATTTTCTGAAATCAATTTTTGTGATTTCAATGTGTTCTGACCTCAGAAAATTCTGGAATGACAGATTATTTTGATTGGATTGCTTCGTGCCCGGGGTACTCCTTGAGGGTATCGCAATGACGAGAAACCAATAGTTTCCCGAGTATAGAATCTCCTGAAAAACGATGAAATTTGTGTGAAAACTGCGTACTGTAGTGAGTCGTACTCACGTACGATGAACGAAGCACGCAAAGTTTGAACGCAAAGTTCGCGTTTTGCAGAGATTCTACCCCGAACAACTGACACACGCCTCCCCAACCTCTCCCGACAATGAACGAACATAGTATACAGTCTTAATTCCTTGTTCCCAGGATTTCACGTAGTATCCATAGAGTTCGGCTGGCGAAACTTTGGCTGGGTCGATCATCCACTCGAAACTGATGGATTGGTCCACCCATTTATAGATAACGGACATCATATCGATGACGTCGTTCATATCCATATTGATGTATTCCTTGTAGAGCCAGAAATTCTCTGGTGCGAGTTTCGGAGCAACTCGTACGGTTGGAGCTGAAAGGTTGGTTTCTACGAAGTACTTCTTGTAAATCGGGAGAAGTGCAGCAGTAGTTCCAACAATTCCTGCAGTAGAAGTGTTCGGTGCTGGTGCTGTATGGTAGGCAAATCGGACTCCGTGCGCTTTCATAGCATCGAAGAGCGTTGCCCATTGTTGTCCCATTTTCTTCTCGCGAACAAACCATTCTTTATCGTGACCGAGAAGTATTCCCTTGTCGTATTCTGAACCTTTATACACTTCGTATGTTCCACGCTCTTTTGCGAGACCGACAGACGCTTCGTAGGTGTAATATGCGTATTGTTCGAAAAGATCATCCACATGATTTCGGGCTTCGAGAGAATCGTACGCCATTCCGTGAGTAGCGAGATATTCTGCAAGTCCGAGGTATCCGAGTCCGACACTTCGATATTTCATAGCCGTGTGTTCCGCTTCTTTGATTGGATAAAAATTGAGTGTTATAACATTATCAAGTATTCGCATAACAACGGGGAATGTTGCCTGCATAGTTTCCTGGTCGCAAACCTTTGCCACATTGATAGATGCGAGGTTACAAACCACCAAATCTCCTGGTTCATATCGGAGAATGATTTTCCCATCCTCAATAGTTTCTTCGACAAACTTCGTCGGAGAAGTATTCTGACAGATTTCTGTACAAAGTTGTGTAGAATACACCATTCCCGCATGTTTGTTCGGATTGAGTTTATTCACCGTATCTCGATAGAATACATATGGCATACCAGTCTCAACCGTGGTCTTGAGGAATTTCTTGAAGAGGTCTTTTGCTTTGATAGTATGTTTCAATTTGAGACGATCATCTTTTTCGAGAGTTGTGTAGAGTTCTTCGAATTGCGTACTATACGTATCCTGAAGTTTCTTTCCAGTCACTCGTTGTACTTCGTTTGGATCAAAAAGTGTCCATTCTCCGTCTTCTTTTACGCGTTTCATAAACAGATCTGGAACAGAAATAGCCGGGAATACATCAAATGCTTTAGAGCGAATATCCCCTGTCTCGGTCTGAAGATCGAGAAAGTCATAGATATCTCGGTGCCATACATCGAGCGTTACAGAGATAGATCCAAGACGAGCTCCGAGCTGATTTACTGCGATAGCTGTATCGTTCACAACTTTGATCCAAGGATTCACTCCACCAGAAACTCCTTCGATTCCACGAATCATACCACCACGAGAACGGATATTTCCAAGGTAGACTCCGATTCCTCCACCGTACTTAGAAATCTGTGCCATATTTTCAATTCCATGGTAGATTCCACGGAGATCATCGTCGATATTGATCTTGAAACAACTCGAAAGTTGGTTGTAGTTCGTACGAGCATTGATAAGCGTCGGGGTCGGAAGAGAGATTTTTTGAGTCGAACACATCTCGTATACTTTGAGTGCAAATGCGAGACGAGTTTCCTGTGGTTCTGGGATCGCGAGAAAAAGTGCCAGAGACATATACATCTCTTGTGGAAGCTCTTTTGTTAGTTTATTTGGATTACAAAGGTATCGTTTATTGAGAGAAAGAACCGTCGTATATCCGTATGATTCATCCGTATTTTTATTGAGGTGTTTTCCTGCCTCGAGAATTTCTGCTTCGCTATAATGTTTGTAAAAATCCTTATAATAGAGTCCATTTTTTATATATTCATCGAAAAGTGATTTGTACGATGTTGGAGTGTAAATATCCTCAAGTGTCATCTTACGATTTTTGATAGCTTGTTTGTAGACATTTCCGAGGAAAATCTGAGCAGCTACATGTTCCCATGCGATATTTTCTACGCAGACCAAATCCACACAAGTCTTAGTAAGGAGCTTATTGATATCAGAAGTTTTGATATCTTCTACGAGATTTTTTTTGAATGCTGACATAAGATCTTCGAATGTACATCTATCTTCATGCCCTTTTGCGGCACGGTCAAAAACTGCCTTGATTTTTTCCACATCAAAATATTCTTTTTCTCCGTTCGCTTTAGTTACTTTCATCGTATTTTTTTCAAACTGTTTGATCAGTTTCTCCTTTTTCTCGGTTCGTTCCTCGGCACGTTTTGAGCGGTAAATGATGTACTGTTTTGCGACATCATACTTATGAAACTTCATCAAATTCTGTTCTACGATATCCTGAACATCCTCGACACTCGGTGTACGATTTACAAATATTTCTCCGTATACGTGCTCAAGGTCCTTGACGATAAAGTCAGTGATAACAGTAACGAATGAACGGTCGGTTTCGCCTATATCATTGGCTGCGAGGTCTATAGCCTTTTCTATACGAGTTCTATCAAAATCTATACATTCTCCGTCACGTCTACGAATTTGAGTAATAGTCATAATGTAGTGAAAAAATTATGAAATAATAAAGATGAATACAGAGGGGAAACTGGAGGAAAATTGGAATAATTTATAGCACTATCTGGGACGTCATTAAAACTACCTATAGTGTTCAACTGGTATATTCAAATACTATATATTGTCAAAAGAATTTTTGTAAATTTTTCTAAAATCGCTCTATAGTGGGAAACTTGAGAGGTGATTATTTCTCTGGACAAATGTCTGTTTTGAAATATCGGTTTTCTCTTCTATTCACTTGCTATTTTCATAAAAAAGATACACTTGAGAGAAATATACCGTTTACAGAAATACCAATCCATGCACCTCAATCTAACTTCACAAATAGCTAATCCGACCGTCATATCCGCACTCGCCTGGAATGCCGTTCGTGATAGTCTGACGAAACTCGGAAAATGAGAACTCGTGAGTTATATAGAATCCGTCAAAATCACTCCAACTCGCATCACGATCAAGACCGGGAAACCCATTGTTAATATGGAACTTTCCAACTACAAAGAAGCTATTCAGGAACGAATGGAAGAAAGTTTCAAGATCTTTGGGATTCCGAAAGCAGAGAGAAAAATAGTGTTTATATAAAGTAACTGTATTGATAAAATATGTGAAAGAAAAAACGAATTTTTCAGGACTGCGATACTTGTGCTATTTATATCCGATTATAAAATTTTATGCCAAGAGAAATTTATCATATCGCGGAAGGAGGTATTGCGTCAAACAGAAGGCTGTACGAAAACCACAAACTCATCGATCGCTCGAAAATAATGTCTCGAGGCATGACGAAAGCCGAACAACTTTTGTGGTTTAATATCCTTTCTCAAAAAAAACTTTGCGGATATAAATTTATCAAACAAAAGATAGTCGGACATTATATACTCGATTTCTATTGCTCTGAGCTTCTTTTAGCTATAGAGGCTGACGGAGAGAGTCATATCGGAAGACATGACTATGATTCGGAAAGAGATGAGTACATAAAAAATCTCTGAATAGAAACGATCCGCATAAACAATAACGATATTTACGCCAATTTAGAAGGAGTTTATAAATTTATGAAAGAAAGAATAGAAATAAGAAAACATGCCTTGTTTTCATAAATATACCCCCGCCCTGCGGGCACCCCCTTGAAAGGGGGAATTGAAATCTTGCCCCTTTCAAGGGGCTCCGCGAAGCGGTGGGGTATTTCCTAATCACAACTATATGAAAAAACTCATATTCCTTCTCGTCCCCCTCTTTCTCCTCTCATCCTGTACCAATGAGTACTGGCAATTTCATGAACAGAAGGCAAAACTTACAGAACAGAAACAAGAAACGACACAAACTTTGCAGGCTTTTTCCATCGATACAATCGAACCAAGAAATGTGGAAATACTCACCACTCCCGATAAGAAAGTACTCGACAGAATCGTTTCTATGATAGACGGAGCCAAGCAACAAGTACTCATAGAAGTCTATATCCTGACCGAAAAAAGAATCATCCAAGCTCTGAAGGATGCGAAAAAAAGAGGAGTAACCGTACGGGTAATCCTCGAGAAAAATGTATTTGGAGGAACTGGTATCAATGCGAAAACTTTCAAAACATTGGAAACCGCTGGCATATCCGTAACCTATGATAATTCCAAACTCTACAATTTCGTACATACAAAACTCCTCATCATCGACGACACATATATCATAACCACAGGAAATCTGAGCTATTCCAGTTTCGTCTATAATCGCGAATTCTATGTCATCGGGACAGATGGAGCGGATTTACAAACGCTGGAAAATATATTTTCGGCCGATTTTGAAGGACGGGAAATATCAGAAAGTACTACTAATCTTGTTATTTCTCCGATTAATAGTCGCAAGAAAATCGAAACTCTCCTCGAAAGTGCTCACAAAGATATATTTCTCTACGCCGAGAATTTCTGAGATTCGAGTATTCTCGATATCCTGACGCGGAAAGTTGCCGATGGAATTCCAGTCACTCTCTGCATGGCGGATCCCTCCAAAGTCAAATCCAATACCGAAGCTATCACACTTCTAGAAAGCAAAGGGATCGACGTTCGAACTTCCAAGAAACCGATTATCCATGCGAAATCCGCTCTCGTGGATGGGACATACAGCTATCTAGGAAGCGAGAATTATAGTACGAATTCTCTCGATGCCAATCGTGAAATTGGCATACTGACCAGAACCTCTCCCGAGTTTATAAAGATGTTTCAAAGAGTTTTCGAATCCGATTGTCCAAGGACTAAAAAGTAAAATCTTTTCAAATAAAGTTTCAAAAAAATATTCTTCATCACGAAGAATATTTTTTATGATTAAGACTGAAGTATACGAATAAACTCTTTCATTATCTCTTCTCCCACTTCATGATCACGCATATTCAGAATACCAATTTGTATATTAATATGTTTTGCGGTAGTTTCATACTCAGGAGTTTCTTTCAGAATATTGAAACGAGATTCAATTTGTTTAATAAATTCAGCAGTTGGTTTAAATTTTATCTTAAAAAGTTGCCAATTAGGGATCATTTTATGATGATGCATGTATTTGAATAATAATTTGAAATAAAAATGTATTTGTTGTATTGAAAGTTATCCCATTGGAGGCCTTCCTATATGGCGAAGTTGTTCCATCTTTCGTTGTGTATCATATATTTCTGAGCTTTTCCTCTCTTCTTCTCTCTTTGCTTCTTGTTTACTTTCCTCTATTTTTCGTGCTTCATCACGGAGTAATGCTTCATCTATGAGATGATTAATTTTCGCAAAAGTGATACGTATATTCTCTGTCTTTTCTTCCTCAGCGATGTTATGTATGGAGAGAATTTTATCATAATATACTCTCCAATTTTCGATAATCTCTATTTTTCTATTATCCGTGAGCGTATTAAAAATAACCGTCAGATTGTATTTTTCTCAAACACTGAGGCTCGTCTGTGCGAGAAGTGATGTAAATTTATAGTTATCCATTCTCTGGAAATGTATTATAAAGTGAAAGTTCGCGAGTAAGTTTATATGATGTATTCGTCATTCTTTTCTATCAAATATCATTCCATTACGTCGGCCATGTGTCATGTGGACTTTCCTCTCATACTGGTCATACTGGATCCATAACTGCACACATATTCATCATTGCCTTGTTACGTATTACGCAATTCTTTCACGAACAAACAGAAGCAAGTGCAGAAATCTCCTGAAATGTTTTAAATCCATCAGGTATATTCATAAGTCTTCCCATATTAGGAAATACCTCAGAAATATTAACGGGATTAGTTCCAAGTGCTCAAATATTATTTATAGCATCAGTAGCAATTCCTTTTAAATCTGGTGGTAGTTGACTAGGGATATTTCCTTGTTGTTCTAATTCTGCCATATGAGAAATAGTGAATATATAAAAAATATTACTTCTATTTATAGAATACACGAATATGAGTTTTTTTGCAATTTTAGACGTTCATTACCAATGAACAGAGGATAAAAAAGTTATATTTCATATTATCTCCCGAAAATCGTATTCCGAATAATATCGAGAATATTTGAGGAAACTCCTCCATAACAACTACTCGGATCATCTTCTGTATTGGCCTGGTGAGCCGTTGCAGCAACTTGTGTAAATTCTGTTTTTTCGAGAATCTCATCAGTAAGCGATCCATAATCTATAAGGAGTCGATCTTCACTAGTAATAGCCCGATTAAATGGATTATCGATTGATTTCCCGTTGAGAATAAAATGCATACTTCCAGAAGCACTATTTGTATACATTTTCCCCGTATCGTCTATCAGATAATCTTGTCAGAAACTCCATCCTATATTACTCATAAGATGTCCCCAAGCAACTCCAGGAGAATGAACGTGTACTAAATTTCCATCATTTTCATGGAAATGTACCCGATCGAGTGGCTGTTGTTTGGTGGGATCGATCGAACATTTAGAAGTTTCTTCCTCCATATATTTCGCATCATCAAAGTTTACTTTTTTGCCATTTATAAACACCGCGATATTTACATGATAATGTATCTCATCCTGTCCATCAAATAAGAGTACAAGAAGTCCTCAGAGGAGGGTAAATATCAATCCTACGGTGATGAGAATAAAAGGCGAACGCGGAGAGTGTTTCATAGTATAAAAACGAGTAAAAAAATACTTCTTTGCACAGCAAGTATATAAAATTCTATGGTTTCTCCAAAATTTCTTTCTGTTTTTTTATAAGTATTCCTTGAAAAATTTGAGAAATCTATATAATGCGGACATTCTATTTCCCCTATCATTTTCATGGATATTTTCTTCTCCAGTGTTATAGCGAAATATGAGATTGCTTTTCTCTGACTCAATCTCGTTTACATAGCTTTTCATATACTTCACAGTATCTATCATTCGTACCTGAAATTTCGGGCTTTTCTCTGAGAGAAAAAAACAGCTGCTAAAATTATCGAAGAACAAAAAGCACGCCTCAGACAGGAACAAAGCGAACAAATAGTTACGCCTCCAGAAGGAAAAATCGAATCTCCTATTTCTCCAGAAACGATCAAGGATATAGAGGCACTATCAGATGAGATAGAATGAGTGGAATCAACCAAAGAAACAGAAAAATCTGAAGACAAAGAAGTGCTTTCTGGAGACCAAAAACAACACATTACCGATCTTATAAAATCTATCAAAACTCGTATCGCTCGTGGAGAATTCAGTGAGGCTCGAGCACGAATCATCGAGGGACTTTCCATAGAAAAATTCAACAAAGACTTGAATTGTCTTCTCGCTTCTATATATGAAAAAGATCGAGATTACAAGAAAGCAGAACTTATTTACAAGAATCTCATTCTCATGAATGACACCGATTCTGAACTCTATCTAAAGCTTGGTTTTGCTCTCTCTATTCAGGGAAAGTATGAAATCGCTTATGAGATATATAAAAGACTTCTCTCTCTCGATGAAGGGAATATAGAAACGATAGACATGCTTGCGAATCTTGGACACCAACTCGGAAATCATCAAGAATCCAATGAATATGCCTATCTCTTCCTCAAGAAGAATCCTCATAACACGGATATTCTCTACCTTACTGTTATCAATCATATAAATCTCGAGGAACGAACTGCTGCTCTAGAAAGTCTCAAAAAGATTCAGACCATCGACCCCTATAATACCAAGATTCAAGACCTGATAAAGAAAGTAAAAATAGAACTTGAGATGGAAAATAATTTTAAAGTTGAAGAATAAAAAAACCTGTCATTCCTGCGAAGGCAGGAATCTACCTTATATTCTATTATTATCGTCATTCTGAATTTATTTCAGAATCTTCCTTATATATCTCTTGAAAATCACAAACAAAAAATACTTATAAAGCTCAGTCCGACCTATGAAATTCTGTTTCACATATAGTGACTAAAAGAGATTCACCCTACCAGAGGGAGCTATGGCTTCCACTACGGTCGGAATGACAGTTATTTCTCAAATCATTTTTTTCTTATGAAAATCCCTCCACATTCCCAAGAAGCAGAACACGGAGTTCTCGGATCTATCCTCCTCGATAAAGAGGGGATGTTTCAGGTATCCGCCCTCCTCGTGGAAGGAGATTTCTATGATCCCAACAATGGACTCATCTATGGAGCGATGATGGATCTTTTTGCACGCAATAAACCGATCGATATCCTCACCGTTCGTGAATACCTGGATGATCGTCAGAATCTTGAAAAAATTGGGGGAAATGCGTATTTGATCCAGCTTACAGAATCTATTTTTACGAGTGCGAATATCTATCAATATGCACAAATTGTCAAGCAGAAAGGGATTCTCCGTAAACTCATAAAAGCCGGAAATGACATACTTCTCGCTGGGTACGATGAAGAATCGGATATCAATAAACTTCTCGAAAAAGCAGAACAATCACTTTTCACAGTGACACAAACTTTCATACAAAATAAACTTGTTCATATCCGAGATATTATCAATCTCCGATACGAAGAATTTGCGGAGATTCATGAAAATCCTGATCGTGCCAATGATGGGATTACGCATACAGGATTTCGAAGTCTGGACGGGAAAATAGGAGGTTTTAAACCAGGAGACATGATGATTCTCGCGGCTCGTCCGTCTATGGGTAAGACGGCTCTTGCTCTCAATATCGCTCAAAATATCGCAGAAGAAGGTAAAAATGTCGCAGTATTCTCTCTCGAGATGAGTAAAGAACAGCTCACGGACCGACTCATCTGTGCAACGATGGGAGTAGATAGTTGGAAACTTCAGAAAGGAGAATTGGCAGATGAAGAATTTATGAGAATGGGTGATGCTCTCGAGCGTCTTTCTAAGGCAAATATCTATATCGATGATTCTGCTGCGGGAAATCTCCTAGAAATCAAATCCAAAGCTCGTCGTCTCAAGCTCGAATCAGGACTCGACTTCATCGTCATCGATTACCTCCAATTGATGAGTGCGGGGAATCCGATGAATCGTGTTCAGGAAATATCTGATATCAGTCGTGGAATCAAATCTCTCGCTCGTGAACTCGAAGTACCGATTATGGCACTCTCACAACTCTCTCGTGCGGTAGAATCTCGCGTAACAAAAGAACCAATCCTTTCTGATCTTCGAGAATCCGGTTCCATCGAGCAAGATGCTGATGTCGTACTCATGATCTACCGAGAAGACTACTACGATGAATTCACAGAAAACAAAGGAATTACCAATGTATTTGTCCGAAAGAATCGTAATGGACCAGTCGGAGGAGCCGATCTCAAATTTGAGAAAAAATATATGAAATTTTATGATGTTGAAAGATCTCGCGAAGGAGGATATGAAGATTAAGAAAACATTTTCAATCAAAAAAATACTCTTCCAATTTGGAAGAGTATTTTTGTTATAATCCATTATTCTGTCGTTTTTTGAAAAAGAGATAGAGTTCTTCATAAACATTTTTCGATTCATCGAGTGAGAGATACGATAATCCTCGTTTCATGAGAGTATGACGAAAATTTTCCAATTCTTGACTTCGCTCTTTTGTATATTTCTCTCGTTTTTTCTCATTGGAATTATCTATAAAAAAATCCGTATTTTCTGTAATAGCATGGATATTTTCTCCTATGAGTGTATTTTCAAAAGTATCAAAAATATGAATGAATATACAGTCGTTTTGTTCGGAAAGCGAGCGAAGATATTGTTCTTTGGGAAGTTCCAAACTATCTGAGAATATAAATATGAGATGATTCTTGATTCGTTTCTGACACAAGTTTTCTACCACCATCGGTAGATTAGAAATTCCTCGCTTATTTTGAGTAAACAAAGCATCAAAATCGGTATGAATTCTCTGAAGATGTTCCATTCCTTTCTGTATCTTGTACATTTTCTGAACAGTTTCTGAGAAAAACCAAGCACCGCTCGGATCATTATTCTCTGCCGAAGAAAATAGAAGTAAAGAAAAAGTTTCAGTAAGTGTTTCCAGTTTCGTTTTCTGACCACTTCCAAAATTCATACTTTCACCTGTATCTACCACGAAAAGGACTTTTCGTTCTCGATCTTCCTCATACTGTTTGATATATGTTTTCCCCATTCGCGCACTCGCCTTCCAATCAATGCTCGTCGTAGCGTCCCCGAAACTATATTCACGAATCCCAGCAAATTCTATCCCCGATCCATGAAAAGAAGTCTTATAATTCCCTGCGAGGAGTGATGAGACTTTCTTGAAAGCGACAAGGTCGATGAGATGGAATGGATGTTTCATAGTATGAAGTTTAATTGAAGACGTATCAGCTAAAAGGAATTCATGATTTTTAAAAAATGGGGTTTTTAGGTGTAAAACTGTCTGAGTCTGATACTAAACAGTTTATTTGTTGCCACCCGACGAGTTTTTTACCACTGAAAGCTTTTGGTACTTTTGGCTACAAAAGTATAGAAAATAATTTATCCATCATTCTGTACCTTAATCCAGAATTTTCC
Source organism: uncultured Candidatus Altimarinota bacterium (assembly GCA_963751115.1). Taxonomy (GTDB): domain Bacteria; phylum Patescibacteriota; class Gracilibacteria; order BD1-5; family UBA2023; genus UBA1545. The sequence continues at coordinate 107,256 of CAVVTN010000005.1, forward strand.
TTATATGAAAGATTCAAAGATATCACCTTGCTGTTCAATAAGTAGTATACAAATTTTTCTCCAAAACAAAACTTTTGATTTACAAAAAAAAAAAAAACGATATACTTTCCAAGTAATTTCTATTCTTTATAACTTTTCATATGAAACAATTCTTTAAGTGGATAGGGAAACATATAGCAGGAGCAATGGTGTTTTCATTATTTTCAATACTCTTTATAGCAGGAATAGTATATGCTCTTACCTATCCAAGTGCTCCACCAACAGGGGAAGTGGCTGGAGGAAAGTTTATGCAGTATTTTAATAATATGTTTGCTACCGATTGTACAACAAATCAGGCAGTTTTTTGATTTACTAGCAATGGAACCAAAAAATGTCGTACCGTTATGGTAGATTATCAGTGGGTAATCACTGGTTACGGATCATGTAGTGGTGTTGCATGTGCCACTGGTTCTGCTGCTGCTGTCTATCAGTGTAAGAAATATGATGGAACGATAGTGGCAGATTCCCTCTGTCTACCCCCGAAACCTACCAGTGGTGCCACAAGTTGTTCAGTATACTGTCCTCCACCACCTGCTCCTGTTGTTGTTCCTGCTCCTGCTCCTGTTGTTGTTCCTGCTCCAGTAGTAATAACTGAGCCAAATATAACACCAAACACTTTTACAGTAAATTGAGATGGTACTCCAACTACTCTATCTTTAACACTTTCTTCATGAACATACTCATTTACAAGTTGTTCATGGTGCTGAAATATTATGCCATGTAATGGAACAGCTACACATACACCTTTTATCCCAAATGTAGGTACAAGTTTTATCAACAGCTGTGTATATAGAGGAATCAGTGCTAGTACAACAAAATATATGAAAGGGACTTCTACTTGTACGAGATCTGCAATTAATACTCCATGGAGTTGTATTTTTAGCTGACTAAGCAATCTAACTTCAATACCTACTATAACTCAGAGTTCAAATCCTTATAGTGTGCCTGGAGATGGTATTGGTGCAGCATCAGTAACTTTAAACATCTCTTCTGGAACAGAAATATTTAATTCTTGTACATGGTGTGGTACTCCTGTTAATTGTAATGGATCTTATGTCGCATCGGGAATCATTCTCCCTAATATCGGAATATCAAAAATAGTTTCCTGTTACTTTAAGGGTGCTTATTCTGGTGGAGCTACTCTTGATATGTTCGGAACTTCTACTTGTACAAGATCTGCAGTTGGTGCTGCATGGAGTTGTTCTTTCGGTGGAATTTACTAATTCATTTTATATTAATAATTATTCGATTGATTAAATATTATCTATTCATCCTTCTAAACCTATGAAAAAATATGTGATTCTCTCGATGGTTACTGTGATTATAGTGTCCCTTCTGTTTTTGATATATTCTTCTAAAAAAGGGAATCAAGGAAATATATATTCTCCTTCGAGGATAATATCTTCTGGTTCCCTATCGGGAGATCTTTCTTCTATACAAAGAGAATCTTCTTTTGATTGTACTACTTATACGGGATCTATACAGAAAAATCAGTGTAAAACTGACTTGCAGTTGGTTGATACTGCTCTTGTCTCATGAGATATGAAAAAATGCGGAGAACTCAGCAATATATATCGAAAAGCGAGTTGTGAAGAGCAAGTCACAACCCGCCAGGCAGCGAAATCTGGAAATGATAAGATATGTGATGTACTATCCAGTACAGGATCGAGAGAATCTTGTCGCACTAATATGCTCTATTGGAAAGCTGTAGAACACATTATTACGCCATAAAAAAATACGAGTTTTAAATGGTATGAGGCAAAATAAGTCTGCTGATTTCGATAAATGGGGTTTTTAGGTGTAAAACTGTCTGAGTCTGATACTAAACAGTTTATTTGTTGCCACCCGACGAGTTTTTTACCACTGAAAGCTTTTGGTACTTTTGGCTACAAAAGTATAGAAAATAATTTTATATGGGTTTTAACCTGACACCACCTGCTTAGTATTCCTTTGCAGGTGTTTTTTAATCGTGTCTTTTGTTGTTGGTTCGTGAGATAAAATTTGTTTCAATAGAGTTTTGAAGAGTTTTCACCTGTCGCTTGATTTTCTTCTGTTAAAACGAAAAGTATATTCTTCGAGGTAATCTTGAAGATATCAATCATGAACCATATATTTTTGATGAGTTTCAAGAAGCCATCTCTTGAGAAGACTTGCCACGATATGAACATTTGGAGTGACTTCTTCGGTATGAACTCAAAGAATACCTTCGTTTTTAACAGATTCTGACTGGATTATATGCGTATATCCTTTTTTGTCTAAAGAATTATATGATGCCCATTTATCCGTGTATATGGTAGATCATATCTCAATGTTGTCTTCTATGAATGAGGCAAGTGTCTTCTCTCCACAATTTGGAATTACTTGCATTCGTGTTCGTCACATACCTCGAAAGAATCATTGTTTATCTCGCTTTCTCATATTTACTTCAACAGCAACCACGACTATCTTTTTCCCTTTTGCTCATCGTCCACGAGGTCAGGATTGCTCTCATCATACAAAGATTTCATCTACTTCTACATCTCCTGAAAGCTTTTCTCGATCATCAAGTACTATAATTTTTCGAAACTTCTTATTCCAAAGCCAAGCGGTTGGAGGAGAAATTCCGAGAATCTCAGAAAGTTCCTCAGCACTAATGCCCTGTCTACTTGTAACCATAAACCATCAGATCAGGAAAAGAGCACGAAGAGGAATACGAAGCCTATGGAGTGCAGTTCAAGCAGTGACACAAAGAGTAGCTCTGCATCAAGAACAGATTCGTACTCTTCGGGTACCATGTCTCCAATACTCAGAACAACCACATTTTGGACATTTTCCGTCCCATCGTATATCTTCCAATGCATTAAGACAGAAATCTTCCGTGGAAAACTCATTCAGAAATTCGATCATATTTTTAGGATATTGCATTGTAGGAGTCTATCTCTTTTGGTGGTAGTGTCAAGTTAAAACCCATATAATTTTATTCTCCCCTTTCAAACCTCCCAAAATCCAGCCAGAGCCAAAAAGGGAGAAGTAAGATGATTCCATAAAGAAACCAGATATATTCCGGATGTCGAATCGTAACAGAGGTAGTTTTTGCCTCTGTTTTTGTGAATTTTTCGAGTTCTCTAAATATGAATGAGAGAGCTTTTTCATTCTTGGCATTGTAGTACTTTCCTCCGGTTATATCTGCTATTTCTGTCAAAGTTTCCTCATCCAGAGTCGCACGAATCGGTTTCCCTGTTTGATCACGAAAATATTGTTTCTCTCAGAATCGATCGGTTATATAAAGATCAGTTCCTGCCGGATCTCCGATTCCGAGTGCATAAATCTGGACTCCTTGTTCCTTTGCAAGTTTCGCAGCAATCGTCGGATTGATTCCCATATTTGCTTCGCCGTCGGTCAGAACGATAATAACCTTCTTTCTTTCAACAGCCCTCACCCCCGACCCCTCTCCCATAGGGCGAGGGGAGGTTTTTTCATTCCCTTTCAAAGTATCCAAAGCGATGAGGAGTCCATCTCCCATCGCCGTTCCAGAAAGTCCTGGGAGATCCTGACGAATAGAGTCGGTCGTCATTTGTTCTACTATGTTTATGAGCGCTGTATAATCGAATGTGAGCGGAGTCGAGAGAAACGGTTTTCCTGCAAAAAGTACGATGGCAAGACGATCGCTCGTAAAATGACTCACAAAATCACTCATTACTTTTTTTGCGGCAGTGATACGATTTGGTTTAATATCCTCCGCGAGCATCGATTTTGAGATATCAAAAACAATCGCAATATCGATTCCATTTTTGGAAATATCGGTTCTTGTGGAAGAACTCACAGGATTCGCGAGAATACAAACAAAGAGTGAAAATATAACTATTTTTAAAAAAAGTGGCAGATAGAAATATTTCCATTTTCCATTTCCATATATCTTTTGCAGGAGTGGAGAACTTCGAAAATATACTCACTTTTTTCGAGCCCTGAAATCCACCCAGACAATAAACGGGATGAGAATAAAGAGAAAGAAAAAATACGGGGAAAGGAAAATCATAGATAATTTCGTATGAAAATAAGCAGAAAATTAGAGGAGATGTCCCATTCTCGTCTGTTTGGTTTGAAGATATTTTTGATTATATTCATTGATTGGAATAATCAAAGGAACACGCTCATTTACAGTAATATTATGTGCCTCAAGAGCTTGGATTTTGAGAGGATTATTCGTAATGAGCCGTACCGATTGAATATGTAATGTAGATAATATTTTCTGCACGATAGTATATTCGCGATTATCCGCGGGGAATCCAAGTTGTTCATTGGCATCGACGGTATCGAGTCCAGTATCTTGCAGGGCATACACGCGAATTTTATTGAGCAAACCAATATCTCGCCCTTCTTGCGCCAAGTAAATAAGAACACCACAAGACTCAGAAATCATTTCGAGAGACGCGTCCAATTGTTCGCCACAATCGCATTTCAGAGAATGGAAAATATCTCCTGTGAGACAAGAGGAATGGATGCGACAGAGAATATTTTCTCCTCAGGAAATATCTCCAAATACGAGCGCGCAGTGTTCTTTGGAGCCTTCAGAAAATCCCCAAATAGTCGCTGGACCGTAGCGAGTGGGGAGTTGAGCATGTGGTGTAATAATGTGATCCATAGAAATCAAGGGGATGAATATAATTTATCTCATCTCTACGTTTCTAAAATGTGTGAGACGATGACTTTTTTGCATTTTTTGAATAGCAATAAAATCGATTCGGACAAAATCTTCGCTCAGTTTTTTCTGCATACAGTACCAATGGACCGCGAAAAGAAAACGTTTTTTCTTCGTGCGAGTAAATGTTTCCACGGCACTTCCGTGACTTTCCCCCGTTCGGTATTTAACTTCAAAAAAGACGGTAATTCCGTCCTTTTTCGCGATTATATCAATCTCCCCACCTTTCGATGCCACGAAATTTGTATCAATAATTTCGTATTCGTGTTTCTGAAGATACTGAATCGCAAGCAATTCCGCCTGATCTCCAGTGGTTCGGGAAGAAAGAGCCATAATTTAAGAATTAATAGGAGAAAAATATTTCATTATTCCACATCCACACTATTCATATCCTTAATCTTCACTTCTCCGTTCACTTTTGGATTATAGTACCCGATAAGAAGTTTAATGAGATCATCTTTCTTGAGTTCATCGCTCTTGATTCCGATTCCTTCGAGACTCGTTTTAATCGTGGAAAGTCGTTCGGCATTTCCTTTTCGCATATGATCGGCTCGACGACGCTTATCTCGAATAGAAGTCACTGTTTCCTCGGACGTAATCGCTGCCCAGAAAGTCCTGAAAACTCCCGCGATTCCTTTATCTCGAACACTTTTATCCTCGTCCGTATCATAGGGAACGACGATATAAAAATCTTTTTTCATGATCTGTGCCATATCGATTAAGTTCGTGAGAAAATCTACATATCGATAGGTTTGCTCCTGAAGAAGCGTATTCTTCTGCTTGAGAGCAAGAGTTTTGAGTTTCATGAGATATCCTTCTATATCTACTTTGAGAGACCTGACAATAATCTGAACCGGGAAACGAAGAGAATTCAAAAAACGCTGATATCCGATAATAATCGAATCCTGTTCTTCCTCACTTTTGAGGTTAAAATTCACGGCATGAACTTTGAGAACCATGCGAGAAGATCCATCTTTCATGATCATACAATTGTCTCGTATCTCAGAAAATGGCAGATATCGTTGCGTTGTCGCATCTTTCGTAGTTGTTTTTGCAGCTTTTATAGAAGCAATAGTTTTGTCGGACATAAATCGTTTGTTAATTTAAATATTATAATTTCCCCAAACTCTCTTCTACACTCTCAAACGTCTTGTGATTATTCTTATCTACTCAGCCCGATTGTATTTCTTCCAGATTACGAATATATCCAACTTCCAGAGAATTATAGCTATCGACTCATTTAGACCATACTCGATTCCCAACGTTCAGATTGAGACGTATCAAATTCAAGAGAAATGGGACAAAAGTCATCTCGGTGTGTTTAAAAAGTGCGATCACGAGAGTCAGACCAACGATGATAAGAGTGGGGAAAAGTGCCATGTCAGCACCAATACTTGGCTCTAAGGATTTGAATACTGAGTACCCAAAACCACCACCAATCATGATGATAGTCAATTGTCGGAGACTCAGATTCAGGAAGATTTTATCTTCATTTTCTATCTGTACGGGGATCTTATATTGCATAAATAGTAGGAAGTTGAAGTATTATACGAGATATATTATACGCTATTTCGCTTAAAATCACAATATTTTATATGTTTTTCTTTTGACTTTTTTGGCTTTCGTCTTATAAATTGGGGGTTATTTTTATTCTAATTCTTCACTCTTTTTTTATGAAAATGGATTTTATCAAAAATCGTTCCAAGTTTTATGGAATCGCTCTCGTACTTATTGCTATTTCTATCGGTGCATATCTCACTCTTCCACTCAACCTCGGAATCGATATGACAGGTGGTGTACAGGCAGAATATGATTACACCAATGGACAAGTAGATATCGCAACTATTAAAACTCTTGTTGATGAAACCAAGAAAGATATCGTGTACGAAAATACAGAAATAGTAAATAATGTGAATATTTATAAGATATCCTGAGAAAACAAATTCGTCGTGGAAGCTGGTTTCTCTAAAGTTACTGGTATTTCTGACCAAGCATTTGAAGGACTTAAAACAAAATTTAAAGATGAGATTTCTACGAAATTTACAAGCCTCAGTTCTGTAAAAGTTACTATGTCTCGATATATCAATGTCGGAGAATCTTTCGGAGATTACATCAAGAAAACTGCATATATTACTCTCGCTCTTGTTATCCTTGCAATCTCTCTCTATATTTCCTATACATTCCGTGGTTCTATAGAAGGTTTCTCGAGTTTCTCTTTTGCTTCCGTAACGGCTATTTCACTTTTTCACGATGTTATCGTTACTTTTGGGCTCTACTTGATTGCTTCATCTTTCTTTCCAGAATTTAAGATTGATACATTCTTCATAACAGCAATGTTGACGGTTCTCGGATACTCTATCAATGACACTATCGTTGTTATGGATCGAATCCGTTCTAATCTCCGTCTCCCTGAGAATAAGAAAAAAGATTTTGGAACTGTTATCAATAATTCTGTGAATGATACTATGACTCGTTCTCTCTATACTTCGTTTACTGTGTTTATCGTAATCGTTGTAATGTTCTTCTTTGGACCAGAATCTATCAAAGGATTCATCCTTGCACTCATATTTGGTACAATTATTGGAACCTATTCTTCTATCGCTATCGCTGCCCCACTTCTTTATGATATCAGCGGAAAGAAAAATTAATCTATGTCTAAACTTGTTCGAGATAAAATCCCTGAGATTATTTTAAAAAATGACGGTACTCTACCGTCGTTTTACATTGCTTCATGAGAAGAGTTTCACAGAGCTCTCGATACGAAACTCGACGAAGAAATAGAAGAACTGCGAAATGCACCGAATTCAGAATCGATTGCGGAAGAAATCGCTGATATTATGGAAATACTTTTGACTCTTGCTCATTTACGAGGTTATTCTCCTGAACAGATTGAAGCAATCCGTCTCGAGAAAAGAGAGAAACGAGGAGGATTTGAGAAAAAAATCATTCTCGAAAAATGGTAAAATAAAAAATCACAGTTCGATTGAACTGTGATTTTTTGAAAATTTATCCAAATATCTTCTTCATCTCTTTATCAAGCATGGCTTGTCTATCTCCTTCATTTTTCGTTTCCATATTTCCAAATACTTTTATAGAAGTCGTTTTGATTCCGCAAAATTTGAGTCTCATAGATCCCCAGAGGATATGATAATTTACTGGAAATAAACTATATACAAATCCTGGAGCTCCTGATGTTGCAAATATTCGTGCTGTTTTTCCTGTTAAGAGCCCAACTGGTTTTCCATTAACGTATTTGAATGCGAATCCTGCACCAAAATTACAGTCTATCCAGTTTTTTAAAATCGCTGGAGCATCCGCCCACCAGACAGGGAATACGAAAACAAGTTCTTCCGCCCACTCGATTTTCTGTTGCATTTGCTTCGTTACTTCATCGCTTCACATATCACGCATATTCTCAAATCGAAGAAAATCTTGTTTCAGATCATTAGTATACAGATTCAAAATCTCTACCTGGCGTCATTGTTCCTCAGATTTTTTTGCATACGTTTCTGCAAGAGTATTCGTAAAATTCTTCTGACTCGGATGAGCCGTGATTATGAGCGTATTCATAAATATATTTTTTAACAAATAAGTAATATCGAGTATATAAGGAGGAATAGAGAAGTCAAAATAAAATCTCATATTTCCCTTGATATCTCTCTTTTTTAAAACCTTTTTGATATATTATACTTTTTTCATATAATCCGCACCATATTCCCTTTCCATATACCTTCTATGCTCCATACTGTCATCGTTCGAGATCCACTTATTTTTCAATCGATTTTCAAACAAACCGAAGCAAAAAAAGTACCACTATCAGGTATCCCCTATCAAGTATTTTCACATGGAAATATTCGAATTGTAGGAAATTATACTGTTCCTATCGATGAAGTTCTTGCCTCTGTTGTGGAGGAATTTAATTCAGATACCGTATTTTTTCTCGGAGAATCCTATCCTGTGAGTGACGAAAAACTTGCAGGCGATATCGTCCTTCCCAATGTATTTTTCTCATATAATACTGCGATAGAAACAATGGAAATCGGAAAAAAAAAGATAGATTCCCTTGTTTCTCAGCCTATTTTTCTGGAACACTATCCACTCCAAGGTGACTACGATTTCGAATCTTTTGGACTTTCTGTCGGAGGAATCCACGTCAGTGGAATATGGAATGAATCCATAGAAGATTTCCGAATCCGACTTCGTTTGGTGTATGAAAATGATACATTTGATAGCGATATATACACTTTTGTACAAAAAGCTTTGGAATGAGGGATACAAGAAAAAGTATATCCGGTCGCCTATACGAAGACAGAAGATATGGAATCTGAAGCGAAAAATGTTTGGAGTATCGTTCAATTTATCATAGGAAGTATCGACCCCGATTCTTATTTCCGAAGAAACAGAAGAAAATACAGAAGAATGGATAGATGGAACAAACGAGGAATAATATACTTATAATCTCTATCGATTTATATGACGACAAATACTCTTACGCTCGGTCAAATCGAATGGTTGGACATCGTGAATCCATCAAAAGATGAGATTGATAATATTATAGAAAAATATCATTTTCATGAACTGGACAAGGAGGCGATTATCGAAGAGTATCAACTCGCTCGTGTTGATACGTATGATGATTATATTTTTGTCATACTTCATTTTCCCAAGTATGATACGAAAAGTTCCCGTTATATTCAAAATGAATTTTGTATATTTATTTCTCGAAAATACCTTATAAATTTCCGGTACTATAATACCGCATCAGTGGATGCAATTATGGCTCGATACAATGATGATAAACATGGGAAAGATTCTATCAATACTGCTTATATGTTGTATGATCTGATCGATTCTATGATCGATAGAACTTTCAAGATTATCAACCGATTTGGAAAAGATATCCGAAGTTTAGAGGAAAATATTTTCCTCGATGTTGGAGAAAAAACCATTTCCGAAATCATGATTCGAAAGCGTAATATTATCGCTCTCAAACATATGATTAGTCCGCAGATTCGGGTATTGAAAGTTCTCGAACTACGAATGAATGCCCTTTTTAAAGATGATGAGGTGGAAGTGTACTTCGAAAATCTGGAAGATAAAGTCGAGAAAATATATGGAGAAATCCAACTTTTGCAGGAAAATATCGATTCTATGGAAGATGCCCTCAAATCCATTTTCGATATGCAGACCAATAATACGATTAAATACCTCACATTTTTCTCAGCATTTATGCTTCCATTGACACTTATTACCAGTTTTTTCGGAATGAATATTACAAATGTTCCATTTAATGATAACATCGTTTATGCTTCAGTTATCGTCACAGCTCTCATTATGGGGGTGATAATATATGTACTGAAAAAGTGGAAGAAATTATAATTCCTCGATTTGTTTTTTCTCTCTTTTTCTCTATAATCCTCACGTTTTAATTATTATAAATTCTTTTTATTATGGCTTCTACGGAAACAGTTATACGATTTGATAAAGTACAGTTTGAGTTTGGACTCAAGGTTCTCCTCGAAGAGGTGAGTTTCACGGTGCGTGAAGGTATGAAAATGACTATTATGGGACAAAATGGTGCTGGAAAAAGTACCATGTTCAAACTTATGATGGGAGAATTTGTCCCAAAATATGGGAAAATTAGCATCGATAAAGATCTCCGTATTGCTATTTCTCGACAGATTATGCTCCCCGAAGATAAAGAACTCATTGTACAAGCATTCTTTCGAAAATATTTTGCAGACGATACTATTTATAATATCGATGCACGGATCGCGGAAGTATTGGAAATTGTAAATTTGAAAGCTCCACTCGATAAAATCATTGGAACTTTTTCTGGGGGACAACAAGCGCGACTTTTGCTGGCCGCCGCACTTATCCAGAAACCAGATATCCTCCTCCTCGATGAACCAACAAATAATCTTGACCGTGCAGGAATCGATCATTTGACCGATTTTCTTCGAGCGTACAAGAAAACATGTATCGTTATTTCCCATGATGCAGAATTTCTCAACGCGTTTACGGACGGAGTTCTTTACCTCGATGTATTTACCAAAAAAGTAGAACAATTTGTCGGGGATTATTATGATGTAGTTGAGAGAATTAAAGCGCAGATTGAACGAGAAAATATGAAAAATGCACAACTTGCGAAAGAAGCACAAGCCAACAAAGAACAGGCAAATGTCTTTGCCCATAAAGGAGGAAAATTGCGTCTTGTAGCGAAAAAGATGCGAGACAAGGCAGAAGAACTGGAAGAATCTATGGTGGATTCTAGACGTGAAGATTGGGCCATTAAACCATTTACCATTCCTATGCAGGAAGACATTGGGGGGACTATTCTTTCAATACAAAAATTTAGTGTTATCGAAAATCATGAAATTGTCGAGAAAACAGCAGATATTAAACTCGGGAAAGATACGCATCTCGCACTTTCTGGGCCAAATGGAATAGGAAAAACAACGCTTCTTGAAACGCTTGCTTCAGGGAAATCTACTGGGGCAACTATCGCATCAGGGATTCGTGTCGGATACTATCGTCAGGATTTTTCTACGCTTAATTTTGATCAAACCGTATATGAATGTCTCGCGGAAGCGATTGTAGAAACAGGACGACTGGTGGAAGAGCAGTATCTGCGAGGAACAGCAGCCGGATTCCTTATAACAGGAGATATTATGAAAATGCACATTCGATATCTTTCCGAAGGACAAAAAGGACTCGTTTCTTTTGCACGACTCGTCCTTCTTCAACCAGGACTTCTGATCCTTGATGAACCAACCAATCATATCAATTTCCGACACCTTCCCATTATCGCAGAAGCACTCGATGCCTATGAAGGTGCTCTTGTTATAGTATCCCACGTTGATGAGTTTCTCTGGCAGATCAGGATTGATGAGTATCTTGAACTCGATAGATAGAGGTTAGTCGAAAGACATCGTCATTGCGAGGAACGAAGCAATCCAGGATAATCAAACAATTTATATACTTTTGTCGAGAAAAGTACCAAAAGCTTTCAGGGGTAGAAAACTCGTCGGATAGCAATAGATAAGCTGTTTATCATGAGACTCAAACAGTTTTACCCCTAAAAACCCGACTTACAGATTTTCATCATTTTCTAAAATATGGATAAACTCACTTTCCTTGAACAAGAAATCACTGCTCTCAAAGAACGAAATGCACGAGTGGAATCCGACAAAGCCTGGGAAACAAGCTTGTCTCGAAAAGTAAGTATTGCTATTTTGACATACTTTATTATCGTACTGTTCTTTTTTGTCATCAAGACACCATATCCATTTATAAATGTATTCGTTCCAGTTATTGGTTTTCTTCTCTCTACTCTCTCAATTTCACTCATCAAAAAACTTTGGATTCGATTTATTTACCAGAAATAATATGTCCCACTTTACTTACATCCTCCACTGCTCAGACGAATCTCTCTATACTGGCTCGACCAATGATTTAGCGAAACGACTTCATGAGCATAATAATCTGAAATCCTGAGCTCACTATACAAAGATTCGACGTCCGGTAGAACTTATTTATAGTGAGACTTTTGAAACCATGAGCGAGGCGAAGAAACGAGAATATGTTATTAAGCAGCTGACAAGAAAAGAAAAAATGAGTTTAATGGAAAGTTGTGATATGAGCGAGGAATAAGATTTTATTTTTTAGGTTTTCTTATGCTAGATCTCTCTACTTCGTCTCGATTACAGAAATCACTCACTACTTATTTTATTATCCTCTTTACAGCGCGCAGGAACTTTATACCGATTCTTTCAGTATATTATCTCACCCTACCAAATGCGACAGCTGCCCAGATAGGATTATATACGGGGATTGGATATATTGCATCGTTTTTTCTCAATGTTCCTGCAGGACGTTTTGCTGATAGATTTTGATACCGAAAAACACTTATTCTCACAAAAATATTTCTCGTAGGTTCTTCTCTTTGTTTCTTGTTTTGGCAATCATTTTATGGTTTTCTTTTTGGATCCATTTTTGCATCACTTGGGATGGATGCTTTTATGAGCGGAACAGGAAGCTCTTTCTTGCGAGATACACTAACGGCACTTGGACGCAAAACTGAATATAAGAAAGTTTCTTCGGCCATGCGAGCAAATGTTTCTCTTCTTTCTGTTATTTTTATAGTAGGATTACCATTCCTTACTCAGTATGATATACGCCTACCACTTGCCATCGGACTTGCATTTGATGTTATCGGACTTATTGCCTCATTTTTTCTCTTCTCTCCTTCAAAAGAAGGTGGTGAGATTCAATCTCATAATGCCAAAAGTATCAAAGAACTCATCAAAGAAGTACGAGGGACTGCCTTTTTTCCACTTGCTCTTTTTTGAGCGATTATTCTTGGATGTCTTATGGGAGATGCGGCTTTTAGAATTCCCTATCTTATTTCACTAGGATTTCCTCTTACTCTTGCTGGAGTTATAATGGGAGCATCACGTTTTATTTGGTTTATCGTGGGACATAATATCGAACGCCTTGAGCGAATATTTACCATACGTTCCCTTATGATATTTGATATTGCAGTTTTTTCTTCTTATTATTTCATAGCTGCTATTCTTTCCAATCCATATTTTATCGCTTTTAGCTTTATTATCTGTATCGGATATTTTTGGGGGCGTTCCGAGATCTATAATGATATCCTCTTTGAACATATGAAAGATCCTCGCTACAAGGCAACTATGCTCTCATTACGCTGACAGATGACCAATATATTTCAAACTATTATCGCTTTTTCTCTGTGAATTATCATGACATATTCATACCGATTTGGATTTGCGAGTATTGGAATAGTCTTGTTCATAAGTCTCTCAGTTATTTATATATTTGGCATATCTCCGCGATTGCAATCGTGAGAAATTACATGAGAGAAAGTACATTTAAATGAATAATACAACTAAATAACTTTAAAAAAATGCTTATCTCCCCTCTCGGTCATACCGAATTTGGTATCACGATACAAAATAAACAAGGCGAAAATATTCGCATCTTAGTCGATGCTTGGCTCTCAGATTATGCCTTTGGGGATCTTATGGAGCGAACTCCCCGACTCGAACTCGATAACGAGAAAATTAAAACGCTTGATGTAATATATTTGAGTCATGCGCATTGTGACCATTTTGATCCGTACACACTTTTTCCTATTTACGGGATCGTCAATCCCCTACTCATTCTCCCAGAAACTCTCGCTTTTTTGGTACCAGTTCTCGAGAAAATTATTCCCCAGATCAAAATTCAGATTCTCCGAAATCGGGAAATTTTCAGCTATCGAGGAATAGATTTTCAAGGAATCTGTTTTGAAAATGAATCCATTACCAATGAAGACGATGTTATGACGCTCGCAGTCAGTAATCATGAGGAAATAGTATATGCAGAAATTGATACGGTTATCCCAAAAACGGAGGAAGCCTATAATCTCCTGACTCGACTTTTTTCACGAAAACCCTATGTTCGAGCAACCTATCTTTCAAGTCGAAATGAACTCGGTGCGAACCTTCCCATTCTCGATAAATCAACAGATATAGACCGAGAAAAGTTCCGAAAACAGTATCGTTCCAGTCGAAAGGAAGAACTCGAGTGGGAATACGAAATGCTCGCACAAGAAGAACTTCCTGATTTTATGAATGTTCCAAATTTTTCTCGTGGATTTATCGGTCAGGGAATCTGCTATCCGAGTATTCTCGACGGAGAACTTTCACACATCGCTGCGATGAGTCTCATTGATATCTCAGAACTCGAAAACTCCATCGCCAAGAATTATGGGAAAGATTTTCCGAGTCGGGTATTGACCGCGGGGAAAGTATTTGAAACCTCTGATAAATGATTGAAACCTATTCAAACCGAGTCGTTTATTGGAAAAATTATTTCGGAAAATATTTCTAATATTTCCAAAAATCAAGGGCGAATCTACGCGAAGTGACCACTTCGAAACGAAGCACGGGATTTTGATTCACAAGAAACTCTTATTCTCTCTATTCTCAATAACCGTTTTCTGCCGAGTGTTTTTTCCAATCCCGATGATAATCTGAAATCAGCAATTTTAAGCAGTCCCGATAGAACTTACCGAATCGCGATTCGATATGGAACAAAAGAAAAGTTTGAAACAAGAAACTATATTTTCTCATTTGGAGAGATAAATTTCCGTCGTGAGGTACTTGAAAATCAGGAATCTTCCAAAAAAGAGCTTGTTTATCAGGAAGATTATTGGGCAAATGATTTGGAGGATTTCTGGAATGGAACACAGGAACTTTATTCTAATTTCTTCCATCTGCTCGATCCAAAGCGAACTTACCGACTCTGGAATATGCTCGGAGCGAACTTTTTCAATAACAATATCGTCAAACGAAAATATGAGTATCATTTTGAGCGAGCGAGCCAGGGGAAAACAGTGGAGGAGTTTGTGGGGGAGATTTATCGGGGGTTGGAGGGGTAAAAAAGTTTGACAAGATAGTTTATTTGAATATAAACTAATTATTAAATTTAATTTAACTATCATGTCCAATACTTCCCTTATACTTCCATTTTCTGACAATGTAGTCCGTCAAGCTATTGAAAAATACGAAGGAACTCCCTTCTTTCTCTACTCTGAAGCTATTTTGCAACAGAGAGCAAGAACTTTGATGGACGCTTTCAGGGTATTGGATATCCCTTTCTTTAACCACTTTGCTGTTAAAGCAAATCCGAATCCTCATATTGTAAGATCTATTACTGATACTGGAATGTGAACGGATTGTAGTTCCCTTTTTGAGTTGGATCTCTCTCGGAGACTATGATTAGAAGGAGAACAGATTATGTATACTTGAAATAATACTACAGCGGAGGAGTTCGCCGAAGCTCTGAGTTTATGAGCGATAATTAACCTTGATGATATAAGTCATATTTCAACACTTGAATCAGTAGGAATACCAGAAACAGTTTGTTGTCGTTTTAATCCTGGGGAATATAAAAAATGAAATGATAAAATAGGAACCCCGAAAGATATTAAGTATGGATCAAATGAAGAACAGCTTGTTCAGATGTATTCTGTACTCAAAGAGAAGTGAGTAAAAAGGTTCGGGCTTCATACTATGGTAGTAACGGACGAGAGAGACATACAAGAACATCTCTGAACTGTGAAAATGCTCTTTGAACTTGCTCTTCGTATACGGCAGAGAACGGGAATCACTTTTGATTTCATAAATATGGGATGAGGTCTCTGAGTGCCGTACACTCCAGAACAGGAGGATATCGATATAGAGGCATATACGACATGAGTAAAAAAACTTTATGATGAAATACTGGTTGCGAATGGATATGAACTCAAGAAAATTCTCATGGAAAATGGTCGATATATAGCATGACCAGCAGGAGCTTATATAACGAGAGTTATAAATGTAGCGGAGAAATACAAGACTTTCGTATGAGTAGATGGATGAATGCAGGACTTTCCACGACCAGGAAGGTTAAAGACCTACCATCATGTTTCAGTGATTGGAAAAACAGACCCGAATCAGCATAAAAAAGTACAATCTATTACAGGGTCTCTCTGTATTTGATCAGATGTATTTGCTGGAGATAGAGAACTTCCAGTTTTAGAAAAATGAGACGTCGTAGCAATTCATACTGCATGAGCACACTGACATGCTACAGGATATAACTACAACGGAAGATCGAGATGTGGGGAAGTGATGCAACGGGCAAATAGTGGAGCTATGGAAATTATTAGAAAACCTCAGCGGCTCGAAGATTTGTACTGGTGAGTACTAGCTTTTTAGAGTATCTTAAATAAATTTTCCTCATATCTAATATAAGCACTTTTTAGTATTTTCTGAGAAGTGCTTTTTTTGTGGATTACCGACTTCCTTTTTCTCCCACATTTTCCCTTTACTTTCCTCACTATTTTCATATAATCCTTCCAGTTTTTTAACCCATTCTTTTTTTATGTCTGCAACATCTTACGATAGTAGTAATATACAGGTTCTTGAGGGTCTTGAGCCGGTACGGAAACGACCTGGTATGTACATCGGGGAAACCAATGAACAAGGGCTTCACCACCTCGTTTGGGAGATTGTCGACAATTCGATAGATGAGGCGATGGCGGGTCATGCGAAAAATATCACTGTTACTATGCACGCTGACGGTTCTGTATCCGTTGGGGATGATGGTCGTGGAATACCTGTCGATCTTCACCCAAAAACCGGGAAATCTGCTCTTGAAACCGTTATGACGGTTCTCCATGCAGGAGGGAAGTTCGGAGGAGAAGAAAGTGGGTACAAAGTTTCTGGAGGTCTTCATGGAGTTGGAGCATCGGTTGTAAATGCGCTTTCTGACAAGATGCAAGTATGGGTTCATTTAAATAAAAAAGTATATTCTCAATCGTACCAGCGTGGAATTCCAGACGGTCCAGCTGTTCCGACAGGTGATAAGACTGATACTCATGGAACTATCGTTCGATTTTGGCCAGATGCGACTATGTTCACGACAGTTATTTTCGATTATGATACTATCCTTACTCGTCTTCGTCAGCAGGCATACCTTACGAAAGGTATTACCATGACGCTTATCAATGAGTTTAGTGGGGCAAAATACCGATTCTTCTTCGAAGGAGGTATTCAGTCCTATGTTCACCACCTCAATCGTGGGATAGATACTATCGGTGATGGTATTTTCTATGCTGACAAAAACCTCGACGACATCCAAGTAGAAATCGCTTTTCAATACAAGAAAGATGACTATAGTGAACGAGTAATCAGTTTCGTAAACAATGTTACGACAACGGACGGAGGAACTCATATGGCAGGTTTTCAAGCTGCATTGACAAGAACGATCAACAAATATGCTCGCGAGCAAGAGATTCTCAAGGAAAAAGATACCAATCTTGAATCATCAGATGTACTCGAAGGACTTTGTGCCGTTGTTTCTATCAAAGTTCCAGATCCACGATTCAGCTCTCAAACTAAGGAAAAACTCGTAAATCCTGAGGCAAAATGAGTAGTAGATCGAGTACTTTCCGAGAAACTCTATGAATATCTCCAAGAGAATCCAAAGTCTGCAAAAGCGATGGTAGAAAAATCTCTCCTTGCAGCTCGTGCTCGTGCAGCAGCTCGAAGTGCTCGCGATACGATTATCCGCAAGGGAGCGCTCGAAGGGATGACTCTTCCAGGAAAACTCGCTGATTGTTCGAGTAAAGATCCTTCTAAATCAGAAATTTACATAGTAGAGGGAGATTCTGCGGGAGGTTCTGCGAAACAAGGTCGTGATCGAGAAACTCAGGCGATTCTTCCACTCAAAGGAAAGATTCTCAATACGGAACAGGCTCGTCTCGACAAGATTTTCGCCAATGGAGAAATCAAAAATCTGATTATCGCACTTGGAACTTCTATCGGAGAAACCTTTGACCTCAAACGTCTCCGATATCATCGCATCATTATCATGACCGATGCGGACGTGGATGGAGCTCATATCCGAACTCTCCTCCTCACATTCTTCTACCGATATCTTCGTCCACTTGTGGATGGTGGATTCATCTACATCGCACAACCACCACTCTATAAATTGACTAAAGGGAAAGGAACTTGGTATGTATACAACGACGAAGAAAAGATTAAAGTTATGGAACGAGAAGGAGTAACTTCTGAAGGTATTCAACGTTACAAGGGGCTTGGAGAGATGAATCCCGAGCAACTCTGGGAGACAACTATGGATCCAACTCAACGAAAGATGGGACGAGTACATATCCAGGATGCAGAAAAAGCAGACGAAGTATTCCGAACCCTTATGGGCGAAGATGTACCACCACGACGACGATTTATACAATCGCGAGCGAAGCATGTAATGAATTTGGATATATAGGGATTCTTTGAAAAACTAAAAATATGAAAATTATCTACATAGATACGCAAAATGTTCATAAAGCAATCGAAGAACTTGGTTGGATTTTAGATTGGAAATTATTTTATCAATATCTGATAGAGAAATTTGCTCCAGAAAAGGTAAAGATGTTCGTGGGATATATCAAAAGACATGAGAAATTTTATCAGGAGATTCAATCTATTTGATATGAACTCATTTTCAAGAAAACTTCCCAAAGACTCGACGGAACAATCAAAGGAAATATAGATGTAGATTTGACTATGAGTGTCATGGATGATATCCATATTGGATGACTTACATTCGGATATATTGTGTCTGGTGATTCTGATTATAATACGCTCATTGAACGACTGAAAATGGAATGAAAGTTCGGTCGTCTGATCGTCCCGAATCTCGATAAAACTTCTTCTCATCTCCGTCATGCGTCTGGAAATAATATTCAGTCACTTACTGACCTGAAACACAGACTCAAAAAAGAAGCCTCCTTGCAGGAGACTTCTTCGTGAGGATGAAAGCAGAGCCCGCATTCCTCGGATGAACGAGGTTCAGTATATTCAGATTCGTTTTGAAAGCAAATTTTTTTGTAAAAAATGGAAATGTAGATAGAATCATGAAGATGTGCCACGACGACGGTTTATTCAGTCTCGAGCGAAGCATGTAATGAATTTGGATATATAATCTTTAATCAATATTATTATGTGATTTATACCAAAAGAAGTTCCTGAACAAGTATTTTTGCCAAGAACTCCAGAAATCAAAGGAGTTTATGTTGAACGTCCTCGTTATAAAGAAGAATTTTCTCAAAAGATACGTACCCCCTGAAAGCATTTATATCTTTTCTGAATTAGCTGAGCAGGGAAATCCTTTCTATATAAAAAAGAACTCAACTCAAATTTCATAGTAATAAGTGCATGAGAATTACGAAATAAAGACATTGAAATTTTGATTCTCGAAAAATTACAAGAATCGATTTACGAATCAACAACACAATCAACAAAAAAATGATCAGAATATGGTGCTGGTTGAGCTCTTACGGCAAAATGAATACTATGACATGAAAAAAGTGAAAATATTCTTTGATGAAAAGATAGATTAAAGGAAGTGTTGAATATTTCAAACGAAAATAATAAGAAATTTTGGATTATTGAAAATATAGAACAGGTAGATAGTAATAAATCCGTCATAATAAAAATTATTGAATTAGCTAAAAAATTATCAGATGATTCCAATTATTCCACTAATATCAAACTCATACTAGTATCAACTAGTAAATGAAAACGAAATTTCTGGAATACACTTCAACAAGAATACTCTGATACTAAACCATTTAAAAGTGTTCTTGGAGAACTTGAAGTATGAAGGATGGAAAATTCAGAGGCCCAAAAATATATTTCTGAATGATTTATTAATAGATGTGGGTTTAGTCTTACTCAGGATATTATAGATGAAATTATCAGACTAACGGATAGAATACCACATGAATTAGCACAATTATGTTTGCAAATAGCCCTCGATGCCCAATATAAATGAGTTTGAATTATTGATTTGAATTTAGTTAAAGAATGAAGCGAGAGATGGATAATTGATAATTTTTCAACCGATTTAAATGAGATTAATAGTCTAAAAAATGCCAATAATACTACAATAAAGCTTCGTGATAAAGTCTTGTATGTTTTAGCTAGTATCGAAGAATATAGCTTTAGAACCAGTTTAATTGTTACAAAGATTAAACAGATATTTGATGTTAACAGTGAGATGTCAGCTGTTTCCCAGGCTCTTGAATTCTTAACTAGAAATCAATTATTAGAAAGAGATGATACTACAAATACCAGTTGAGTACAGTATCGTTTTTGTGAACCAAAACAGAAATTAGTTTTAAGATTTCTCCTAGAAAAGGGCGATGATTGAATAATAAAGTTTAATCAATTTACAGATAATCAAATAGGTTTATAAATTTCATCTATCGATAAACTCTATATAATTCCTCCAACCAATAACTTCTTCTATGTCCCACTCCACAAACCCACTCCCAATAACAACTCATTCTACCCAAGTCACTTAGCCCCCTCAAAAGGGCTTTTTATTTACCATAATCTTTTCTCTTATGAAACTACTTTTTGTCACTGGTGGAGTACTCTCTGGTATCGGGAAAGGAATCGCTGCTGCGTCTATTGGGGCTATTATGGAAGCTTCGGGGTACAAAGTTTCTATCCAGAAATTTGATGGATATCTGAACGTCGATCCGGGGACGATGTCTCCGTATGAACATGGGGAAGTTTTCGTGACCGACGACGGAGCCGAGACCGATTTGGATCTCGGACACTATGAGCGTTTCATCGATGAGCCACTCGGGAAACATTCGAGTTATAGTGCGGGGAAATTGTACCAAGAGATGTTGGATCGTGAGAGAAGTGGAGTCTATCTCGGGAAAACCGTCCAGATTATCCCCCACTTGACCGACATTGTACAAGAGAAAATCCGTGCCGCAGCAGAAGCTTCGGAGTGCGATATATTAATCGTAGAAATCGGTGGAACCGTCGGAGATATGGAAAATGAATTCTATCTCGAAGCAGCGAGACAACTCCGATTTGAACTAGGGTCGAAATGTGTACAGTTTTGTCATGTCACACTTCTTCCATATCTTGCTGCATCCAAGGAGCTCAAGACCAAGCCAACTCAGGCTTCTATTCGGGATCTTCGTAGTCGTGGAATCCAGGCCGATTTTATCATACTTCGTGCAGATGCTCCGATCCCAGCCGAGCTTTGCGAGAAAGTATCTCGTTTTTGTGATGTACGCGTAGAATGTGTCATCCCAGCACCAACCGCCGATTCTATCTATCGTGTTCCTCTGAGTTTTGCAAATACCGAACTCGCCTCCCAGCTCCAGAAACGATTAGAACTCCCCGTTCGTACACCAGATCTGACGGATTGGGAATCATATATCCATCAGATGACCAATGTAAAAACAGAAATTCATATCGCGATGGTCGGGAAATACAATGCACTGGAGGACGCGTATATTTCTGTCGTGGAAGCGGTAAAATCTGCAGCATTTCATCATTCTCTCAAACCTATTATTCACTGGATCGACGCAGAGGATATCGAGGAGAGATGAGGAGAAAATATCTTGCAAGATATGCATGCGATTTTGATCCCTGGAGGTTTTGGTACACGAGGAATTGAAGGGAAAATAATCGCTGCAAAATACGCACGAGAGCATAGAATCCCTTATCTCGGACTCTGTCTCGGGTCCCAGATTATGGCGATAGAATTTGCGAGAAATGTTTGCGGACTCTCGAATGCCAATTCTGAAGAATTTGGAGAAAACTTCGAACACAAAGTCGTGCATTTTATGGAAGACCAAAAAACCATCCGTCAGAAAGGTGGAACAATGCGACTCGGAGCATATCCGTGTACGATCAAGAAAGATACTCTCGCTTATGAAACATATAAAACCACCGAGATTTCCGAGCGTCATCGCCACCGCTATGAGTTCAATAATGCCTATCGTGAGATTCTCGAGAGCCAAGGATTTATAGTTTCTGGAACTTCTCCCAATGGAGAATTGGTAGAGATTGTCGAGCTTCGAGATCATCCTTGTATGATTGCGGCGCAATTTCACCCCGAATTCAAATCCCGTCCAAATCGTCCACATCCACTCTTCGATATCTGGATTCGCAAGGCAAAAGAAGAGATAGAGAATGAATCTGTTTAAAATATAGATATAATCAAATATCCCAGAAATTTCTCATGAAAATCTCCTGGGATATTGTTTCTATAAAACCTACATAAGAGTTCCTGTCCAAGTTTTCGTAATTCTTCGTACCTTTTGAATATTTCAGAGTGGACAATTATCAGCTCGTTCACATACCCATCCGTCTCAATTATTGGTCGGCGTCCTTTGAAGAGAAAATCATTGTCAAGAAAATGGATACGATGCAATATCTGCCATACCAGTTCCATAATTTGTGAAATCTAGACCAAATAACTGCTCTCGACACATCCATTGAGTTAGAACTGTTTTAGTACCATCAGCCCATAGATTCCTGCCAGAATCAAATATCCAACAATAATCTTTTATGCTATTATTGGGACAATCTTGTGTCGGTCATGGGGTTGAGGCATATCAAAAATATTGCAGTCCATTTGTATCTGTTACCGGAGTTCAGATGGAGTTAACACATGCCCATGCACCTCAATAATAATTAGCTGGATCCCCAATAATATTAACTCCTAAACTTCCATTTATATGTCCAATAAGTAGAGAAACATGCCAGGTTGGTGTAAATGCTGGTAGATCTGTAACATACCATGGATATTGATATATAAGAGGTTTTCATGGAATACTGATGATTGGTGCACAAGTAACTACTCATGTAGAACTTATAGCAGCTATTCATCATGAGAAACATGCTGTTTTGGTCATATTTCCAAAAAACTGTGCGAACTTCCCACCTGCCACTTCCCCAACTGGTGGAGCACTCGGGTAATTGAGAGCATACACGATTCAGAGAATTGCCAGCACAAAAAATATAGCACTTATTGTGGCACTTATTGCCTTTTTTCCCATCCACGAAAAGAATGATTTCATACAAAAGAAACTAAATAAATAAAAATTCTAAAACCATTATCGTTTTTTTTTTTATAAATCAAATTTAAAGTATATCGAAAGATTGATTTTTCTATATTTTCTATATAATCGGATGGAAATATCTCAAAATCTGTAACTTATAATTTTCCTCAATGTCCTATACCATCGACCGCTATGAAGGTGCAAAAGTCCTCAACTGCTCTACTCGCACGATAGATCGCCATATCAGTGCGGGGAAAATCCGTTCTAAACGAATCGGGAAGAAAGTATTTCTCCACGATGAAGATATCCGAATTATTCAAAATGGTGGGATTCAGGAGGATTATATCGTTCTCGATTCCGATGGACAAGTTATGGTTACTAGTCAGGAAGAATCCTCTTTCACTCGACGAAGTATCAATACCGTGGATTACAAACAACTCTTCGATGATGCTCAGAAATCTATAGAACGAAAAGATACACTTATCCAGGAACTTTCCTATCGTGCTGGGCAAGCGGAGGCAGAGCTCAAGAATTCTATTTCTATGATAGAATATAAAAAAGCGACGATGCTTCTTGAGAGCTCCAAGATGCACAGCGAAGAGGAAAAGAGATCACTCGATAAAAAAATCGGCGAGATTTCCTTGGACTTGGAACAAAAAAATATGACGAATATTTTACTTATGATTCTTGCTTCCATACTCTTTTTCGTGGCAGTGATTCTGTGGTTTTTTGCATTATAAGAAAGATTATTTGTCATCCTGAGACTCTCTGTGAGATGAACTTATAGAAATCGTAAAACTTCATTCAGAGAGTCGTGAGGATCTACATTACATCAAAGAATTTAAAGAAATTACCATATAAAATATCTTTTTATAAGTGGAAGATTACCACATTCATTCGAATGAATCGTAGTGATTTTTGGAAAAGAATATAGTCGAATGAATTCGTAATGACAAATTATTTTTATTTTCTCTCTTTCTCTCTTATGAAACATCTTCCTGTACCAAAACGAATCCTTCTGAAACTCTCTGGAGAAGCACTCCAAGGAAAAGGGGATCATGGGATAGAAACAGAATTCCTCGATGAACTTGCGAAAAAGATCGTCACTCTTACACAGGTCAAAGATATAGAAGTAGTGATCGTTATCGGAGGAGGAAATATATTTCGATGAGTAGCAGGAGCAGCAAAGGGATTAGATAGAACTGCTGCCGATTATATGGGGATGCTCGCAACCGTTATTAATGGTATCGCACTTGGAAACGCTATCGAAAAAGCAGGACAATCTGTACGGATAATGTCCGCTATTGAGATTTCGAAAGTGGCAGAACTTTTCATCTATCGTCGAGCTCTTAAACATTTACGAGAAAAACGTATTATCATCGTCGTGGCAGGAACAGGGAATCCATATTTTACCACCGATAGTGCAGCAGTCCTTCGAGCACTCGAACTCCACTGTGATTATATGGTAAAAGGGACAAAAGTAGATGGAGTCTATGATAAAGATCCTGCAAAATATAGCGATGCCAAACGATATGACCAAGTTTCCATAGATGAAGCACTCGAAAAATGACTTCGAATCATGGATCAATCGGCGATCGCTCTCGCAAAAGATGAGAAACTTCCCCTCTTTGTCTGTCGCATAGAAGACATTGACCAAATTGGATCACCCGATATACGAGGAACGTATGTTTATATAAATGAGTAAGAGAAAATCTCTAGAGAAAAACCCTATTCGTTGTGAATAGGGTTTTTCAGATCCTTAAATGATAGTATATTTATGGGATCTTGAAGTTGGATGATATAATGGTCGTGTATAGTTCAATTGTTGAACTGGTGCTTTCTCTCTAGAGTTTATCCATTCATCAACATCATCTATATTATATCCATCATGATTTCGTTGTTCCTGTAAATCACGTTGTCCATTATTAATGAGAGATTCTTTCTTATTATAAGTACTATTATATTTTATGATTGCCTGATTGATTGCTCAAAAACAAGCTTCTTGTGTACCATGTGGAGTATTCAGATAATTTCATAAACCTTGCTTAAGAGTTTTTTTGGCTACTTCCAGTGTTTGAATAACGAATTCAAGATTTGCAATTGTATTCGCAAGTATTTTAGATGTACTATATCCTTTAAATTCTCTATATTGTTTTTCAAATTCTAAGTTTGCTTTTGGATCAGCAAAGAAAGTTATATTATTATCTAATGTATTAAAGGTTTTTTCTATAATAGAATCAAAAGTTGCATCCTCATCTACGCCTGCTAGGAAATTAACAAGTTCTGGATATTTTCTTCCAAATTCCTCTAAGCTCATAGTAAGTTTTTCTATT
Organism: uncultured Candidatus Altimarinota bacterium; assembly: GCA_963751115.1. Taxonomy (GTDB): domain Bacteria; phylum Patescibacteriota; class Gracilibacteria; order BD1-5; family UBA2023; genus UBA1545. The sequence continues at coordinate 132,748 of CAVVTN010000005.1, forward strand.
TTTTTAGGAACCATAAGTGTAGGGGTTTCTGGATATGTAATCTGCGGAATAGTAGCTACTTCTTCATTTCCAATGGTTGTGGAAGGAAAACTGAGGATTGCTGAAAACATAGCTACAAACATAGCTGTTTTAAAACAAGATTCTTCAGAGTCTCATCATTGAGTTAATGCTCAACTCACCTCTTTAATAAAAATTCATGAAGATATTCGATTCATATAAAATATATCAAAATATAAATATTATGTACTTTATAATCAATTTTTATGAAAATGCAATAGAAAATGAGATCTCTGTCACTTTAAAAGTTAAAATGTCGTAAAGATACAAAATAGAAATGTCGTAAACTACAGAAAGTATTTTTACTTTCTGTAATAAAAACAAGATTTCTATGATTAACTATCTTTGTATGACCCAAAAAGAACTTAACCTCAAGAGTATTATGGACAAACTCATCGTCTGAGAGCTCTTTGAGCATGAAGCGGCAAAGCTTGCTCATAAGAGTCACCGTCAGATTCAACGAATCAAAAAACTATACAAAGCATATGGTGATGTTTGACTCATTCATAAAGCACGACTCCGTAAATCGAATCATCAGTATGATGGTAAAAAGTACGATGAAGCTGTATCTCTCATACAAAAATACTATCACGACTATTCATTCGTCATGATACACGAGAAACTCAAAGAAAAACATGCTATCTCGTTTACCATGGCAACGCTCCGTAACGAACTCATTCGCAGGGGAATTCGAGAAGCAAAGAAGCAAAGAAAACCAAATATTCAGAGAACCATGCGACTAAGAAAAGAAAATTATGGAGAGATGACTCAGTATGATGGAAGTTATCATCTGTGGTTTGAGAATCGATGAGCAGAGTCTTGTTTGCTTGTATGAGTGGATGATGCGACTGGGGAAGTTACTGCCAGGTTCGATATCAACGAAGGAATTCGTGCCACATTTGAGTTCTGGATAGACTATATTCTCGTATACGGAAAACCAAAGTCCATTTATCTGGATCGATTCGCTACCTACAAGATTAACCATCCAAACGCTACAGACGACAAGGAGCTTGTGACCCAATTTGGTTGAGTCTGCAAGGAGCTCGGAATTGAGCTTATCTTTGCAAACTCACCAGAAGGAAAAGGAAGAGTGGAACGTATGAATGGGACTCTTCAAGATCGTCTTGTAAAAGAACTTCGGGAAGCAAATATTTCAACCATTCCTGAGGCGAATATTTTCTTAAAAGAAGTTTTTCTTCCAGCCTTTAATAAGAAGTTCCGAGTCGAGGCAAGAGGAAGTTCTGATCTTCACATTCCTCTTCGGGACGATGAGAAAGAATGACTATTTCGGATATTTTCTATACAGAAGATACGAAAAGTCATGAATGATTATACTATCCGTTTTGAAACAAAAATCATTCAGCTCTACCGAGATAAATCAGGATGATCAATGGTCTACAAAAAAGAACAGGTCACGGTTGAAAAACATATGGATGGAAGTATCCATATATGCAACAAAAACAAAAGATATATACTCTCGAAAGAAATTGATATGAATGGTATTCTACCACAGTCTTGTGTTCTTCCACTTCCTCCGGTTGCGGGAGAAGATGAAAAAGTAATGAAAGAGCAATTCCTTCGAGAACAAGAGAGTTTGAAACAAGAAGATATTGTCCGGAAACTTAATGAGAAAACTAAGGAAGATGAGGTACGACATATGCGAAGCAGGAATAGACAACTCTATCACAAAGAACACTGAAGACTTGCGAATATGCCAAAAACTGCTTTATCGAATTCTTCTTGTCTCTCGCTTCAAATCTAAAACACGACATTTCTACTTTTAAAAAGCTTACGACATTTCTATTTTAAATTGACAAGAAAATGAGATCTCCATTATTATGTAAACCCCATATCAAAAAAATCTGCACTTATGAGGTACAGATTTTTTCTTATCTTTTCTCTAGCATCGTTCTCACATACAGTCATTGTACCTGCAGACGAGCCCATTCGGTTTTTCTCAAGAATTTCAGACTCGACTCTTTACTCGGGTGACTTTTGAAACAGTTGATTCGGATCAGTTGACTCAGTTCCTCGAAACCATATTCCTCGATCAAAAAATCCAGAATCATAGAGAGCGTCACTCCATGAAGTATTTCGTCAGTTCGGTTGTTTTGTTGCATGTTTGAGAGGAAAATGAATGAGAAAATATTATCCCAAGTAATATATCTAAAAAGAAAAATTTGTAAACAAAATCATTTCAATGTAGAAGAAAAAGTTAAAATGTCGTGTAAAGAAAAAGTAGAAATGTCGTGTTTTTGGAAAAGAGAGCATGGAAAGTATGAGATAATGATAAGGAATTCCTTATCATTATCTCATATACCATATGAATACTATTAATACCCATATAGAAACATCTGAAATTCTACAATCTAATATACAACATAATCAACTCCTCCACATGACAGTAAAAGAAGTACAAAGACATAATATTATCTCTCAAGCAGTAGAGAAAAGAATTTCAGAAGAAACAGCATCTAAAAAATTAGATTTAGGAATACGTAAGATACAACGACTCAAACAAAGTTTTCGTAAAGAATGAGTCACCTGAATGATTCATGGACTCCGCAATAAGTCTTCCAACTACAGCTCTCCTCTGAAAAGAGAGACTCTCTACGAGTCCATCCATGAGATCATCAAAGCTGATGTAAGATATCAGTGATGCTGACCAACGTTCACTTTGGAACAATTAAAAAAAGATCATAAAGAGATTTTCGAGAACAGCAACTGCACGGTTGCAACACTTCGTATAAAGATGACACTCTGGAAACTTTGGAAACCTAGAAAGAAAAGAACAGTCGGAGAAGTACACAGAAAGTGGCGAGAACCAAAAGAAACGAAATGAGAAATGATCCAATTTGATGGTAGTTACCATGCTTGGCTTGAATGAAGAGACGGTGTTGATGTAAATGGTAAACCGAACACTTGTTGTCTTCTTCTTGCAACCGATGATGCAACCAGTGAAATTACTAAAGCAGAACTGACTAAAAATGAGTGAATCGAGTGTATATTTCCATTCATGAAAGAATATTGCGAGAATCCACTTCTCTGAAAACCATACTCTCTGTATCTCGATAAATTTGCAACCTACAAGGTGAACTATCCAACAGCAACAGACACTTCGGATGTTGTAACTCAGTTTGGAAGAGTTGCAAAAGAGCTTGGTATATCGCTCATCTTTGCTAATTCACCTCAGGCAAAAGGAAGAGTGGAACGTATGAATAGTACCCTTCAGGATCGTCTCGTAAAAGAACTTCGGTTTGCAAACATATGTACTGTACAAGAAGCGAATGTATATCTAAAAGAAATATTCATTCCGAACTTTAACAAGAAGTTTGGAAAAGTAGCAAAAAACCCCAAAGGAAATCTCCATACTCCACTCTCTCCAAAAGAAAAAGATACAGAAAATAACTGACATTTCCTTTCCTCTCTGTTCTCGATTCATGATGAAAGAAAGATACAGAATGATTATACGGTTCGATATCGAAACAAATACTGGCAACTCTATTTCTCCAAATGAACTACCCTCCTCAAACAATCTAAAGTACGGGTGGAAGAATGGCTAGATGGAACTATTCATGTGTACTACCGATGAATAGAGGTAACATACAGAGAGATATCTAAACATCAAAGAGAACGATCCTATGAGAAATTGAAACTTGCTCCAACATTACCAAGATTATAAATCTATATTACTCAACACGACATTTCTACTTTTTCTTTGACAACAAAATCATTTCATAAGATTACGGACCGAGCATAGCTCAATCAGTAATCTTAACGCTTCGGGGCGGTTCCCCGCCATTCTATCTTTTTTACACTATAAAACCCCATAAAAATGGGGCTTTTACGTATAAAATGGTGGAGCACTATAATGAAGCTCGCGAACTTTTATGGCAGAGAACCCGGAATACGATGTTGAGGAATTATTTGAATTGGAGTATGGAGAATTTGGGTTGTATAGAAGAAGGTAGTATTAAATTACAGAAACTACATTCTTATATATCCAATCGATATCTTCTTTCGCTTTTGTTATATTAGGCATTCATTGCCCCACTGGGTAGTAAATCGGAAAAACTTGATATTGCCTTCCATCTATTGTAATAAGTTCACTTCGCTTCCGATAATCAGAAACCTTGATAGTTTTTCATAGAAATACGGAACTTACCTGATTACCAAAAGTAACTATCAATTTTGGTTGTATGTATGAAATTTCTTTTTGAAAAAGTCTTAGATAGGCACGAAAAGTATCATCTTTCAAAGACTTGGCGTCTGTCTGAGTTGCTTTGGAAAGATTTGTTATGTATAACGATTTCTTCGCCACACTCTGGTACACTTCTTCGGCGAAATCATAATCCCATTCTTCTGGCTTCTTTTGACTGATTTCTTCAAAATAATTATTGTCAATAAATCCTAACTGATAAAACATGCGCCATACATTTTTTGTTCAAATCCACGGGGCTTTTAGCCCTTTCCAATCTTTATTTGTAGCCACATTTCTGGAAGTGGGGTTCATAAAAACGAAGCAAATATCAGGATTATGTATTTCTCCACAACCGTAAATTGCATCCAAATTGGAATCTCCATAAACTTTTTGTAATTCGTCGAAATATGGGAATAAATTAGTTATTTGCATATGTAAGGTATTACAATAATGAGTATTCTTAATAGACTCAATACTAAATCAACGATTTATATATAAAAAAGTATTAACAAATTTATTAACTTAAATTCTAAACCGAAACGCAACAAACTTCATGGAACATTTCATTGGAATCCTAGAAGTCAGCTTAATTTTCCGTTTTGTTTGAGTATTTTTTGAACTATTGCTTTTTGTATAACGAATTTTTTTTATTCTTAAAAATCGAGTCTTTCAAAGTTCGAATATCATTTGCACTCTCTATCACTTTTCCTGTTTTCATTTTATGAAGGAGAGGGATTGCTCCGCAAGAATCGCATTTTCCCCAATTACACCCTCACTGTTTCGTATGCAAGTCACGGCACATTTCAAACTCTTGCGAATAGGAATTTTGCGAATGAAGTATTCGACCTATTGCCTCTGCTTCCAACCTAGCTCCATTCAAAGCATTGTGTGGCTTTGGTTCGGGATATAAACCAGCGAGGGCGAGCACACTGTCCATGCTTAGGCTTGATAGACCATTTTTCGTTGGGATATCCATACCTCTCCGGATGAATTCACTATATCCAAGAGTATGGAGATCGATAGATCGATAATTTCCATTTGTGAGTCCAAAAGTTCCAAGGTTGTACCGAGTGCAGGCAACTTCAATGAACCGGAGATCGAAATAACCGACGTTATGACCTCAGACAGTCCTTTCTTCGATTGTTTCATACCATGCTATGAATTTTACGAGCAGTTCATGAACAGATTGCTTTTCTGGATCAGCGATCTGTTTTCGGGTAAATCCGTTCACTTCAAGCGCTCAGTCCTGCACTTCGGCGTTATTTTCAACTCTCGACTCTCCATAAAAGGTGTTTTTCGGATTTTCAAGTTCAACAGCTCAAATACTTAAAATACTTCCTTTGTACGGATCAGTACTGGAAGTTTCGATGTCAAGAACAATCATGGTAGGAAAGTTATAAGATAACTTATAAATTGGAATACATTAAGTTTTAATTATATCGCAGAAGATCTCTTATGCAGTCCTAAGTGTATTTTTTTTCAGGAAATATCAAACTTTTTTCTTACAATCGTATTTTTCTCTTGATTGGCTCTATATGAATTCCCTATTACAAGCCGAAGTACAAAATAGATAAACGCCAGTTATAAAAACTGGCGTTTATTTTATTCAGAAGTCATTGGCTCCTGTGGTGGGAATCGAACTGGTGGAGCACTATGACCAAGTTGCGAACTTTTCTGGCAGAGAACCCAGAGTACGATGTTGAAGGATTGTTCGAGATGGACTATGGAGAGTTTGGATTGTATCGGAGGAATTGATAATCCACACAGAAATACATATAAACTATAATTTCAGTGAAAATATAGTTTATATACATCAGTTCTACTTAAAAAAGCCCCCCTTGCCGAAGCATGGGGGGCTAAAGTATTGCTGATTTGTAGCTATTTCACAGGAGAGAGCGTTAAACTGCAGGTTTCGCAGCCGTTTCGCCCTTTTTCATGGCATCATGGACCAGGTTGCCAAGCAAGACGCTGACGAGGCCTCCGTTATTTCCGGAATCCCCGCCAGCGATGATATCCGGCACAAGTTTCATGCCAGAACCAGCCAATGCTTCGGCCACTCGGACTGTCGCATAGTTTCCAGCTTCCATCGACTCAATCTTCTGCTGGGTGACTTTTGCTTCCGCTTCACCGATTGCGAGGGTTTTGCTTGCTTCCGCTTTGCCGATAGTCTCGATAACCGTCGCTTCAGCCTGGCCTTTCACTGTTGTAGCTTCGGCCTCAGCTTTGGCATTGGCAACCGTAGCTTCAGCTTGCGCCTTGGCATTGATCACCCTTGCCTGCCCTTCGCCGTTTGCCCGCTCAACTGCGGCATTGGCTTCAAACTTGGCGATAGCCCCTTTTCGTTCGGCAGCGACCACTTCCGGCTGAGTATCGGCCAGAGCGGTTGCCTGTTCCAGGGCTTGCCGGTTCGTCTGAGCATCCTTCTGAACCTCGTACGTCATCTTCTCCTGTTCCGCGATCTTGCGATCGGTGAGGGTTTTCATCAGTTCAGGCGGCGGGGTGATGTCGCCAATCAGGGTTTCCACGGCGCCGACGTTGTATTCGGAAAGCGCTGCGGAAATGGCCGCTTTGGCTTCTGCCTGCCGTTCAGAACGGTGAATCAGGAACTCGATGACATCGGACCCCTGGGCGGCATTACGGAAGTAATTGCCGATCATGGGTTCCAGCACTTGCGTGACCAGGGCTTCCATGCTCCCAAAACGGGCGATAACCTTGGGGGCATCGTTCCGCGGGATGTGGATGATCTGGCTGACGTCGAGATTGAACGTGAAGCCGTCCGATGAACGCACCGTAATGGTCGACAAATTGGCATCGAGCTTATGGGACTCGTTCTTGCCGGTCGCCCAGTTGAGCACGACATTGGCTGTCGGAACATTGCGCACCTTGTGGGTGTAAGGGTTGATAGCATATTTGCCCGGATCAAGTACATTGACCCAGACACCCTTTTCCCCCTTGCCCACCAGATTACCATGTTTGAAGGCATCACCAGTGACATCATGTCCTTCTTTCCCCACGAAAGCAACGACAACGCCGACGCTTGCAATAGGAACTTCGAACATGTCGACGATCTCGACAGTAGCAAAACGCGGGTTAATGAAGTAGCGTCCCGCGAGGAGCACCTGTACCTGAAGACCCTTGGTTCCGCCACCATCGACGAAAGCTTGAGGATTCTGGAACAGATTGTGCCCTTCGATCTCATCACCGGCGATTTCACCGGTTGTGAGCGACTTGCCTTCACGAGTCGTGACGACCCCCACCTTGTTATCAGGGATATCCATGACATCTTCAAGCACCACATTGAACATAAAGGGGTTAATCCGGTAATTCCCTTGCGGGATCACCAACATCTGCGGACCGCGTTCGCCACCATTATCCATGAACGCTTTCGCATCTTGGAACGAGTTGCATTCGACAGTCTTTGCGATGATTCGCCCCCCACTCAACGGTTTGCCATCCCGGGCTTCCACGACGCCGATTTTTCCTTCCGGAATCACAGCCAGCTTGGAATAATTCACCTTGAAGAGGAGCGGATTGATTTGATAGCTCCCTTCAGGAATCACCGACATCTGCGGACCGCGTTCGCCACCATTATCCATGAACGCTTTCGCGTTCTGAAAGGTGTCGCACTCGACCTGCTTGGCTACCACGCGACCGCCCGAGAGCGGAACGCCATCGATGGCTTCCACGATGCCGATAAGTCCTTTTTCCACTTTCGTAATCTGTACAGGGGTTACCTTGAAGAGCAGCTTGTTGATACGCCACTTTCCTTGGGACAGAATTCCCCCTTGCGGACCACGTTGGCCACCGCCTTCCAAAAACGCGCGAGCGTTTTGGAATGAATCACAATCAACCACCTGAGCGATGATACGGCCATCGGGGCGATTTTTGCCGTCGATAGCTTCCACGATGCCAATCATGCCTTCCTCAATGACTTCGAAGTCGATGTATTTGACTTCATATTGCCACGGCCAAAGACCGAAATACAGACCGCCGGGAGCGAGGAGGTCGGCTTGATAGCCGGCCTCGCCGTTGAGGGCGATGAATCTGCCATCAGGAAGCTTTTTGCCCGAAAGCGTGAACTTCTTGATTACCTGGCCAATTTTGTCTTCGGGAACGATTCGCACGCCGAGCAACTGTAGAAAGATCTTCCACCCGGCCAACATCAATATTATGGGAATTACCCACCACCACGACAACACTTTCATGATAATTTCCATGACTTATTTCTCCTATGAGATAGTTAACGAGCAAGAATCCATTCTTTTGACAAACACCAAATATTTCTGGATTTGACAACAAACTTGGATTGGTTGTGATAATATATAAAGGAGTGGGAATGTCAAATATAAAATATAAATATAAAATACGTATAATCTAAATCGAAGTGCAAAATTCAAAAGGAACAGTATGATAGAAGTGCTTACCCACTATCAACCGTTCCTATGAAACAGTATACACACTTTTCCCTAGAAGAAAGAGAAATTATTGGAGATCGTATTTCTGAATGAGTAAATCCTTTTAGGATAGCCAAGGAACTTGGTAGATCACCGTCTTCTATTACTCGGGAGATTGCCCGAAATAGTACGGTATATCCCAAAGCGAAGAATGGTCTCAAAGAAAAACAAAAAGAAGATTATGTCTATCGTCCTGGACGAGCGGATATGAAGTATCTCTCTCGTAAAAGCCAAGCAGGATGGAGAGCTCCACTCAAGAACCCAAGAGTATTTGAGTATGTTATCGAGAAACTACTCTCACCGGAGCGATGGAGTCCTGATATTATTGCCTGAATGTTAAAATTGGAATATCCGAATGACCCAAGTATGCGAATATGTCAGGAAACAATCTACTCATTCGTATACACAAAAAAGTGAGAAGAGTTGAAACTTAAAGAATATCTTCTTCGGTCTCATCGAAAACGACGGAAACATTCTGGAAGAAAAACCAGACGTACACTCATTCCAAACAGAATAGATATCTCCTTGAGATCAAAAGAAGTGGAAGATCGAGAAACGATCGGACACTGGGAATGAGACAGTATTGTTTGAGTAGGAATATGATCAGCTCTCCATACAGAACTAGAAAGAAAGAGTCGATTCCTCATGGTAAAAAAGATTCCAAGAAAAACAGCAGAATACACGAAACAAGCAATGATAACACTCTTTAGTCCTTTACCAGCAATACTCAGAAAAACTTCAACGCTTGATAATGGATGCGAGTTTACTAAACATGGGGAATTTACCGAAACAATGAAGATGTTCATCTATTTCGCTCAACCTTATCATTCTTGGGAACGAGGAGGTAACGAAAATGCGAACGGAATGATTCGAAGATACTTCCCTAAGGGAACGAATTTCGACAATATCACAGAGGCACAAATTCAACAAGTGGTAGATATTATCAACAACAGACCCCGAAGGATACTCGGATACAAAACAGCTTTACAGGTCTTCAATGAACACTTTCCCTTATCTGCCAATTAAATAATTCCTTTTATATATTTTCTTCTATTGAACTTTTCTTACATTTTGCACTTGCATTTAGAATCGAGGGTAGATTCACATTATTATGTAACCTAAACCGAAATACAAAATCAATAAACACCAGCTAAAAACTGGCGTTTATCTACTATAGAAACATTGACTCCTATGATTGGAATCGAACTGGTGGACCTTCATGAGTAGGACTTATAAGACGAGCTGCATCTTTAGATGCAACCGTTTTTTTTATGTATAATCAATCAAATTTCAAACATAAAAAATCCCGAACAATGAATGAACTTCTATAGATACCGCACATAAGAAAAATCTCTCTATCCCCTTTTTGGTTTAATAGAGAAATTTTTCTATTTACAAATATAAATTTTATGGTGGAGATGATGGGAACCGCCCCCATGTCCTTGGAGGTCACCCTTGACGTCTACTATCATAGATTCTTTTAGATACTCGGGAACTGAAATAGAATCAAAATATTCCCGAGGATACGACTGGATATACTACTCGTTCTCTGTCCAAAAGTATCAGGAGTTCAGGGAGGAGAGATCTATGGATATAAGAGGTGTACTAGATAGATACATTCTCAGATTTGTAGCAGGCCAGCCGGCACTCAGTCCCGAAGGAGAGGCTACATTTTCGATTACGCAGCGTAAGCTGGAGCAAAAGAAGGAGCAAGAGCTTTCTTGAAAGCTACAAGACCTTTAGCAACACGAGTGTTAGCAGTTGTGTTGCTTATTATTGATTGCGGAAGTTATAAGCACCTCCCGGATAGCGGTACAAAGTATGACGAATTCTCCAAGTAGAATACTATATCATCCCCGTGGATATGAGTATATGGAAAAATGAAAAAAATCAAGGGAAGGAATGTTTATTCCACTTCGATATTTTCTGGCAATATATGTTTCACAACCCCGACAATATGAGTCTCGTCGAACTCGGTAAGTTCCAAATCTTTGTGTGCTTTATTAAGAGAAAGAAGGAATCGTTGATCTCCAACAGCTTTGATTCGTTTAATCTTGGATTGCTGATTTTGTACTATTAAGACCATATCTTCCGCGTGGTATCCAGACTGAATCTTGATAAGAACTAAATCTCCGCTATGGATAAATGGTTCCATAGAATCCCCTTTTGCCTTGGTAATAAAATAATTTGCGATATCGTGCGCATCAACATACTCTGGATCGATAGGAATCTTCTTGCGTGGGTATTCATCTTCGAGAATAGTCTTCCCGGCATGACCACACTGAGCAAAACCAAAAAATGGGATACAGAGCTGATTTCCTTCGTCGTAATGTTTCAATACGCGATATATACCCGATGAAGTCTTGGTTACATACCCAGCATTTTCGAGTTGATTAATCTTATTTTGTACTTTTTGTGGATGATCAATTCCGACGCTTTCACCAATATCCATAAGAGTATACGATTCCCCTCCTCCAAATTCGAGGAAAGAAAGAATCTTCTTCTGTTGTGAATCCAGACGTTTCATAGAAAGAAAGATACATTATAAAACTTGTAAACTCAGGAAGTATACGGAAAATATCTCCCTTTGCAAAAGATTTTTCATAGTTTTACACAAATATCTATTTTTTGAAAAATATAAGAGATGGGAAAGTATACTATAAATAATTTGATAAATTCCGAAAGCACATATACTCTTCTCTATACGAAACATACTTTTATATTTTTATCTTTCTCTTTATGAAAAAAATACTCGTCATAAGTATGATACTATTCTCATCTCTCGTAGGAATTCAACTGTCTACAGTTTCTGCATACAGTACAGGAAATATCAATAATCTAAGCAGAAATGATCAGCTCTTTCGAGAAGATGTCCAATATCGACTCGGGACAAATAATAGAACTCAAATCGATACGATTATCTCTCGATACAAAGCAAAAATTGCAACTCTTGATCCCGTAGCGGCTGATGCCATGACCGATACTATTATCGGGAAATTAGACGTCATGCTCTATAAGCTCAGTGTATCTGGACCTCTCGATAAGAGTCTCGCAAAAAAACCAAGTGCTGTTTATATGGCACTCACGCTCATTCGATTGGAACTTTTGATGTTGAAGTAAAAAAGAATTTAAAAAGAAGTATCGTACGATACTTCTTTTTAAATTAAATCTTCTCAAACAAGAGGGGAACGGTCAGAAGTGTGATATCTTTATTTTCTCGGGTCAGTCGGAAATCCGCATCAAGAGTAAATGGGAAAAGTTTGGATTCGGTTAGGGAGAATATATCTCGCATCTTTTCTGCGGTTGTTGGGAGATACGGCGAGATAAAGAAATTGATGTGATACAAAATCTCCACCAAATTCAGGAGAATATCTCGAAGTTTTTCTGGATTATCTTTGATAGTCCATGGTTTTTCTTCATCGAAATACTTATTTGCCAAGTCTATAAGAGTACTAACGGAAGTATATCCAGAGCGAAGATCGAACGCTTCTAATGCCTCCGTATAGAGACTGTATGCCGAGGTAATAACCGCACCAATTCCTTCATCGAGGATGAAACCATCCGTACTCACTCCTGTAGGATAATATTTACAAAAAAGTGTACTCGTGCGATTCGCGATATTTCCCAGTCCATTTACGAGACCACTATTGTAGAGGTTATGAAACCCGGTTGCAGTATAGTCGATATCTTCCCCGACTCCCCCACCACCAACGGTGATAAAATACCGAAGTGCATCCGCTCCATAGATATTTATAACATCTTCTGGAACAACCACATTTCCGAGGGATTTACTCATCTTTTCCCCATTTGCAGTCACAAAACCATGTACGAGAATATTCTGGGAAGTCTCCATATCGGCTGATAAAAGCATCGCCATATAGATAATCGCATGGAAACGGGAAATATCTTTCCCAATCACATGGAGATAGGTCGGATAATACCGATTAAATTTCTCCTGATCGAAACTATATCCGATTCAGGAAAGGTAATTCGTAAGTGCATCACACCAAACATACATCACTTGAGTTTCATCACCAGGAACCGGAATCCCCCACGGCATTTTGTCAGCACTTCGAGAAAAACTCACATCATTGAGTCCTTCCGAGAGAAATGAAAGAATCTCATTCTTCCGAAATTCTGGAGTGATTTTTATCGTGTCAGAGGTAATAAGTTCTATGAGTTGTTTCTCATATTTTGAAAGTGCGAAGAAATAATTCTCCTCTTCCAAAAGTAATGGTTTTTTATGATGCGTTGGACAATTTCCTTCTGCATCAAGTTCCTTTTCTGGCATAAATACTTCACACCCTTCACAATACAATCCTGAGTATTTTTTCTTGTAAATATCGCCTTTCGCAGCAAGTTTCTGCCAAATCGATTGAGCGGTTGGCCAGTGTCGAACCTGATCAGTGGTTCGAATAAAGTCATTTGGAATAGCTAAAAGAGAGGCTTCCAGTGTCTGAAAAAGAGCCACATGTTCATCGAGCATTTCGATGGTCGTTTTCCCAAGCTCTTTTGCTTTGTTATAAATTTTGGAACCATGCTCATCGGCTCCCGTGAGGAAAAAAGTATCATTTCCAGCTGCTCGGTTATATCGAACGAGGATATCGGTAATAGTGAGTTCCATCGCAAATCCTATATGTGGACCAGCATTCATATATGGGATAGAGGTGGCTATGAGTCGGTGTTGCATAAAGTTTTAAGAAAAGATAATACAGTAATTTTCGAGCATTGTATGGAGAAGAGAGAAAAAAACAAGTAGAGTAAGAGAAAAATCTTTTAAATTTGCAAAAAATAAAATTCCTCTAAAATGCTCTCTTAATTTTAAAAAGTTCTCATGAGAAAAACTACCCTCATCATCCTTGATGGATTCGGAATCAATACCGAAACTCCTGAAAAAAATGCTATTTTCCAAGCAAATACTCCAACTTTTCGGAAACTTTTTTCTGAACCTCATTCAAAACTTGGAGCTTCTGGACTCGCTGTCGGAGTAACCGAAGGGCAGATGGGGAATTCTGAAATCGGACACCTCACCATCGGAAGTGGACAGATTCTTGCTCAGAGTATCGTCCGAATCGATGAACTTTTCGAGACCAAGAAATTTGAGAAACTTCCTGCTTATGAAACTATTTTGAAGCGTGCGAAAGAAAATGGACGAATTCACTTGATGGGGCTTCTCGGACCTGGTGGAGTACATGCTCATACCAATCATTTGCTCGAATTTATCAAGATTCTCCCTGCGCATATTTCCATAAATCTCCATCTCTTCGCTGATGGTCGAGATACCGCACCGACTTCTTTTCTCGGATATTTAGAAGATTTTCTCGAAAAAATAAATGAGAGAAAAAATATAAAAATCGCCAGTATGAGTGGTCGATATTATGCGATGGATCGTGATACAAACTGGGATAGGAATCAAAAGGCGTATGATGTCATTATGGGAAATACTCCTCCGAGTCACGAAAATCCCCTCGACTGGATTCAGACAAATTATGTTGATGGAATAACCGATGAATTTTTGAAACCAGTCTCATTTGAGATACGAGATCCGATCGAAGACAATGAAGTGATAGTGCTTTTAAATTTCCGTTCAGACCGAGCTAAGCAACTTGCGAGAATTTTTACCGACACAGATTTCGTAGGATTTGAACGAAAATATATTCAGAATCTCGAATTTGCGACGATGACTCGGTACTATCCAGAGTTTCGCGGAACGGTTTTTATAGAAGATAAGAAACCAACTAATATTCTCGGAGAGATTCTGGAACAAAATCACATTCCTCAGCTTCATATTGCTGAAACCGAAAAGTTTGCTCATGTAACGAAGTTCTTCAATGGCTGACGCGGAACACCGTTTGAATGAGAAACCGATATTTTGATCCCTTCGCATAAAGTTGCGACCTATGACCTCGATCCTGCGATGTCTGCGGAGGAAATATTGGCAGCATTTGAAACCAATGAATCAGGATTTCCATTTGTCGTGATAAACTTCGCAAATGGTGATATGGTGGGGCATACGGGAAATATGTCTGCTGCCATTCAATCAGTAGAAACGCTTGATACGGTGGTAAAATCTCTCATAGAATACTGTCATGTTCACGATCGTGATCTCCTCATAACTGCTGATCACGGAAATACCGAGGATATGGGAACTTCTAGTGAACCGATGACTGCTCATACTTGTAATCTCGTTCCATTCTGGCATATCCGTGCTGGCACTACACTTCCTATTCGTCCATCCTGAGGACTTGCCGATATAGCACCAACTATTCTGGAATGTATGGAGCTCCCGAAACCAGAAGAGATGTCAGGTATTTCCCTCATCCAACCGTGAGGCTAAGTTTTTCGAAGAGAAAAGAAAGATGAATTTGTATTTTATTTCGAAATGAAGTGAGAACTGCTTGAATCCCAATCCGCTGTAGCGGATGGTTGAGTTTTCGAACAAAAGGAGAAATAAAATACAAATTCATCTGATAAGCATATTTCTTTAAACATATTTTTAATTTTTTATCATCATTTTCTTATGTCTACTATACAATCTATACACGCTCGTGAAGTTCTTGATTCTCGCGGAAATCCTACTATCGAAGTAGAACTCACTCTCGCATCTGGGCAAACTGGTCACGCAATCGTTCCATCAGGAGCTTCGACTGGAATCCATGAAGCACTCGAACTTCGAGATGGGGACAAAGCTCGTTATCTCGGGAAAGGAGTTCTCAAAGCCGTTCATAATGTGAATGTTACTATTGCCAATGCTTTTGTTGGAAAAAGTTTCAATTCCTACCGAGATCTCGATGCTGCACTAATAGCTCTCGATGGAACTCCTAACAAATCTGTACTCGGAGCCAATGCGATTCTCGGAGTTTCTATGGCATTTGTTCATGCACTCTCGCTTGCTGCTGGGAAAGAACTCTATGAATATATCGGTGAAGGTCAGGGAAATACCCTTCCATTCCCTATGATGAATATCGTCAATGGTGGTTCTCACGCAGACAATACAGTAGATATCCAAGAATTTATGATCGTTCCTGTGGGGGCAGCGAATTTCCCAGAAGCTCTTCGAATGGGCGCAGAAGTATTCCATACTTTGAAAAAAATTCTCTCGGCTCGTGGACTTTCTACTTCTGTCGGAGATGAGGGTGGATATGCACCAAATCTCGGATCCAATAGTGAAGCTCTCGCTCTCATCGTAGAGGCGATTGAGAAAGCAGGATATACAACTACTCAAATCAAACTTGCTCTCGATTGTGCGTCTTCTGAGTTCTACAAAGAAGGAAAATATGTTCTCACCGGAGAAGGAAAAAGTCTTTCATCGAGTGAGCTCGTAGATTTCTATGCAGATATGGTGGCAAATTATCCGATTATCTCGATCGAGGATGGTATGGCAGAAGATGATTTTGCTGGATGGAAACTCCTCACAGAGCGACTTGGAGACCAAGTTATGCTCGTAGGAGATGATCTCTTTGTTACCAATATCAAACGCCTTCAGATGGGAATTGATCAAGGACTCGGAAATTCTATTCTCATAAAGTTGAATCAGATTGGAACGGTTTCTGAAACGATTGATTCTGTGGAGATGGCAAGTAAAAATGGGATGAAATCCATCATCTCTCACCGATCTGGAGAAACAGAAGATACTTTCATCGCAGACCTTGCGGTTGCTCTCAATACTGGATACATCAAAACTGGTTCACTCTCTCGAACTGACCGAATCGCGAAGTACAATCGACTCCTCCGAATTACAGAGAAACTTGGAGAAAATGCAAAATATGGTGTGTAGATATGGAATCTAAACTTAAGAAAAAACTTCCGAATGATTCGGAAGTTTTTTGGTGTTTATATAAAAGTACAAAGAAATATTTATTCCCAAAAATTACATATTATTTTTACATCATCTTGACACTATATGCATATAGTAACTGGGCATTTTGCATGTATCTATATTTTCTAACCACCAAATATGTCTTGGTAAATATATTCTTCAGGAATTTTATTTTCTTATGCAAGATATTTCTACTTATTAATTTTCTCTATTATGAAAAATATTAAAAAGACCACTCTAACACTCATAGGATTATGAGCAGTTGCAAGTACTGGATTGACATTTGCCGATATGCCACTGCGTGAAAGTGAAAATCGATGATCACGTGTAAATTCTGAAGTCATGGCAAATTTTGAAGCCAATATCACAAGAACGGTTACAAATCTGTCCAATGGAGTACAGATAACAGAGACGACCAGTAATTCTGGTGCACTCTCTTATTTACAAAATATCTATAATACATGACATAATCAGATGCAATCATCAAATTCCACTATTTCCATAACACGAACACTCTTGAGTAATGGATTACAGTCTGTGATTACTTCGACAGATACAGCGACTGTGACACAGATTCAAACACAGGCTACAAATAGTAAAATGGGATTTGGAATAGGACTTGGATATTTTATCGATCAGGTAAAGGAAGACACACATAGCGGAAGTATCATGAGACCAAATACTATGAATCGTGGAATAATAAATACTCCAGCCAAGTCTCCTCTATTACCCGCAAGTATTTACACTGCTATTGATACAAAACTTGCGAGTCTTTCAACAAATGATCTCAAATTGACTTGGCTTAACGGAGTAAATCAGAAAATCGATGTACTTGCTACAAAAGTAACGAGTCAGAAATCAAAAGATATTCTTAATGCCCTCAAAGATCTCCTGAATCAGAAAATCGATATTATTAATAATGTCGGGGTAGATGCTTCTATCCTCAACCAGATTCTCCAATAAAATCTCTCTTTCATCTTTATTTCTATTTACCCATATTATGCAGAGAAAACACCTGAAGTTTATAATAAACTTCAGGTGTTTTCTTAAAGGAAGAAATCTCCAAAAATAATTCTTTCAAAGTGTATTTTTCTACAAAAAAACTCCCTTGTTTTGACAAAAAAACGACGAGGTATCGATATAATACCCATGTCTCTTCGGGGATTTTCTATCTTTATATCTTTTCTTTTTTATTATGAAAACAAGTAAAATATTCGTTTCTGCTGCACTTATCGTAGCACTTACATCTTCTGCTTTTGCAGCTACTAATACTACCCCTACTCCAAAACCAACAACGGTTCAGAAGGAGAAAATACAGGTAGTAAAGGGTAAGAAGATGACTCCTGCTACATCTACAAAGGTTACATCTCCAGTAACTCCTACTACATCTACAACAGCAGTGAAAAAAGTAAAAACACCTACACTAAAGAATACGAAGAAAAATGCAAAAACTTCTCGTACTACTAAAACGAAAGTTCCTAGTACTACTAAACTAAAAACAACAATAAGTCCTAGTACTGAAACATCTACAACAACAGCAGTGAAAAAAGTCAAAACACATACAATAAAGAATATGAAGAAAAATACAAAAATCTCTAATATTATTAAGGCAAAAACTCCTCATCCTGTAATCCCTGTAAAGACAAAATAATAGAATCCATTCTCATTATGAGAGAAATCCCCTTGTGATTCTACTGGGGGATTTTTGTAATTTTTATTTATCAATCCACCTTCTCTATGAATAATATTATCAAAATACAAAGGCATGAAAAATCTCTGTATTTTGTCCTTTTCATACCTCTTGTGGTAGTATTTTTATGATGATTCTTTTCATTTTATAAGAATAATATTTATGATACCATTCTTATGACTGATTATATAAATGGAATTTTTCTCCCTTTATATTCCACGCTTTTTGGGGTTATTTTCAGTTTTTATCTCGAATCAGAAGATGATGAACTCATATCTATTTACAAAAAACATCTTCTGGTAATTTTTCTCTGTGCAACCTTTCTCGAAACATTCCATTTTCTTTTTAAATTTGTCTTTTAATTTTATTTGATATCATTGCTCTGATATTTCATCTTTCATCTCATGCGCATTCTCATCATCGAAGATAATAAACACATAGCTCAAAATATCCGAGAATTTCTAGAACAACATACTTTTTCTGTTGATGTTAGTCATGATGGTCTAGAAGGATTCCAACTAGCAAAAAGCTCTACATCATATGACTGTATTATCCTTGACCGTATGCTTCCAAATAAAGAAGGGACGGATATTTGTCAGGAACTTCGAGCAATCGGCATCAGAACTCCAATTCTTATGCTCACTGCCAAAGATACGCTCGATGCAAAAATAGAAGGACTGGATGTTGGAGCAGATGATTATGTCGTGAAACCATTTTCTCTCCGAGAACTTCTCTCTCGAATCAATGCACTCATTCGTCGAAATTATGACAATCTTTCTACAGGCACAGAACTGCAAATTGCTGATCTTTCTCTCGATACAAAAACCAAAAAAGTGATCCGTGCGGGAAGAGAAATTCCTCTCACCAAAAAACTCTTTCAACTTTTAGAATTCCTTATGCGAAATAAAGGAAATATCCTCTCAAAACCTGAAATAGAAGAACATATTTGGGATAGAAATGCAGAACTCTGGAGCGATGTGGTTCGCTCACATATGCAAATCCTTCGTTCAAAAGTTGACAAAGATTTCGAGAAGAAACTTATTAAAACCATACATTCTATGGGTTATATGATAACCGATGAAGACTAATGAATTTTCCAAAAAATATTCCTATTAAAATTCATCTCACCCTTCAATTTACTCTATTATTAGCAGCAATTGTAGGAGTTTTGAGTGCGACTATTTACTATTTTTTCATACAAAATAGTCAGCAAAATATAGAAAATATCATCGGTATCGAGTATCAAAATATCAAAAATAGTATCGACACGCTCGATTATACGGAAGATGGAGTAGAACTTAAAGAACAAACTCTTGAAAAAATTGATAGTGCAACGAATCTCGGGCTTCTGATTTTTGTATTTGATGGTTCTGGGAATACCATCGCATCTCCTTCCTCCATCGACGGAAAAATTCCAAAAGATAAAATCGGTCACTTTTATACTTCTATAGAGAAACAGAATTATCGCTTTTATTCTGGAAATTACAAAGGACTTTCCATTGTAATAGGAATGAATGCACAAGTATCAGAAAAAAATGCAAATGATCTCAAAAATATGCTTTTTCTCATATGGTGTATTACCTCCCTTCTTTCTCTTGGTATCGGATATCTTTTCTCATCAAAAGCACTAGAACCTATTAAACGACTTGTAAAAGAAGTACATAATATAGATATACTCAAACTTGATAATCCGTCTATTCGTTCGGGATATAATAGTGATGAGATTGGTATGCTTGCAGAGGCATTCGATGGTTTTATTGATCGCATAAGAGAGACATTTGAACGAGAAAAAGAATTCTCGCAAGATGTCAGTCATGAGCTCCGAACTCCATTGATGATTATTCAAACTTCCCTAGAACTTCTGGAGAATAAAGAAATTACCCCTTATCAAAAAGAAAAAGTAGTGATGATGTATGGGGCTATCGAAAAAATGGAATCATTAATAAATAATCTTCTCTTTCTCGATCGAGATGTAAATCACGAAGAAAAGACGGAAATTGAACTCGATGAATTTCTCCCTTCACTGGTATTCTCTTTTCAATCTATCGCTGAACGAAAATGAATAAAAATTCACTTTCAATCAGAAAATAAACTTCCCATCCAAACGAGTCCTTTTTTCTTAGAACGAGTATTTGGTAATCTCATAAAAAATGCTATTTCTTATACAAATAATGGAAGTGTCACTATTAAAATTGAGGAGAATAAAATATATATAGAGGATTCAGGAATTGGGATGGAAGAAAATGAACTCAAAAATATTTGGAAACGATTTTATCGTGTAGAGAAATCGAGAACAGAAACAGTCGAGATTGAGTGAGGTACTTGACTCGGCCTCGCCATTGTGAAGAAAATCGCCGATTCTCAAGGATGGAATATAGAAGTAACTTCAGTTCCTGGAGATGGAACAGTATTTATAATAGGATTTAGCGAATAATAAATCCAAAAGATTAAAACATAGCTATGAAGATTCTTAAATCTACCGTATCAGATTCAACAACTGTCCGATAAAATGTATACCTCCTCATAATATCCCATAAATCCCTCCAAATATTACTACTCAGGAGAAAATATCGACAATTATGAAAAAAACAAGATTCATCCGATGGAGTCCAGCAAGAAAAGAAATCGTCCAGGGAATAAATGGGATAAACTTCGCAAGAAATACTCACCAGATTCCATATTTTTCAAAGAATATTTCACCTTTTTTGAGCATCTCTGGATTCAAGAAACGATTATTGGGACGGAAAAATCATCGTCCGTATCGGTAGCCGAGATAGTAGTTAATCATATCTCCTAAAAATGCTCCCGCAATCGAACTAATAAGTACCCACCAGATAGACAGCATTCCTAATCCTACGAGGATACTTGCGGGGATAAAGATAAATTCCCCATACCAGAAAAAAGCAAATGGGAATGTAGCAGCAAAAAATATACCGAGAAATATCACCAGATATACAATATGTGGATGAATAGTGAGAAATGACTGAACCAGTGGAATAATGGACTGCATAATTATTTTTTAAGAAGATATGTTTCATAGAAATCTTTATATTTCTCAAGCGAATAAGAAAATCTATAATCTTCTCGTATCTGGAGACTTTTTTTCCCGTGTGTCTCTATGAGAATTGGATTAGTAAGATACTGTGCCATTTTCCGAGCAAGGTCATTCGAATCACCATCGAGAAAAAGAAGTCCATTTTCTTGCACAAATTGACGAGCAGCATTTTCTTGTGCATCTGCAAGTATGACTGGTTTTCAGAAAGAAATTGCTTCCAAAGTAGTAAGCCCCTCACTTTCTTTGCTCGAAACAGACATGAAAATGTCTCCCATTTTATAATATTTTGCGAGTTCTTCTCCCCTCTTTTCTCCGACAAATACAATGGAAAGATGCGAATCTTTTGTGCGAGCATATTCGACGAGATCATCATATACCACTCCGTCTCACACAAGCAACAAAAGCGTTTCTGGATATTGTTTCCAAAGCTCTTCAAATGCATCGATAACGATGGGGATATTTTTCTCTACCGAGAGACGAGATACAGTAAAAAACAAAGTCTTTCCTTCCCATCATTCTGGTTTTTTCCCCTCCGCATCTTCGCCGAAAGGCAAAAAACCATTCGAGATAACCACACTCGTGTTTTTGAGGTGATACTTTGAGAGGATGGATTCCCGTTGTATTTGAGAAGGATACACAATGCCATCAAATAATCCCATATATTTCTGGAAAAACCAATCGACTATTTTACGAGATTGCTTTTGTTTCCAGGTTTTGACGAATGGAACAAAATGCTCCGCAAAAATATGGTTGGTATACACGAGAGGAATTCCATATTTTCGAGCAACTCGAATACTCATAAGAGAGAAAATCGATGGATTGTGAACATGAATAATATCTGGAGCTATTTTCTTTATCAATTTTGATACCTGAAAAGGATGAGCAATCACAAAATTATTAAATCCCTTACCTCCTGGAGCTGGATAGAGTGGAAATTCGGTAATATGAATTCGTGAATCTGGTTTGATACTTCTTTTTCCGTCCTTTGGTGCACCAGAAAAAAGATAAATCTCATACGTACCATCCTCAGCAAGACCATTAAGCAAACGGGCTGTTGCTACCTCCGTTCCACCGATGGTATGTACGAAAGTGATATCGGAGATGAAAAGTATTTTCTTTTTCTTACTTTTTCCTGAGTCCATTTGCTATAGTTTGTTGATAGATATTTTCTAAATCATTCGTGAGTTTTTTGATATCATATTTCTTCACTATTTCTCGACTCCTCTCGCCAAGTTTCTGCCTCAATATATCGTCTTTAAGGATTCTTATACAATAAAGTGCGAGTTCTCCATAGTTCCCGGGGCGTGCCTTATATCCATTGTCTTCGATAATTTCTCCAACACCTTTCGCTTCTACTCCAACTGTTGGGAGTCATTCTGACATTGCTTCCAAAAGAGTAATCCCCTGAGTTTCTGTCGTGGATGCTGTCAGAAAAAGTTTTGATTTCTGGAAAATATCTGACTGCATAAGCGTTTCGTGTTCTATCGCTCCGAGGAAAATAATATTTTGTTCGATACCGAGATCTTTTGCATATTGTTTTATCTCTTCTTCATCGGGTCCACTTCCGACAATTACAAAATGCACATCAGGAATTTCGCGAGAAATTACATAGATCGCATCAAGACAAACCGTCAGACTTTTTTCTTTAGAAATACGTCCAATATAGAGGATGGAATTGGGAACAAAAATTGGCAAAAAAGACGTTGATATATGTACTCAAGAACTCTGTACTGGTGCGGGGTTTGGAAGGATATCTATCTTTTCTTCTAGTATTCCATGTTCCGAAAGTTCCGTCTTTGCATTGATACTTGGTGCAATCACATGCTCACAGTGTTCATAGAAAAAATTATTATATTTCCAACCAATCTCACCAAATATTTTAAAATTTTCCATCCCGATAATTTTGAGATATCCTTCATCTGCTATATAAGTATGAAACGTTCCGATTCGAGGAATACTCAAAATCTTCCCGAGTACTATTGCCTGCCAACCAAGTATAAACTGCGTATGAAAATGAATAATATCTGGTTTGAAAGTACGAATCCGTTTCACAAGAGTCGGAGTGAAGGCAAAAGTAATCTTAAAATCTGGATAAAAAAATGCAGGAAATCATTTTACACTCAGTATCTCAATGCCTGGGTAACTAAATTCAGAAAGTCATGGATTATCAGGAACAACGATGAGTACTTCATGACCACGATCCGCGAGCTCTTTAGAATAACTTGTAATGCTTGTAACAATCCCATTGATCATAGGATGAAATGTATCCGTAAAATAGACAATTTTCACAGGAGAGATATTAAAAAATGAGGATAATATTACAATTGATTCGGCGCATTCATAAGTTATGATTTGAATGTTTTCACGAGTCTACTTTTTTTCAGTCAAAAATCAAGTTCTCCTCACTTTGTTTTCTCAGGAATCCCGATAAATATGATTTGCAAAAAATCCGTTTTTCCATATAAATACGCGTACTCAGAAAATATCAGAAAAGTATAATATTTGGAGAGGTCGCATAGTGGCCTAGTGCGCACCCTTGGAAAGGGTGTGTGGGGTAACCCACCGGGAGTTCGAATCTCCCTCTCTCCGCCATTGTAAAACTAACAAGTACTCAGAAATGGGTATTTTTGTTTTTATACGGAGATTGAAGTGGGGGATTCGAAACCGTAGTGATACCGATGATCCCGCAGACGGGAGCATCAGGAAAAAAGCCAACGATTTGGCTTTTCATCACAAGGTGTTTTCTCGGAGAGAAACGAATCTCCCTCTCTCCGCCATTTGAAATCTCAACAAAAAACACTCTTTTTTAAAAAGAGTGTTTTTTGTTTACAGAGAAACTGTTTCTATAAAATTTTCTACCATTCCTTGAAACTGTGCATCACTCAGATAAGGATTTCTCGAACCAAATTCTCCATGTTTCCCATCGGTTGAGTTGTCAAAATGACAATCGCTTCCAGAAGTCAGAATCAGATTATATTTTTCTCGTACTTCCAGAATAGTTTTAACCCATTCTCTCGATGCGGTTGCATTGATTTCAATCCCGCGAATACCAGCTTCGGCATATGTTTTGATGAGAGATTCCAGATTTTCTCTTCCTTTGACGAATGTAAAATTTGGGTGAGCAATCGAGAGAAGTGCATTATTTTCCTGGGCAAGTTCCACACAAAGTTCTACCGTTGGTTCATAGTTTGTTACTAATGGTGCTCCGATATGAGCGAACTTTCCTTCGTGTTTTAAGAATTCACAGAGAAACTCTATCCAGTTTAAAGATTTCCCTGTCAAATATTTCACTAAAGCGATGTTTTCTGGAGATGAATAAATATATTTTGCAATATGTCCATTGGCCAGATTCATATCTGCGATACCTTGATCTGCAAAGTACTGGAGAAATCCAGGAAAATCTGCGCGAAAACCATTATCTTGAAGGGATTGTATTTGATTTTGTACTTTCACTTTTCTCCCCTCACGAGTTTCTGTCATAATAGTATGAAAATGGTCAGAGAACTTTTGTGCGTAACAGGTGATATGAAAATGTTTATCGGTGGTCGGTTCATAGGCAGAAATCTCCACTCATTCGAAACTCATTATTCCTGCTTCTTTGGCAAGTTGAGTTGTTTCTCGATTTACAATATCGTGATCAGTATTGACGATGAGTCCGACTCCCCGCTCTTTTGCGAGGGAAATAATTTCCTCAGAAGTTTTACAGCCATCCGAGATGGTAGAGTGAAAATGGAGATCCATAAGACGAGGTATTTGAGAAATATTTTTCATAAAAGAGAAAGATTATGGGAAATAAAATCGTCTAGACAGGAGTATTATAGGATGAAAATAAAAAGTGTCATAATTATTATCATAAAGTGTCTAATAATCTTTAATTATAAAATAATTTGCTTTTATATAAAAGGAAAGTAGAGTATATAAAAAGTATCCTATAACTGTGACACTTTATGGATTATACCCCATTTCTCCGAAAAATAGGGCTCTCAGAATTGGAAGCTCGCGTCTATCTTGACCTCCTCGAGCATGGCTCATCGGTCATCGCAGAAATTGCCAGACGAACAAGTTCTCATCGTCAGATGATTTATCGTGTACTCCCCGTCCTTATGGAGCAAGGACTCGTATCGTCTGGACCCATAGGGAAAAGACAGGCATATACCGCAGAATCTCCGAAGCATCTGAAATCTATGGTCGATATGTTGGCAAGTAACTTCGAGTCCATACTTCCATGACTCGAGGAACTCCATACTTCTCATACTGAGCGTCCTATTCTCAAGTTTCTGGATGGTGAAAAATGAATACGCTTTCTTCATGATGATGTTATCCGCACTCTGAAAAAATGAGATATTTACTATCGATATAGCTCTCGGAAAGTTTCAGGAACAGATCGTGCCAATTATTTCAGTAAAGAAACGAGTGAATTACGCGAACAGAAACAACTGGAACGAATGCTTATAACGAGTGAGGAGCTTTCTAAAACCAAAAGATCGCTTATGGAACGAGAAATTGTTACTATACCAAAAGGATTCGATCTCTTCGAAGATAATATCTCCAAAGTGATTTATGGATCCAAAGTGGGTGTGATCGATTATAATACCGAAACCGCTTTTATTATAGAGAGTGCGGTATTTGCCAACTTTGAGAGAAAGATTTTTGAACTCCTCTTTCGATTTCTGAGGAAAAAAGAAGATTAATGCACTGTTTTGATTTCATAATCTAGAGAATAGATTCCTCGAACGCACCGAGGACTGTTTGAGTATATCTCTTCTATATTTATTTATTGGATAAAAGCGAGTTCCACAGGAAGTAAGAAGAATCCATTCTCTCGATTACCCAGAAATTTGGATAGATATTACAAAAAAAGAACTCCCGCAGAGAGACTGTCCCAAAAATCCCGAACAAACCTGTTCGGGATTTTTCTTTGACGGAAATATGAGAAATATTTTCGAAAATATTGGATTTTCTCCCAATTTCCTTCAATGGGTATCTATACTGGTCTGAAACTCATAATTTTCTTCAGATTGTGAACCATTGCTATCAAATTCCATTCAATGGTGACTCATTGGAGTCATCGTAAAGAGAACCTCTCGAATTTAAGGTTCCGCTTGATGTTTCAGAAGACGGGCTCGACTGAGTAGCACCGTTTCTTGTAGAGTTCTTTTCCGTGCTCGGAGGAAAGTTTTTCATCCTGAGACTTACAGTGGTCTATCCAGTTTTTACTCATCTGCAGGAACTTGTTTTTCCCTTCTTTCGTTTTCGTCTGATAGACCTTCGATTTGAAATCACTTTCCTTTGTTGGCTCTGTAAGAGTCGGTCTTCCTCTTCCTCTCTTGGTTTTGCTTCCGGAATACTGCTTGAAGGTGTAAATATTTCCATCGATATCAGTGTATTCGTCTTTTTTCTCGCTATACTTCCATCCTTTGAGATTCTGCTGAAGTTTTGGATGCGGAATGTATCCATCGAGGTCCTGTTTCTCCATGTAATCATAGTTCTCTTCGCTCGCATACCCTTTGTCAGCGAGTACCTGTTTTGGTTTTGTTTGGTACTTCTCTTCTATGGCTTTGAGTACTGGAATGAGCTCTCGTATATCACTCGTGGCATTGTTCATCGTCGTTGCTATAATGAATTGATTCTCGGTCGCAATCTGCGGATTGTAGCCGTTCGCAAAATCCTTTCGTTTCATCTGCACAAGTCGGCTGTCTGGATCAGTGGAGTTGATACGAGTCATCTTGATTCCTTCTTTTGCCTTGTGCTCAATCTCTTTCTTTACTGCTTCTTTCTTAGACTCGACTTTCTTCTTTTTTTCTTCAATCTCTTTGCGTTTTTTCTCTCGCCCCTCCTTTGTTTTGAGTTCCTCGGGGATTCAACTTCCGTCATCATCTGCTCCGAGTTCATCGTCCTCCATCGCATCGATTTCATCCGCTTCTTTGAGGAACTTCTTCATCTGTTTCTCAAGCGCTTCCAGGTCAGAATTTTTATTTTTGGAGGCATCGGCATAAACCTTGGTTCCATCGATACTGACGACACTGAATGAGATGATACCGAGTTCTTGTGCTTTTCTGACTATCTGAACGAATATAGAGGTAAGGAAACCTCATTTCTCTCTGCGAAATCGGGCAATGGTTCGGAAGTCAGGTTTGTTGCCTCATGAGAGAAACATGAATGCGAGATCCGATTGGGTCTTGTCGGCAAGTTTTCTACTGGAAAAAGTAGAGTTCATATATCCGTAGAAGAGAATCTTCACGAGCATGACAGGGTGATATGCAGATGTTCAGCGTTCGGTATTCGCATAGCTTGAAAAAAGCTCCCGAAATTCAAGTCCATCAATTATCTCACTAAGAACAACGGCTTTGTGTCATTCTCCGAGAAAGTTCTGGAAGCTCGGTGGAAGAAGGAAGTTCTGTTTTTGATCGTATGGCTTAAACATGGTTTGAGATGAAGAATATTACAAGATCATTATACTCGTTTCTTCCATAATACAAGCCGAAAGTTCGATATAAAGACAAGAAAAATCCCATCGAGCGATGGGATTTTTGGGACAGTCTCCAGAGAGTTCTTTTTTATTAAAATATGTTTGTGTAAATCGATTCGAGATTATTGAAGAAGTCCATTAAGAAGACTAGAAGCAGTTACTCCACCATTGATAGTATCAATTTTTTGAGTAAGAAGATCTTTGAGTTCAGAAAGGATATCTTTTGATTTCTGGCTTGTTACTTTTATTGCAAGGATATCAATTTTATCATTGATATTACTGAGCCAAGTAACTCGTGAAGCATCATCTGCCATATTTCCAAGTTTCCCGTCGATAAGAGTACTAAGACTTGTAGGAAGAAGAGAAACTTTTGGAGTAGCTACGCTTGTAACTTCTGGTGTTGCAAGAGTTCCAGTATTTGTTGTGTCTACTGTTGCAGTAGTACCAGTCTGCGTAGTTTCTACAGCTCCACTTTGTGTAGCTTCTACTGCTGTAGTATGAGCAGTTTCAGGAGTACTTACTGTTCCAGTATGAGCAGTTTCTACTGCTGTAGTAGTATTTGTATGCATAACTTCTGGCTTCATCGTAGTAGTCTCAACATTCTGATGAGTTGCTTCGATTCGAGTATTAGAACTCTTATGAGATTCTGAAGATTTCTCACTATCAGCGAAAACTGAAGTAGAAAGCATTCCCATTCCTACAAGAACAATTGCACCTGTATATTGTAAATTTTTCATAAAAAGAAAAGTAAAAAGTTAAAAGTAAATCCTTCCGGATAAAGAGAGAATATGATTGAATCTTTAGATAACCTTAAAAATAAGAATTTTTATTTATGTACTTCTTCTTACACATATCAGTACATCTTTTAAAACCTTTTCGATAATCGTTGTATGATCGAGGATACTAAATTTCCCCACTATATGACAACTGGACTTCACACCAAGTCCCGTGGTCACGAGTTCTATATGGATATTTCCATATCGCTCATCGGTATGATGGTGTTTAAACATACAATTTACGATTCTTTCTACTCCATTCTCGGTATAGTCTATTCGAACTTTGAGATTATTATTTCCTCAGAGAATAGAATCTACGATATAGTGTTTCCCTGATTCTTTTTCTATCGCCTTTTCTACTTTGTTCATCATTTTTTGAAGTTCTTCTTTGAATTTCCCCTGGAACATAACAGTGGAACGAATCGGCTTAAGTGCCGCTTCTTTTGAGTGTCGTGCATATTTTTCTGAACTGGCTATCATAATATCTGTGTGAATTATATAAAAAGTTTCTGGCAGTATATGGAAATAGAGAAAATAGTATAATAAAATTTGTGAAATATTTGACAAGTATTCCTAGATAGTCTACATTATATATTCATTAGTATCTAACTATCCGACATATGAATACACAACAAATACCTCACGAAAGAGCAAATCCTTCAAATATACGAATGAAACAAGAGCGGGCAAGTGAGCGTTATATACCAAGACTCAAAACGGCAGTAAATCTACAATTATGATCTGGAAATATAATACCAGCAGATGTACAAAATATATCTGCCACGGGTGGATTATTGCTGATTCCAGAACATATGAATCAGCTAGGAATTCATGCACCAAAAATTATTCTCAATCATGGTTCTGTAAATGGAACGCATATATCAGGAGAAATAGTTCGAAAAACCCCACATTGAGAAAAGAAATGAACACTCCTTGCTGTAAAGTTTGTTACGAGACTCACTGACTCTATTCTATCTTACCTCTCTCAAAATTGAGAACTTATAAGTATCATCGGAGAAGAAAAAACTCGGACTATTCGTATTAGTGGAGAGTTTTGTACCATACCAAATGTGACAGAATTTAAGAAAATGATACAATGTAAGAAATATAAAACAGTTGATATAAACGGACTCAAAACATTACCACAAATGATCTTCGCTCTTCTTATCGAAGCAAAACAACAAGGTATGCTCATTATAGGAGCAAAAGATAGAGTATTAGAACTGATAACAGAATATGCAAAGAGTGATAACACTAAAACGAATACTCCTATATGTCCCCCTTCATCTCGCTACCAAAAAATAAGTACATCGCACTCACTCAGATAAAGAGTAGATAAATTAAAAACCTACTTCGTATTCGCATGAACCACCACGTGTGCATTTATATATTCTTCCTGAACCGCTTGTATAATATCTCGCTTGATAACTATCGCGTCGCGAAGAAGAATTTCCCCAGGAAGGGAAATAAGTATCTCTACCGCTAATGTCACTCCTTCAAAAGTTCGTACTCGTACATCCTCCACTCCCAAAACTCCCGTTCTCAGGGAAGTGATTTCTCGAATATGAGCAGCTGTTCCTGTAGGGGCGGTATCGATCAAAACCCCGATAGATCGTTTCCCAAGTTCGTACCCGGCATGAGCCACCATAAACGAAACTATCAACGCACTCACACTATCTGCCCAAGGAAAACCGAAATATATTCCCACGAGACCGATGAGAACCGCCACACTACTCCACATATCCGATGAGAAATGAAGTGCATCTGCTTCCAACGCTTGACTATTGGTTTCCTTCGCAACTTTCAAAAGATTGCGTGCTCGAAAAAAATCAACCGCGATAGAAGTGATAATAAGCGCAAATGCATACCAAGTAACCTCCACAGGCGTAGGCTCTCCGCTTATTCGGAGGATGACTTCATAGATAATCCAAGCACTCGTCCCAAACAACAATCCTGTTTCCACCAATGCCGCGAGACTTTCTATCTTCTCGTGTCCATAGTGATGATCTTCATCGGCGGGCATATCACCGAATTTGATGGCGAAAAATGTAATAATCGTCGCCAAGAAATCCACGAGCGAATGAATCGCCTCAGAGATAATACCCAAACTCCCCGTCAATGTTCCGATGATAAACTTGGCAATCGCCAATCCCCCACTCGCCACCATAGAACCAATTGCTGCTAAACGTTTACTCGCCTGTTTTTGATCAGAAGTCATAGAAAAAATATAAAAATATAATGGGTATATTTATATGAAAAAATGATGGGAATGCAAGGGGGAATTTTGAACTACTATTCGTTTCATAGGAAACCAGAAATCTCACTTCAAGATAAAAAAATTCGCTAAATGTAGGAAAAAGCTATAATAAAAGAATTATTTCATAACTATCTTACTATGAATTTCTTTAAATCAAGATTAGCCAACAGAATCGCTCTTGGGAAACTTGTTGGTATGATATTTGGATGAATGGCATTTTTTCTATTACCGGTTCTTTTTAACTACACCCGACCTGTATCTCAGGTTCGGTATATGGTTTTGGTATATCAGTCTCGGAGCTATCGTCTGAGTCTTTGGAGTTATGGAACGAGTTCCTGTATTAGATATATCTATTCCTCTCGGTATCAAATGAGCTCTGCTCTGTGCTTGGATGAATTTTGTTTTAGGTTTATTTATGTATGACAAACTGGCTCTCCTTATGCAAGGTACTATGTTTGCAGGATATTCTCCGTTCTGGATTATCCTCGAGTGATTCCTCTTCTGATTTATAGCAGAATACTTGGCGAC
>CAVVTN010000006.1:0-58345 GCA_963751115.1 uncultured Candidatus Altimarinota bacterium
CCCAACCTTAAGAAACAACTTTTAGAGGCAAAAACTCTCTTTCTTGTAAGAAAGAGAGTTTTTTTAAATTGCTTTAATGGTGCCAATGAGTAGAATTGAACTACCGACCGCAGGGGTATGAATCCTGTGCTCTACCACTGAGCTACATTGGCATGGTATTTGAAGTGGAAATAATATGTTGGTAGTTGACTACCGTCCGTCGGTAGTACGAATACTCGTGCTCATACCACAGCAGCTGCGGGCATGGTATATGAAATCAATATATTTCTGTTCAATTTTTGAAAGCTCGCCCATTATATAGAAAATACGACAGAGTCAAGTTTTTATAATATTCACTTTTATGGGGAAAATTCTTAAGACACAAGAATCTCTTATGAACTATGCTGGATGGTACGCCATGCGGTATTTTTCTTCGCTCCAAAAACTCCGAGAGGCACTTATGAAAAAATCTCTGAATAATGAAATTATCGTGAATACTGTTATGATGGAAATGTCCGCGTATATTTCTGAAGAGCGAACGGTGGATGGTTTGGTACGAATGTATACAGAACAAAGTAAAACTCGCCCATATATCGAACAAAAACTCCGAGCTAAGAAATTTGCAAAAGATGTGATTATATCAAGTCTTGATGTTTATGAGAATGCTTTTATTTCTTGGGATCTCTATGAACAGACCATTACCCAAAAGATATTTTCATACTTACAAAAACATAAATCCAAAAGATATATAATCGGAACATTGGGTCAAAAATACCCAAATTTTAAACAGAATATCCTCGCACTTTTAGATCAAATTGCGCCCGATGAGATGGAATCTATTCAGGAGGAATATATAAAACTCGCCCAGAAATTTGATAGCAATAATTCAAAAGAGCGACAGAAAATCGTACAGAAACTTTCTATGAAAGGATTCTCGTATGACAGTATCAAAAAAGTAATGAGAGAGTCCGAATAGAAGTATCCTACATAACTTTTCCGTGAGGTGTTCATTCATGAAATCCAGCATTTGTTTGCACACCAATGATGGCTTTTTCATGAAATTCCTTAAGATTTCTCGCTCCGATATACGTCATAGAAGAGCGAAGTCCGGTCATGCAATCATCGATAATATCTCCGACGGATTCTCGTCACTTTTTGAGATATATTCGAGAAGTAGATATTCCTTCTTGAAACAGCGCTCGTTTTGCTTGTTCAAAAGGAGAGAGTTTATTGGTCCGAAGGTTTACGGCTTTTCCAGAAGCCATTCCATAGTTTTCTTTATACATCGTACCATCGGTATCATAGTGAATATCTCCTGTGGATTCATACGTTCCAGCAAAAAGAGAACCTATCATCACATGGCTTGCTCCAGCTGCAAGTGCCAGACATATATCTCGTGGCTCTCGAATGCCCCCATCAGCCCAAACAAATCCACCAAGTTTTCGTGCCTCCTTTGAACAGTGATATACGGCAGAAAATTGTGGACGCCCGACTCCTGTTTTCATCCGTGTCGTACACATAGCACCAGGACCTATACCGACTTTTACTCCATTTGCACCCGCTTTTATGAGTGCGGCAGTAGCTTCTGTTGTAATGACATTTCCCGCGATAAGTGTGATATTTTCGCCAAATTCTTTCCGGAAATTCTTAATTGCTTCTATCATATTTTTTTGATATCCGTGAGCAGTATCGAGTACGAAAATCTCCACTCACATATCTATCATTGCTCGAGCTTTTTCCTGAAAATTATTAATCCCAAGAGCGACTGCTACGGAAAGCTTTCCGTCTGATCCGAGATTGGGACTATAGATTCCTCATCGAACAACATTTTTTTTGGTGAGTATTCCTGTGAGTATTCATTGTTCGTTGACAATAGGAAGACTGGAAATACCTTCTTGGTCCATCAAATTATAAGCATCTTCTCAGGAAATAGTTTCTTTTGCAGTAATGAGTGGTGGTTTTCGGAGTTCTCCAAGACGTGTAAATTGATCAATTTCCAGAAGATCTTTTTCTTTAAAAATACCTATGGGTTGATTCATTTCATCTATTCATATCACACATAAATGAGATCGCTTATAAAGAATTCCGAGAGCATCACGTACCGTATTTTCAAGTGTGACAGTTACAGGAGTGTCGAATTGTACATGAGCTTGTTTAATAGACGTCACAATTCGTTGCATAACAGACAAATCCATATCCTGAGGAAGAATTCCAAGACCTCCGTATCGAGCAAGCGTTTCTGCAAGACGCTTCCCTGTAACGGCGTTCATATTGGCACTCACAATAGGGATACTTGTATTAATAGGGGATTCTGGAATGATAGATGTATCATGGAGTCGAGAATGCCCATCAAAATAATTTTGAAAGAGAAATACATCTTCATATGTAACTTCCTCATTTTCATATCGTGGATTGGAAAACTGCATAATATAGAAGGTAAATAAATAATCTTTTTCTATCATATACAAAAATAAAAATTTACCATAAAAAAGATATAAAATTCCTTTTTCGATATAGGTTATATATCTATGGTTATATCCTTTCTTGTTTTAGAATCTAAACTCTCTTTCATTTAATGAAATAAATTGTCTCTCTATTTTTTGCAAATAGAGAGACAATGCCTATACTACAAGCGTTGTCTCTATTTTCTTATAGTATGCTTATGAAAAATACGTGTTCATGATTTTTCAGTTTCTTTTTTGTAAATATTTTATTCTTTTCAAACAGTGCTTTTGGAGCAGAAAATATTAATGTAAATTGTTTCAAAGAATATGCGAGTTTTATGCAAGATGGAGGGAAAGAAGTGAAAGTAGAAGTTATTTGAGATAAGGGAGATACATTTTTCCTGCAAGAGAATAAACTTGTGCCATATAAAGTCCTCTCTGATGCGACCTATAAATATATAGATTATACAGTGATTGAACATTCGAGTTGACCAGAAAAGGATTTGAAGAATATCAATGATGCGAATAATGCGACGGCATTTACCTTTGATAATCTCGTAGATACAAAGAAAAGTATAATCATCGATTTTGGGAAACAGTTGCAGGAAAATACTTTTGATTATTATTTTATATTTTCTCATCGAGGAAATACTGTTTTTTCTATCGGAGACAGTCTAGACAGTCTCAAAAAAGTAAAAGAAAGTGCGATTGGAAGTTTTAGTTTTCGGTATTTAAAAATAGATTTTCTCAATTATAGTTGGGATACGAGTTCTGTGAAAACAGAAATATCCGAAATTAACTTTTTCACCCCAGGACCAATCACATTGGTATTGAAACCTTTTGCATCTGGAAATATAGAAGCTTACAGAGGATATGATTGCGAAAGTGAGAAGTTACAAAATACCTTGACTGAGTATCTGAAATCTAATAATAAAACAGCTTTTAATATAGATACGAGCACGAAAGAAATGAATATTATTTTCAATAAAAATCCCAACTATAATACGGATTTTGATGGAGATGGGATTCTAAACGATACTGATAATTGTAAATTTATCTCTAATAAAAATCAATTAGATAGCGACAATGATGGAATCGGAGATGTGTGTGATGGTGATAAATTCACCAAGAATCCAAATGATAGCGATACCGATAAAGACGGGGTTTTTGATAGTATCGATAATTGTAAATATCTCTTCAATCCTGATCAGCGAGATTCCAATGCTGACAGTATGGGGGATATTTGTAGTGATGATGATAATGATGGTATTCTTGGAAAGAATGATAATTGTCCAAATGTTTTCAATCCCGATCAAAAAGATATAAATGCGAATGGAATCGGAGATGCTTGTGAGTTTGACAAGGATAAAGATGATATTTTCGATAGCGTGGATAATTGTATAAATACACCAAACCCTGACCAAAAAGATAGCGACAATGATGGAATCGGAGATGTGTGTGATAATTGTAAACTCTCCAATCCTGATCAGCGAGATGCGAATCATAACAGTATCGGAGACGTTTGTGAAGAAGCGGATAAATATGCAAAAGAACATGATACCGACAAAGATGGTATTCTCGACTTTACAGATAATTGTCCAAAAGTAGCGAATAAAGACCAGTTAGATACCGATCATGACGGAATCGGAGATGCTTGTGATAATTGTCTACAGATTCAAAATGCGAATCAAGAAGATAGTGATAAAAATGGTAAATGAGATATGTGTGAAGATGTCGATCACGACGGAATCGATGGATTTCAAGATAATTGTCCGACGGTTTCTAATGCCGATCAGAAAGATAGTAATAATAATGGAACAGGAGATATGTGCGAAGATGAAGATCACGATGGAATCATTTTCAAAAATGATAATTGCCCCTATGACTATAATCCTGATCAAAGTGATATTGATAAAGATGGAAAATGAGATATATGTGATACGAAAGATGACCGATATATGGAAAGTAATAAGTGATTTTTTGCAGGAATTATGATTCTCATCATCGTGATTTTCGGATTCGCTATCTTTGGAATGGTACGGAAGCTGAAGAAAGAATAGGCTCTATAATGTCACAAAATAATTATTATTTCCTATTTCCTTAATTTTTCTATCTATGAAAAAGTTATTAAACAGAATGGCTTGGGTACTCAGTATCGTACTTGGTATCGCCGTCGTTCAGGTATTCTTCGTGGGAAGCTATGAGAGCACAGCTTGGCTTTTTATTTTCCTGCTTGGAACATTTCTCTGACTTATTTTCAAAGGAATATTTCTCGGAGAAGAATTTATCCAGGAAACGATACTGAACTATACGAATAAAGTGCTCCAAATGGCAGGAGAAAAGCTCGGAAAATGAGCATTGGCTTCGGAAGTAAAAAAAGAAGTTCCATCATCTGAGATGAAAGAAACCATCTATCAACCGACCGTTTCTGAATCAGTTGAGGAATCTTGGGAAGAACAGACTATCAGAGAATCACAAAAAGAAAGAGAAATGGAAAATACCAAGATAGAAGAAGATGAATATATCGCACCAACCGTACAAAAAGAGCCAGAAATACAGGAACCAAATTTCATAGAGAAATTCTTCGCAGAAAATGCTTTGGCAAAGATTGGGGGAATACTCCTCTTTCTCTGAGTTCTTTTTTTCTTGAGTCTCATATTTACGGCTCTTGGTCCAGTCGGGAAAATTATCATAGGATTTATGACCGGTTTTACATTTTTTGGAATCGGGGTGTGGCTCGATGCAAAAGGGTACAATAATGAATCGAGAACGATGATGGGAGTAGGAATTCTCGTGAACTATCTCGTAATCCTTTCTGGACGATACCTCATCGGAAGTGGTAATCCTATTGTCGAAACGGATGTTGCGGTGGTTACAGGTAATGTTAATTATCTGACTGAGGGAACTACTTTCTTCTTTTTGATTCTCAATACTATTTTTGCAATCGTTGCATCGCTCGTATATAAATCTCATAGTTTACTCTTATTTTCCTTTACTTTTGCGTACCTAAATCCATTTCTTATCGGGGCAGCGGGTGATGGAACTCCATACACTTTAGTCGGATATTCGGCAATTATTTCTGTATGAGCATTATTTTTATCACAACTCTATCACAACAAAGATGAAAAAGATTTTGCAAGATATCTTCGATTTGTGGGATTTATAGGGGGAAATATATTGTTCCTTCTTGCTCCGTTTACCACTTCTGGACAGTGGTTATTGAAACTTATTTTCCTTGGAATTATTTCGCTTGCTGCAGTCGTTCTCACGTATAAAAATGAGGAAGATACCGAAACGATTGGGACATTCTTTATCCTCACTTATGTCGCATTTGGGATACTTCTCGTAACTGGTGGAGTGGCGAATGTTCTCCATACAGGATTGGCATTTCTTGGATATATCGCTTTTATTCTCATCGCTCTTGCAACCACGGCATTTATCATGCTCGTCGGAAGTGTGGCGTCGCTTGGATATCTCCTCTTCGCTCCGCTTATCTTGATATTTACGCTTTTGGTTACAGGATCTCTGTACTTCATAATCCCAGTGATTCTCGGAAGTCTCTTCATCTACTTGATTATATTTGGATTTCTGTATGAAGTGATTTCTGCTGGGTTCAAATATCTCTTCTTCGTTTTGCTTTGTATATTTCTCGCACTTTCTCACTTCTCACTCGCATTTGTTTTGCCTGAAGGGATGGATTATATGACACGATTCGGAGTGGTTATCAGTTCCTTTGTATTTCTCTTTGCGAGCTATTTCTTCTCTCGTCGAGAAAAGTTGGAATATCTCTATACGATTGGAACGATTGGAACGATTTTTCTCCTACTCCCAGTAGTTCAGACGAAGGGGGAATTTATGGTAGTAAGTGTTATTTCTCTCGTGCTTTTTGCTCTTGCAAATATCCTCACTCCTTTTATCAATCGAAATCTTTGTCAGAGAGATTTGAAGAACCTGGCTATTTCGCTCATCGTCGGGATTCTCTTCATCGGTTGAGAACTCTATAACTATGGAGAAATTGCCAAACTTTTCCCAGGTATGATTCTCGGGTATAGTTTCATGGGACTCGCGATTCTCTACTTCCTCCTTGGTTATGCGATGACCAATATCTTAGAAATCGGTCTCAATCCTGCAGGACTTATGAAAAGTGAAGAAAAGAAAAATGCGATTTTTGGATATCTCTGAGTTTCTCTTTCTCTTTTCTCTATTGCGATACTCGTTATATTTGCTTCTGAACCAGCGGTCGTTGCGAGCATTTGGTTTTTTGAAGCGACACTTCTTCTCTTCTTCTATTCTCGGATTCAAGATATCAAAATATTTCTTGGTGGATTGGTATTATTCGTCATCGGTATTATAAAATATAGCGTCTTTATAACCAGTCTCGAAACAGGAATATACACACAACTCATTCCGCTTGTTGCGATATTTATCTCGTTTATTCTCAATCTCAAATTCCTCGAAAAAACAAATGGAGAAACGAGAATTACTCATGATATCCTTCATATCATCGCGATGATTATGGTCTGAATCGGAGTTATGAATATCGTGCCACACACGGGACAAGGAATCTCTCTTTTTGCGATAAGTATCGTATTTATTATCGTCGGATTTTGCTATAATCTCTTTGCTTCGCAATTTTTGAAATATGCATTTATCGGATTTCTCGGATTGTTCTATATCAACCATATTTTCTGACTCAGTGACATTTTCTGGACACTTGCAAATAATGACAAAACATATCTGAAGAGCTTACAATATATCATCGTTCTCCTTCTCGGAATGGGACTGTATTTGAGAAATCTGAAACCAGGAAAGTTTGATGATGTAAAAACATTCCTCAATATTCCTTACATTGTCTATCTCTTTATCATCACGACACAATTCGTGTATGATCTCTCGGATAATAGCATATTCTCGATCACAATTTATTGGTCACTTTGGGCGTTTGTATATATTTCCAATGGTATTTCCAAAGATAATCAAACGAGACGGACGGTTGGTCTCTATATTCTCGCGGGAGTTATCCTCAAGATTCTCCTCTATGATGTATGGTTTGGGATAAATGACGCGATACTTCGAGTTGTGGCTCTGATGTTCGTTGGAGGACTTATGATTTATATTTCCACGCTCTATTCTCGAAAATATCCTGGAAATCTTTTGAAAGAATTTAATCTTTCAAATCTCAATAATCCATCTACGGAACCTATTGTGAAAAAGGGAGCTCAAGAAAAAACTACTCCAGAAAGTAAAACATCCACTATTATCAATGAGAAAATAAGCGAAGTAGATATCGGAGATATCACCTTGGTAACTTTCACGATGAACTCTGGAAAATCCATCAAAATCAAATCCAAGAATTTGATAAAAATCGCCAAGTTGGTGGAGAAAAAAATGGGAAAAAATGCATTTGAGAAAGAGGAACTAAAGAATGTATATAACTACATCCTAGACAACTACAGAAGTGAACTCAATGCTACGGATTATAAGAAAGTGACAGATATTATGAAGGAATTTGTAGAAGTTGGAGGAAAAGTGAGTTTTGAGTAAATGAGGAAATTAAGAACATGCTTTTAGAAAGTATGTTCTTAATTTATTGGTATTTTATATTATCACATTTTCCATCTATGAAAAAAATTCCTACGCATATATATTTCTTTGGCATCGGTGGAATAATAGCACTTGTTTGTGGATATTTTGCACAAGATATGCTTTCTTTTGAGAAGAATGCTACATCAGTGATTGGTACAGTAATAGATTTTGACATAAGTAATAAAGGAGGATGTTCACCAAATGTATCGTATAGGGTGAATGGAAAAGATTATATAAACGATTCCTGGGGATCTACAAAACCATGTCCTTATGAGGAATGAGAAAAAATCGAGATGTTATATAATCCAGAAAATCCAAAAGATGCGATTATTGACTCTTTTTTGGAGAAATGGCTTTTTATAACAATATTTGGAATTATTGCAGGTATTATCCTTCTTGTTGGATTTGTCTTTCTCAAAAAAGAACAAAGAAAACAGTGACTCATATGAAATGGTATCAGTATACAAGTTCCCGTGAAAGAGACCGGCGTGAATTATCACTACACAGCAAATGGTAAACATCCCTGGATTATTACCGCCGAATACGATGATGGAAGTGGAAATATATTTGAATATGTGAGTGATAATATCTGGTTCAATCCAGATATATACACAGATAAGACGGTATCAGTATTTGTGAATCCTGTAAATTATAAGGAATATTATATGGATATATCGTTTTTGCCAGATGAAGATATACCTAATGCTCGTGTCATGAGTACTTATAATGGGGAAGAATAGTATTTATATCATCACTTTATAACTTATGAAAAATAATCTCCTCATTATTGCACAAGTGATAACTATAATAGTCATCCTTACTTATATAATCTCTCTTGTTATACTCTACTTTTCATCATGATGGGATACTATTGGTGCAAGTGTCATGTTAGTTTTTTCTTTCTTTTTCTGTGTATTTTTATTCATATGCTGGGGGCTTTATGGTACTTTTACAACATCGATGTCTTCTTCAATTACGTATTTACTCCATATCTTAATATGAGTCATATCTATCACACTTATCATATATCAATGAGGAATAATAAAGGAGAAAATCGAGAAATATTGATTTGAAAAAAAACATACTGCATGGGAACAACGAGCGACCGATAAAGAATACACCTCAGCAAAACTTGGTATTTCATTTCGCTATGTTTCTGAGAATTTTGCTTATGGTCCAGTTACTGTCGAAGAAACGAACGATGCAGTAAGACTTTCTGTTTGATGAGAACTGAGTGGTATGATTCAGGTACATTCAAAAGATCCAAAACTGAGCCTCATAGAAGCCTTGAGAAAGGATTTCAAAGATTCCAAATGTATTCCAAATGATGATACTATAGAATTTTATAATAAATATCCTGAATATGGAATATCTGGTTTACCAGACTCCTATACTTCCTTTAAATTAGATAATACTAATAATGTTCGTTCCGAATGAATTATTGATTTTCCTCCATATCCGAGTGCTGGTTCTTACAATGATTTATATGCGGTTATGGATACGAAGAATCCTAATCGATATTTGATTATCATCTCATGAAAGATAGATATAGATGCTTCCAAAACAGAAAGTGCTTTCAATGGAAAATCATGGAGATCTACAGTACGATTTGTGCGATAAGATTTTACTTTTTTATGTAATCATAATATGAATCATACAATACTAGGTATATATATTCTATTACTTATAC
Source organism: uncultured Candidatus Altimarinota bacterium (assembly GCA_963751115.1). Taxonomy (GTDB): domain Bacteria; phylum Patescibacteriota; class Gracilibacteria; order BD1-5; family UBA2023; genus UBA1545. The sequence continues at coordinate 9,700 of CAVVTN010000006.1, forward strand.
CAGCCTTCATTATTTCTATAATTTATGGAGTCTATACATCTACCCTTTCTCCAGGGAGAATAGTTTTATATGTAATTTCCATAGTTCCATTTTTGATAGCTGTATCTCATTATATTTATCTTTCGAATCCTGCAAATATACAATGAGATGCCATGTGAAAGTGATTAACATTAGGATTGGGTTGGTTGATTATTATCGCTTGTCTTGTATCTATCTGGCTTATCTGGTTTGCATATTTTGCTTTTACGAAAGATTTTTCAACAGCATGAGCATTGATAGTGGTTTTGTGTTTAGTATGGATTATACCATCCGTGGTATGAAAGGAAAATTATATGAGGATCCAAAATGACATAACTTCCATCTTTTATAATAATATAACTCCTCTCTTTCAGAAAACTTATCTATTAGACGGTATTGATATTACTACTGAAAATACTTATCCTATTAAGATTCTAAATGTTGATATTACTTATGAGGATGGTAAAAAATATTCTCTTGCTAACTATGATCATAGTTGAGGTAAGCACGGAGATTCTTATAGTTATTCTCTCCCATATAAAAAAGGTTTACTTATTAAAAATATCTCTGTTTATTATTTTTCGTATATCGACGATACTTTTTATCGATTAAGTTGAGATATTTCTTTGGATGTAGAAGAATATGCTTTCAAACAAGTAAAGATAGAGGAAAGATGGCTTTGGATAGGTATGTATGTGAATATTTCTTCTCAATGAAAAGTATTATTTCTCCTTACTGACAAGCAAATCGCTCATTTCCAGGCGACGAAAGTGGAATGAGATTGGAAACACATCTCGGATAATACTGATATTTCTAGAGAAGAATATATTAAAAGTGTTTTGAAAGAGAGTAAAGGGAGTGAGGAATAAACAAAATAGCTTTTTACCTGATTTTTTATAAATTATATCCATTACGAAATACTTCCTATGTCCATGCTCCTCCCACTTTTCCGATTCATCCTCGCTCGCCGTTATGATATAACGATTACGGGACTTGAACATCTAGAGAAAGATGGCTCCAAGATGATTATGCCGAATCATCCAGGACTCATCGATCCGATTATTATATTTTCGCACCTTTCGAAATATATTCCACTTTCTCCGGTGGTAACGGAAACATATTATGTCTAACTTCGTCTATTTAATTTCAGAAAAGAATTTTTTACAACTTATGACAGTGCTTATTGAGAGTAGCTGGCATCCGTATGCATTCCGTGAGATTCAGCCTTCAGAAGATACTCAGATAATCTCAAATATATTATGAGAACATTATATTGACAAGGAAGTAGGAGAAATGCTCGTAGAAATATTTAGAGGGTATGTTGTCACTTTACAGGAAATTTGGTCTGCTCCTGCATATTTGAGTCCTTTAGGATATAACCAATCATTTACACCAAACACACCAATGAATGATTGAACAATGACTTTCGATTCTGAAAGTCTCCTTAATCCAATGTACTATGACCTTCCGCCACTTCTTACTCATATATCACGTCCCCATTTCGGCGAGATTGCCGAGTATTTCTGCCGACTATTCCCAGATACGTTTTTTTGCACGAGAGATTCTTTATCAAAGGAATCTCCAGCAAAGCTTATGGGAATCAGAAATTTATTTGCTCAACAGATTCTGAGTTATACACTACCACAGGATTTAAGTAGAGCCATTGAAATGAATACAGACCTACCAAAATTACTCCAGTCACTTTCCAAAAATGAACAGGAAACAATGAGCCTTATTAATCTTGCCATGAAAGAAAATTTAGTCATGGTGGGATATTGGAATTCTGACTATAATTTTGAGTAATCATTTCGGGAAACAATATTTATGAGCTAAGATTCAGACGCTGAAGGAATAAAAATATACTGACCGATATTTGATTATCATCTCATGAAAAATAGATATAGATGCATCCAAAACAGAACGTGCTTTCAATGGAAAATCATGGAGGTCCACAGTACGATTTGTCCGATAAAATAGGGATATTATACTTTCTTAATCATATTATATGAACAGAAAAATCCTAGCTACTTATTTACTGTTGCTGATACCTATTTATATAAGCTCCATAATTTATGAAGCCTATATATTAAATCTCTCCTTAGGAAGAGCTATTCTGTATGCTATTTCCTTCGTTCTTTTTATAATAGTAGTCTCTCTCTACTGGGATATTACAAATTATAAAAACCCCAACTGAGATCCTCAGGGAGGCATATGAAGAGCTATGGTTGTATTACTCGCATTCTTTCTGCTTTTTATTATCTGGCTCTCTTGGTTTTTGTATTTTGCTTTTACGAAAGATTTTATCACCGCATGAATATTTGTAATAATTTTGTTATTGGCATTCGTACCAGATTCATATGATAGACATAAATATGCGTTCAAAGAATGTATAACTTCGATTTTCCATAAAACATACCCTTTAAATGGTATTGATATTATTAATAAATATACATGTTTAATTAAAATCCTCAATTTTGATATCACCTACCAAAATGGTGAGAAACATCATCTATATCAAAGACAATGAAGTGATAGAATAGAAAAAGAAGATAGCTCTTCTTTTGGACTCCCATATAAGAAAAACTTATTAATAAAAAACCTATCAATTTATTATTTTTCATATATTGATAATGCTTTCTATCAATTAGATGGAGATATTCCTTTGGAGAGAGAAGAGGAAATTATCAGAACAACATATTCAAAAAACAAGTGAGATTGGATACATACATATTTATCCGAAATGAGAAATATCAGTATCTTTTAGATGGGTACCACGTACATGATCTTTTAATGATGAAAAACTCATAAATCTCGAAGCAAATACCGTTGAGTGAGATTGGAAATGCATCTTGGATAATACTGATATTTCTAGAGAAGAATATATTAAAAAGATTACAAGAAGAAGTAAAGAGAAGGAGGAATAGAAAGTTATGGATTTCTACAGTGCGATTTGTACGATAAAATATTTTTTTATTACTTCTTTAGATATTCATTATATGAAAAATAATCTTCTCTTTTTTGTCTCACTTTTTTGTGGAATTCTTATCGTTCTGATACTTACAAATAGTATATCTATTGGTAAGATTATTAATAAATATTTTCCTTGTCAGCAAAATATCATGAATTCATTCCCTTGCTATGGAAAATATGATCTGACAGTTATAAGTATTTCTCTCGCTATTATTTTAGCAATCTTGGGTTATGTTATTTTCTGATACTTTACTCATACCACTAAAGATATGAGTGCATCATACAATTCGATCGTGACATATAGTTCTGGAAGGAAGATAATTTTTCCAGATTTTACTATCGAATACATAAGAAAAGACTTGAAAAAAATTCCAAATAATGCAAATTTTAGTATAATCTACTATGTTTTTTTATTACAATGCAATGGAGAATCCAAAGAAATCTATTGGTCAGGTGGAACGGGAATGATTTTCCCCACAAAATTTACTTGTCAAGATAAGAAATTCCATCTGGAAAAAGTATCTGCGGATACATTTAGTTGGTTGGATTCTAATGAAATTATTATTACAAAACAATAAAATTTATATACTTATAATCTATACATTTCTTATGTCTCTCCTCCTCCCACTTTTCCGATTCATCCTCGCTCGCCGTTATGATATAACGATTACGGGACTCGAACATCTAAAGAAAGATGGTTCCAAGATGATTATGCCGAATCATCCAGGACTCATCGATCCGATTATTATATTTTCGCACCTTTCGAAATATATTTCTCTTTCTCCAGTAGTGACAGAAACATATTATAATAAGCCGATTTTACATACGCTTTTCCAGCAAGTGCAGGCGGTTCCGATGGGAGATTTACAACGGGGACCGGGGAATTCCGATGCGGTTTCTGCTACTTTTTCTGGGATTGTTGATGGTTTAATATGAGGGAAAAACATCCTCCTCTATCCATCGGGACAGATTTATAGTCAGGATTTTGAGAGTGTTATCGGGAAGAAATCGGTGTACGAGGTTATGATCGGAATTAATAGAAAGGCATGATTACGAGCTCGGGAATTTCCAACACGATTTATTGCGGTGCAGACAAAGGGAGTCTGGGGAAGTACTTTTTCCAAAGCCTGGGATGGAACGAGTCCTGCTTTTTTCAAAGTTTTCTTCCAGAGTGTGGGGATTATCATAATTAACGGAATATTTTTTGTACCAAAACGAAAAGTTACGATAACCATCGAGGATTTTACCGAGAGACTTCAGGAGATAACAAAGGAGCACGGAGGAAATGCAGAATGAACACGTAATACTCTCAATAGCACACTGGAGGATTTTTATAATGCCAAAAAGGAGCCAGAAAATACTTATACTCCACACTTCTGGTTCTGGAATAATGTGAAGACCAGAAAAGTGCCAGCACATATCGAAGGTTCTCTCGTATCGCTACAATCTACAAATACTCTGACTCGTGAAAATATCCCCGATGATATCTGGGAAATAGTGATTTCTGAAGTTGCTCGGATCAAAAATATCTCCCAGGAAAATATAACTTTGCAAGGGAATTTTATCCTGGATTATTATTTCGATTCGCTCGATATGGCAGAATTGAAAGCGTCTATTCAGTCGAAATGTACAGGTGCGAGCAATCCTCCTATGATGGATCTGAAAATAGTTGCTGACATAGGAGAAATGGCGATGGGAAAGTCAGGAAATGTGGAATCACTCAAGGAATGTAATTGGATAAGTTCTCTAAAAACTCCGAAAAGTATTTATGAGATTATCAAACAAAATAATACAAAGTTCTGAGATGAAAGCTCGATTCTGTCTCTCTTTCGAGAAACTTTTAAACAAAACCAAAACGATTCTTTTGTATATGATGCGATTTTCTGACTCCAGTCCCGAAAAGATTTTGTTATAAAAGCCTATCTGATTGCGAAATATCTGAAAAAGATTGATGGGAAATATATCGGGATCATGCTGCCGAGTGTGACAAGCAGTTCTTTGCTCCTTATTGCAACATACCTCGCTGGAAAAGTTCCTGTTATGCTCAACTGGACGGTTGGTGAAACAGCACTGCTTCATTGTATCAATTTTGCAAAGATTGATCATGTTCTGACGAGTAAAAGTTTCTATGAAAATGTGAAAAATCCGGGAATTGAAAAGATCAGAGACAAATATATCTACCTCGAAGAGCTTCTGAAATGAGTGAGTTTGACTCAGAAAATCTGAGCTCTTATGAGTGCCTGGTTTTTTCGTATTCCTTCTATCAAAAGTGATGATGTCGCAGTTCTCCTCTTCACTTCTGGAAGTGAATCTCTCCCAAAGGCAGTACCATTGACTCATAGAAATATCATCTCAGATATCGTTGGAGCACTTTTTCATTTTCCTCTGACCACCGACGACATCTTGATAGGTTTTCTCCCGCCATTTCATAGTTTTGGCTTTACGATTAACACGATTATGCCACTTATGAGTGGACTGAGAGTCGCTTATACGCCCAATCCGAGTGATGCAAAAATGATTTCCCAATTAATCGCTCATTGTCAGGCGACCACCCTGACTGCGACACCAACATTTCTCAAGATGATTCTCGCTTCTGCTTCGGTTGAATCACTGAAATCACTTCGATATGGAGTCGTTGGAGCAGAGAAATGTCCAGAAAGCCTTTTTGAAAGTTTCACAAAATTCTGTCCAGACGGGAAGATTCTCGAAGGGTATGGGATTACCGAATGTAGTCCAGTTATCAGTATCAATCCACCGAAACTCCCGAAGAGAGGTTCTGTCGGACTCCCGATCGAGTGACTCCAAGTTTTGATTCTGTCTCTCGATGGAAAGACTTCAGTTGAATCAGGAAAAGAAGGGATGATCTATGTCCGTGGGAATAATATATTTACTGGTTACTTGGATGAGAATATAGAAAATCCATTTGAAGAAATTAGCCCTCACCCCCGCCCTCTCCCAGAGGGAGAGGGGGATAAATGGTATAAAACATGAGAATCTTGGGTATCTGGATTCGGACGGCTATCTCTATATAACGGGACGACTCAAGCGATTTGTGAAGATAGCAGGAGAGATGATTAGTCTGCCGTTCATAGAAGGTATACTCCTGAAAAAGTATGGAAGCGACACAGAACTCACCATGGCCATAGAAGCCAAAGAACAAAATGGAGTCGTGAAAATCGTACTTTTCAGTACACTGGAGATATCGCTCGACGATGCACAGCAGTTTCTGCGAGAAAATGGAGCAAGTAATCTCGTGAAGATTTCCGAAGTCCAGATGATTGAAACCATCCCCGTTCTCGGAACTGGGAAGATTGATTATAAGGTGTTGAAGGGGATGATTGGAGTGTAGGGAAGCCAATATATATTTGATTTACCAAAGAAACAACATATACTCCCTTTTAGAATCATTACTAGTCTCTTAACTATGTAGTATCCAATGCATTTATCAGAATCTGACACTCGGGCGAAACATATAGACCCTAAGCTCAAAGAAGATGGATGGTCTGATGTCTTTGTCATCAGAGAATATTACTTCACTCTTGGAAGAAAATTTGTGGGTGGTAAAGTATGACCAAAGAAGTTTGCAGATTACTTACTCAAATTTAATGGGGTAAATCTTGCTATTATTGAGGCGAAGAAATATGGTCTTTATCCAACTATAATGGCTCGAAAATCAAATACAAATTTTAAGATAGGGTTAAGCTAAGATTTTTATGTTTCAAATAGATTCTGTGTAAACTTCATGTGGTGTCCGATATCCAAGTGACTGGTGAGGGCGCTTTGAATTGTAGAAGAACATATATTTTCTGATGGATATTATGGCTTCAATCGGAGAGAGGTATTCTCTCAAATAGACTTCTTCCTGCTTAATCGTTCTCCAGAGTCTCTCGACGAATATATTACCAGCATATCTTCCTCGTCCATCCATACTGATACGAATACCATTTGATTCGAGAATACTCGTAAAAGCATTACTGGTGAATTGAGACCCCTGATCCGTATTGAAGTATTCAGGTGTTCCATAGTTTTCAATCGCTTCTCTCAGAGCTTCCGTACAGAAAGATACTTCCACAGTATTTGAAACTCTCCAAGAGAGAATCTTCCTACTATGCCAATCGATGACAGCGATGAGATAGATAAATCCTCTCTTCATTCGTATATAGGTGATATCTGTGCTCCATACCTGATTTGCATGAGTGATTTTCATGTTACTCAGAAGGTATGGATATTTTTTATGTGCCTTGTTCGGTATGGTTGTGTTCTTGTGAGGATAGATAGTTCGTATGCCGAGCGTTTCCATGAGACTCCTCACTTTGAGACGTCCTGCATTGAATCCTTCTTGTTTGAGCATAACGCTCATTCTTCTTGATCCGAGGAATGGATGCTCGGTATACATTTCATCAAGTCTTTTGAGAATTCTCTCTTTTTCAGGATTCTTGGCTGGCATGTAGTAATAACTGGAACGAGAGATTCCAAGAAGTTCGGTCTGTCGAGAAATCGTGAGAAGAGTAAAGTTCACGTCCACGAAGGAGAGTTTTCTTCTATGGTCACATTCATCCAAGCTGTCTATATTTTTTTTTGAGCCAGTCACGTTCTATCGTGAGCTGACCTATTTGTCTATGAGCTTCATCAAGAGCTTCTTCTTTTTCTCTGATGCTATTATCTTTCTTTCGAGGATCAGCAAATACATCTTTGCTTCTTTCAATGAAGTCTGTCTTCCAACTCGAGAGCATCGTGGGATGAATAGAATACTTTGAGCCTATCTCTGTGAGCGTAGCGGTGTTAGAAAGAACTTCCAGTACCACCTTTGTTTTGAATTCTGAAGTATACTTCTTTCGAGTATTAGTCATAGGAATGTTAATAAGAGAAATATTGTATTTTCTCTTAGCTTAACCTAGTTTGATTTTTTGTCTAGATTTTCTAGACCATTATAATAGGACAATATAAGAATGGGCGATATACGGACCTTAAGACATTTAAAGAAGCTCTCGAAACCAGAAAAAATTATGCACTATCAGTAAGTATCCTCGGAAATTCTATCATTCTCAATGTAGATTCTGTAGAAAAGGCTCGATATACTTTCACCAAACCATTCAATGAGAAAATCTGACTCGCCGTAGAAAGATCTTCGATTGAATTTACCAATATAAATGTCATCAATGATTAAGGTGAATAGGAAAATGAAAACATAAAAATATCCCGCTCATATAATATGAGCGGGATATTTTCTTTTTTTATGCAGAAGCTCCTATTTTTATAAGTGCTTCTTCGAGCGTTTTGGTACATGGAATCATGAGAAGTATTCCTGCCATATCGAGTGTATCGAGAATATTTGGCTGACATTCGCATATTACCATTTCCCCTTCCCTTTCCTCTATATGGTCATACATTGACGCGACATATCCGATGAATTTCGAGTTCCCATAGGTGACTCAGGAAAAATTAAATATGATATATTTTCCAGAAAAGAGACTATAAGCTTTCTTAAAAAGATCATCTACATTCGTTTCATCGAGTTCTCCGGTGAATGTCATAATAGAAATATCATCTATTTCCTGAAGTGTCACATCTGCAAAAGTTGCCATAGATTGTGAATAAAGATATAAAGCTTATTTGATTTCTATCCCAACAGGACAATGGTCGGATCCGCGAATCTCCTGACGGATAAAAGCACTCTGAAGTTTTTCTCGTAATGATTCTGAAACAAGAAAATAATCGATACGCCATCAAATGTTTCGATCTCGGCTTTTGAAGAAGTTACTCCACCAAGTATATTCTTCTGCTTTTTCTGGGTAAAAATGTCGAAATGTATCAAGAAATCCATTATCGAGAAATTTTCTCAGACCACTTCGTTCCTCATCAGTAAAACCTGCATTTCTATGATTGGCTTTGGGATTAGCAAGGTCTATATCTTCATGTGCGACATTGAGATCTCCGCAAATAATCACTGGCTTTTCAGATTCGAGACGTTTGAGATAATCAAAGAAAAGACTATCCCAGAGTTGACGATATTCGAGACGTTCCAGTTCTCGTTTGGAGTTCGGAGTATACACCGTCACGAAGAAATAATCCTCAAACTCCAGTGTAATTATACGTCCTTCGGTATCGTGTTCTGCCATACCATACCCATAACGAACAGAAATTGGCGCTATTTTCGTGAAAACTGCTGTTCCAGAATATCCTTTGCGTTCTGCCGCATTCCAATACTTTTGATATCCAAGAGATTGGAGATCGAGTCCTGCAGGAAACTGTTCCTCCATCGCTTTCACTTCCTGAAGTCCGATAACATCTGGGGATTCTTGCTCGAGGTACTCGAGAAATCCTTTGGTGAGAACCGACCGAATCCCATTTACATTCCAACTCACAAACTTCATATATTTTATAGTAAATAACTAAACGAAAAAATCCTACCAAGTGTATCACTTCTTGGAAAATATCAAATTATTTTTATTTTAAATTTGAGACAATAAGAAACCCCGAAGAATTCGGGGTTTCTCTTAAGAAAGGATATTTCTAAGCAACTTCTATATTATTTGTCTTCCATACATTCGCAACTTTATCAACATATATAGGATCAGTAGCATATCCATGTCCACCATCCCAGATAGCTTCAAGAAATTTTTTCGGATTATAATTTTCAGGAGAATAATCTTTTGGATAATATGAAGGACGAGGATTAATATCTTTTGCATATTGGAATGCCTTACGATATCGGGGATTGTCAATTGCGAGGAATTTTGCATGATCAATAAAAGAATCTTTCATATCTCAGTATGTTCTAAATGAAGCATTTTCCATCACTTCTTTTCCGTCACGTACTTCTCGTGTAGTATACATTTTCCCAGCACCTTTGATTCCAAAAAAGTTTCCATCTTTTGCAAGTCAACTTTTCCCATATCCAGATTCAAGAATTGCCTGTCCAACAATCACTTGCCATGGAATACCATATTGCTCCTCTATTGCTTTTGCAAGAACTGTTGCATTTTCTATAAAACCTTTTTTTTCTTCTAATGAAATTTTTCTAACAGTCTCCTCCCTTACTTCATCTTGTCGAATGGAATTCAATTGTTCTTCATCTGCTTTGATAGAATCATCAGTATTTTCTTTTGTTAAAGGGGTCACTCCTCAGATTTCAATCTTATCTCCGTCATAAATCGGAAGATATTTTCCAGTCTTTACATCATAATATCCAGGACGTGGAGTATTTTTTCGTTCTCCTTCTACTTCATTTATTTTGATACGATTAACTGTTGGCGGAAGAATATCCCCAGCACCAATGATATTATTTATATTTTTATTTTCTCCGAAATTCACAATAAAACTATCTTTCGGATTGAGTGTTTCACGAGAAACGGTAGCAAAACTATCTTTCTCTGGAACAAGCAAAAGTTTCGCGAGATCCGCTCATTGTTTCTTGAGCATCAAGATATCAGAAGCACGAACTGTTTCAAGTCCTGTATGTTTTTTGAGAATCTCTTGACGTGCAGCAATATCTCCAGGAACACTTGTGTTATCTTTCACTTCAGCAAACCGCATAATGCGGAGTTTTGTTCTCTCAAGCTTTTTAATCGTATCAAAAAGTCCGTCCTGAGTACCGAGGTCTGAGGATTTCATTCAAGCAAGAAGATTGCGTTTTTGATAGCCACTTTGTAATTTCATCTCTACTTCTCGTAGAGAAATCATTCTTTTAATAGTTTCTTCCTTTTTTTCAGCATCGAGATTAAAAATCTTACTAAGAATTTGACTTTCCATCCCTGTCGAATCTTCTCCAATTTTTCCATCAAGAGAATCTATTACTGTGGATAAATCTGTATTTTCCTTATTCTGTGTTTCGATATTCGTTGTCATAGTAGAGTATTAAAATAATAATTTCCTCTATCATACCCTATTATCCTCTAGAAAGCAAAAAAGTACTCGGGAAATTCCCCGAGTACTTTTTATCATCTATAAAACTTATTCGCCGATGGCAGTAAGTGCCTCTTCCTCAGTATCTGCGATACTGATAATAGAAGTAATACCAACCAATTCAAGTGTATCTTTTACTTCCTCGGTCATATTGGTGATATACATAGTTCCATTACCGTCCTCAATGTTGGAAAAAATATCTGCGATATATCCGATAGATTTACTATTGAGGTATTTTAATCCAGAAAGATTGAAGATTATTTTCTTTCCAGTAAAGTCTCCGATAGTATTATATACGGCCGTGAAAGTCTTATCTGCATTGGTTTCATCAAGCTCTCCGTGAAATTCAAATATTTCAACAGCACCAACATTTTTCTTCTTGATATCAATAGGGGTATTCATATAAATATTTTACATTAAAAAACTAAATACGCTGGTATTATAGCAGTTTTACCCTTTCTTTGCAAATTTATTGCAAAAAATTCTTTTTTCCATAGGCTGGTGAAAATCCTTCACGTATGTATAATTAAAAATTCAATGTATGTTTTCTCCTCGTATCCTCGAAATCACCGATAATTTCCCAGAGCATATCAAACAAGATATCGATAGTATCATAAATACTCTCGACTATAATCCTATCTGGCAAACGATAGAATGGCAAATAATGTTACGAGAAACAAAATATACAAATCAAAATTTTTTCGTCTGAATATACAAGGAAATAAAACTCGTTTCTTATGCACTTGTGGAGAAAAGAAATATCGGATGGTGACAAACTGGATTTTTCTGCATCGGTGGACCGATTGTAGAAGATGAAAGTTCCACTTCCCTGCTCTCAAAAACTCTCAAAGAACTCTCTCTTCAGGAAAATGTTGTATTTATCCAAATAGAACCACTTTCTCCTCGTATCCTTCCCGATTTTGAAACAGATTCCTATAAAGATTTCATAGAAAAACATACGGCTGTTATCGATCTTACAGAAGACGATGAAACAATTCTCGCTCGTATGAAACCAAAAGGACGGTATAATATCCGAGTAGCAGAAAAATCGAACGTCGAAATAGAACAAGTTTCGTATAACGAGGAGAATCTCGATATATTTTATTCTCTTCTCGGAGAAACACTGGAACGCGACGGATTTGCGGCAAATTCTCGAGAATATTTTCGAACCTTTCTTCAGTATCTCGAAACATACAATCTCGGTGGACTCTTCTTCGCTACTCGAGAAGGAGAAGTAATCGCTGGTGGAATCTTTGTATTCTACAAAAAAACAGCGCTTTACTACTACGGAGCATCCAGTTCTGATAATACCAAGAGAAAATATATGGCAAGTTACTTATTGCAATGGAGGGCACTAGAAGAAGCGAAAAGAAGAGGATGTGAAATATTCGATTTTCTCGGAATCAGTAGTCCAGACGAACTCAACTCCCATCTCGCGGGAGTGACCGATTTCAAACTCAAACTCACCAACGAAACCAAACAGTGGCCAGATACGCAAATCCTCGTACTAAAGAAATGTATGTATATGCTTTTGAAAATGAAAAAAGTGGTGAAAACTCTGAAGAGTCGTATGTAAAAGTTTTAACACATAATCCCCCGAAATTTCGGGGGATTTATGGTGACTATATCTCGTCTTCCGTTATGGCCAGATCATAGTTGAATGACCCACAAATGGTGATGATAGTAATCTTCCCTTTGTACCCAGCTTCTCGGAGCTTCAAGGCAATCGCATTTGGCGTCGCTCCTGTTGTGAAACTATCGTCGAGGACTAGGATATGAGAAAGAGCGAGGAGATTGGAGGGGATAGAAACTACCATGCTTCCAAGTGCATTATTTATCCGTCGTTTCTTGTCTCGGATATTTTTCTGTGCTTCAAGAACTCGTCCAGAAAGCGGAAGTTTTTCAACAATAATTTTCTCTATAGTAAGATGGAGTTCTTGTTCCAAGATATCGCGGAATTGAATTTTTCTCCCCTCGGTCGGCGGAGTAAAAACCACTGCATCAATACGATGCTTATCCACGAAATCGCGAATCGGACGGATCCAAGGATTTACCGCATCACGGAGCAATTCGCTATTACTATTTTTCTTCCCATATCGGAGCGATAATGCTGTTCTGACACTCCCGAAACCATGAGAAAGTACCGAAACCATGCAGATGAAAAATCGGTCAAATCCTGTTTTCATATCCTCGCCAAGGTTTTCTCGTGCTGGAATAGTGACATCAAGAAAACCGTTTTTGCCTCTCAGATACTCGGTACTCCCGATGAGATCGATGTATTCCACCGCTTTCTCGGGTATTATATTTCCATAATCATGTCGACTGTCGTGACACCAGAGAATGAATGCATCCAGTCCGTACGAGATAATCCCATTATCATCGATATACATCATATATTGCCGGAAAGTGTCGAGGATTTCTTCAGTAGAAACAACTTCCTCATATTTCTCATAGAGGAGTTTCTGTATCTCGGGAAGGATTTCCTGTGTCTGGAGTGCTCTATCAACTGGAAAGTATCGGGTTGCTGTCGAAAGTCCTAATATTCTCACTCGTCCGTCAGATACAAGATTCCTCAGGTGCGAGTAAATCGTCACGCGTGTCATACCAAGCTCCCGGGCTATCTCGGTTGTCTTGCTTCCTGGATGCTTCTCGAGCCAAAATGCAATCTTTTCCTTATTCTTTAGAGCTTTATTCATATATTTTTATGTTAAAATATACATTAATTCAGTTAAAATTTAACGCAATTATATGGAAATAATGAAGAAATGCAAAAAAGAAAAACCTAGCAATTCTACCAGCTTTAAGAATAATTTCAAAAGATCACTAAGTTCCTATCTCGTGTACCCTATCTTGAATAGCAGTCTTGAGCCTTGTCGGATCTTCATGAGATAACAACTCATCAAGAATATCCTGTGTCATCCAAAATAACTTATCCTGAAGAGAGTAATAAATGAGGAGATATTGGTTATTCAATTCTTTATCTCGTTCTATCTCACGAAAAATACTGCTTCACTTATCAAAAAGCTGACTCATACTTTCGTCATCCTGAAAAAGCTTGAGAACCGCCAATGCTTTTACCGGTGCAGCAAATCCCATGTAATCATAATCGGCATCGAAAAATAGATCAGCAAGGGATTGTACATTGTGAAGTGAATGGATGTGAAAAATACCATCCCATCTTTCCGGGAGTTCTTCTTGGATAAGACGAAAGACTGCTAATTCGTTGAGTTTTTTTCCTGTTGGATTCCTTCTATTTATTTCCTGCTCGGAAACTATATCTTTTTGATTTATTTTTCATTCAGAAAGAATTCGAATGATATATCTTGTCGTTCTTCCGTTTCCTTCATCAAAAATGTGTGCAAATATAAGTGAATACCGAAGTTTCTCTATCCATTGGGGTAAATTTTCTATTGTTATTCACTGCTGTATTCGAGAAAAGGACTCCTTCAAAAGCTCGATTCAATTTTTTGGAATAGCGTACTCCACAGTTTCTCCTACGGAAGTATAGTTCCGAATTACTCATTCTTCCATATTCATCCCCGTTTTCTCGTCGCTTACAACAAGACGATTAATCCGAGTTATCCATCCAAAGAAATCTTCCCAAGTAGTTTCTTTTAAAAACTGAATCTTCTCTTCTGCGCTCAAAAGAGAAAGATCTATATTTGTTCTCCTGAAAAACTTTTCGAGACGATCATGTCAGAGTTCTCGATTTTCTGAATTCATGTTACTAATTTAAAGTTCTAAACTACTTTATTTTCGTTGCATAATATCATATATTTCAAAAAGATTCAAGTATCGGAAGTATCTTGTTGAATCTTATTTCGTTTCAGAGATCAAAATAACTAAAATCCCCAATTTTCATTGAGGATTTTTCAACTTTGAGGTTTCTCAAAAGCGAAGTAATTCGAGTGCAAATCGAGTATCGAAACGAGGCGTACGACTGTACGATGAGTGAGACACGGAGATTTAAGCTCGAAGAACGAGTTTTTCAGAGACCTCTCCTATTTCTCTTCAACTTCAGCATCAACTGTTCCTTCATCTTCTTTCTTGTTGTTGTCTTTTACATTTACTCCGTCTTCTGTCTCAGGAGTTCCGCCTTTGGCGTAGATTTCCTGTCCGATTTTCATCATAACTTCATTGAGAGGATTCATAGCACCGTCGATGGTTTCTTTGGTAGCAGTCGCATCTGCGAGAACTTTCTTGAGCTCGTCAATCTTGGTCTGAGCCTCGGTTCCGAGAGCAGCATCGAACTTACCTTCGTTGTCTTTGAGAGTCTTCTCTGCTTGATACACCGCACTATCTGCATGGTTTCGAGCTTCGATGGATTCTTTCTTGAGTTTGTCGGCTTCTCGGTTTGCTTCTGCTTCTTTTACGAGTCGGTCAACTTCTTTGTCATCCATTCCAGTAGAACCTTGAATCGTGATCTTCTGTTCTTTTCCGGTTCCTTTATCTTTGGCAGTTACATGAAGTACTCCCGAAGCATCGATATCGAAAGTAACTTCGATCTGTGGAACTCCGCGTGGCGCTCCAGCGATTCCAGAGAGGACGAATCGTCCGAGATCTTTATTATCATTTGCCATCTCTCGTTCTCCTTGGAGGACATGAATTTCTACACTATCTTGGTTATCCATAGCGGTTGAATATACTTGTGATTTCGAAGTTGGAATCGTGGTATTTCGTTCGATCATACGAGTCATAACCCCTCCAAGTGTCTCGATACCGAGAGAAAGTGGAGTAACATCGAGCAAGAGAACATCCTTCACATCTCCTTGGATAATACCAGCCTGAATAGCTGCTCCGAGAGCAACCGCTTCATCAGGATTTACCGATGCATTTGGTTTCTTACCGAAGAATGCTTCTACTTTTGAGAGAACCATAGGAACTCGAGTAGAACCTCCGACGAGGATTACTTCGTCAATCTGTCCAACACTCACTCCCGCATCTTTCAATACTTTACGACATGGTTCAATAGATCGCTCAATCAAATCTGCGATCAATTCTTCGAATTTTGCACGAGTCAGAGTAACATTGAGGTTACTTGGAACTCCATCATTCATCGCGATAAACGGTTGATTGATTTCTGTAGAAGTCGCACTAGAAAGCTCGATTTTTGCTTGTTCTGCCGCACTTCGTACTCGTTGTACCGCACTCGCATCTTTGCGAAGATCAATTCCTTCTTTTGCCTGAAATTCTGCCATAATCCATTCAAATATTCTCTGATCGAAATCATCTCCTCCGAGGTGTGTATCACCGTTCGTTGCGAGAACCTCAAATGTTCCCTCGGATCCAATTTCAAGGATAGAGATATCAAATGTTCCTCCTCCGAAATCGTATACAGCAACCTTTTCATCTTTCTTCCGATCGATACCATAGGCAAGCGCTGCGGCAGTTGGTTCGTTGACGATTCGTTTTACATCAAGTCCGGCAATTTTACCAGCATTGATAGTAGCTTGTCGTTCGCTGTCATTGAAATATGCAGGAACGGTGATAACTGCCTCTGTAACAGTTGTACCAAGATATTTTTCTGCATCACTTTTGAGTTTCTCAAGAACTTTCGCAGAGATTTCTTCTGGTCGAACTCCCTTTCCATCCCATTCGATCAAACACCCTCCATCTGGACCTTTGGTTACTTTAAAAGATGTATTCTTGAGTTCATCCGTAACTTCTGAGAATTGTCGTCCGATAAACCGTTTTGCAGAGTAGATTGTCTGAGCAGGATTTACGACTGCTTGTCGTTTCGCAGGCATCCCGACAATAGTTTCTCCTTTTTTGTTTGCTACGATTGACGGAGTGGTTCGTCCTCCTTCTGAGTTGGGGATAACTTTTGCCGTTCCTCCTTCCATGAAAGCAACACACGAATTGGTGGTTCCGAGATTGATTCCTATAATTTTTGCCATAGATATAATAATAAATAGAGAATAAAATGAGTTCCTAAAAAACTCTTGTCCCCTATAATATGGAAAAATATTTTCCTGTCAAAACTTTTTTAGCACATTTTATGTTTTAGTGCTAATGATAGAAAAATTGACTTAAAAAATATTTAAAAATCGGGATAAGCCTAAAATGTGTTGGTACAAATCCTTTGCTTTTAGCTACTGTATCTGCTAAACTTGGCAGTACTTAGTTTCTAATCTATCTTTGTATGATTTACACAAAAAAACACTTGTAACAAATGCGGTAAAAATAGGGTGCAGAAATACGGGGTTAGCAGAGGAAAACAGCGATACAAATGTCTTATGTGTCTCGCTGTATTCATACCGAAAGACACCTCTTGGATACGCACTGCTTATGTAGATTACTCTCTTCATAAACAAACCCATAGAGAACTTGGAAAAACACTTGGAAAGAATCGAAATACCGTTCAAAAATATCTAACGGGAAACATCCACTATACCGGAGAACTACCAATCCTTCGTGAGACCGAACGTATGTGCGTTGTGATCGACGCAACCTATTTTAGTTCCCGTACGGATGGCATGGCTTTAATCCGAAGTAATGCAGGACTCAATCTGGTATATGATTTTGTATCATCAGAATCATTAACGAGTATTAGCAAGCTCATGAGCACTTTTGACTCTGCCTGATATACAAAGAATACCGATGCATTTACGATCGACGGAAGGAGATTCATGTTCGATCTTCTTAAAAAGAAATACCCTGCTATTCCCATACAGATGTGCATTTTTCATATGAAAGCGATTATCAGGAGATATACCACTCTCAGACCGAAAACAAGGCTCGGGAAAGCCCTTAAAATCCTCAAAACGATACTGTGACGCATTCCAGAAAAAATGTTTCTTCGGATATTATCCCAAGTAGAGCATATCTACATTGACTTTCTCAAAGAACGGAACACAAACGGACAGTACGAGCACAAGCGATTACGGAGTGCCGTGGCAAGCATTCGGTATTATCTTCCATACCTGCATACGTACGAGAGATATCCGCACCTTTCGATACCGAGAACTACGGGCATTTGTGACGGTTATTTTTCACATGTAAAAGAGAAGCTAAAACCTCATCGAGGAATCTCTCGGATTCAGCGAGATTCTCTTCTTATCTTTCTCCTCGAAGAACAGAACAGGAAGGCAAAAGTTTAGGAATAAAACCAACACATTTTAGGCTTAATCGAAAAACCAACACATTTTAGGCTTATCTCATAAATTTGTGATTTGTAATGATTTCGGTCAACTAATTGATAGAAATTATTATCCACTCAAAGCAGGCTTAGATATTTCAGATGAAGGTGATGTAATTAAAAACAGATGGAAAAATGATGATTTTAACCATCTGATAAATTCATTAAAAACTCTAAATGAAGCAAAAGTAACCGATATTATTTTTCACCTTTTTGATTGGTCTGGGAATGGTAGAAAAAATCTTATTGATCTCATCCTTAAAACCAAGCAACAAACCCTAAACGATGGTAAATTCCATAATTTCTCTATGCCACCGGATAATAGCTACTATCCACGAGTCGGGGTCACTTATATGTCTCTTAATTCTAATAGCGTTGAAGAATTAAGAAGAAGATTATTGACTTTATGTCAGGCAAGAAAATATAAAAGTAAAGGAGATATTTGGATTGGCTTTGGCAGCTTGAAAGATAGTACTAATATGATAGATGTAGTGGCTTTTAATGATAAACAATGGGAATATGATGCCTCTTTGGAAGAATTGGCAAAAGCTATGCTAGAAGGAAATGGGCAAGGTAAATATTTTAGATTATGAAAGAAAATTTGAAGAAATGATAAATGTTCCTGTGGAAGTGGTTTTAAGTATAAAAAATGTTGTTTGAATGGGTAGCAAGATTTTAATATTTTAGGTTCCTTTATCTTCCCGACTCACCCATAACTCCGATGTCATCTCCCTCTGATTAAAATTAGACTCAGAATCAACAACTGGCTCAAAATCATCCTGCGAATCCTCCATATCAACGTATTTTCATTGCAAAGCTTTAACTTTATTACAAAAAGCGACTGGATCTCTGAAAGATTTTCCGTGTTCTTTTTTTCAAAGTAACTCTAACTCTTATCTCATACAAGAAGACCCCAAAATAGGGTTCGTATTCTCACACAAGAAGACCTTGAAATTTGTAAAATCCGTATGTCATAGGTATCATTAACCTATGAATGCTATGTATACTGATAATAATCTCCGTACGGTTACTGACTTGGTCAGTTTCCTAAATAATCCAGTAGTGACGGATGTCATACTTACGGGAACGCTCGAAGAACGATCGGACTGGATACTCGAGCGTCTTTTACGCTTTAAATACCTTACTCTTAAAAAGAAAGATAAGGGGATAATAATCCAATATATTGGGCGTATGACGGGACTTGCAGAAAAACAAGTTGATCGATATATCCGTGCTTTCAAGGTGTGACAGAGACTTGGTCATACATATTCTCGTAGGGTATTTCCTATTACTTACACAAGAGAAGATTCCTGACTTCTTGCTGAAGTCGATAATGCGACTGGAAGACTATCCTGAGGACTTACTATTGCACTCATGAAAGATGAGTATCTTATCGGAGATATACGATTTGTTCGTCTCAAAGATATTTCTGTTGCTCAGTTGTATCGTCTACGTTCCACTTCCCATTACAAAGAGGAATCATTAGTTGTTGGAAAAACCAAGAGTGTGAATATTCCTATCGGAATCCGTATGAAACCAAATCCAGAAGGACTCCCATGATTCATACGGGTCGATACAGTACATCAGGGAGATCTGAATGGAGAAAAATGAGTATACCACGTTAATCTTGTAGATGAAATAACTCAGTGGGAAGTAATGTTTGCAGTCGAGGAAATCTCCGAACGATTTCTCTTACCTCTCCTCAAATGAGCACTCGCTACTTTTCCATTTGAGATAAAAAATTTTCATTCGGACAATGGAAGTGAGTTCATCAACTACAAGGTGGCAGCACTTCTTGAAAAACTCAGAGTTTCTCAGACTAAGAGTAGAGC
This sequence comes from uncultured Candidatus Altimarinota bacterium, assembly GCA_963751115.1. GTDB lineage: Bacteria > Patescibacteriota > Gracilibacteria > BD1-5 > UBA2023 > UBA1545. Next base: position 29,563 of record CAVVTN010000006.1, read on the forward strand.
AAGAAAGAGTACAGACAATGGACTTGTGGAATGTAAAAATGGTGCAATTATCCGAAAGGAATTCGGACACTGGCATATTCCTGGAGTATTTGCTCCAAGAATCAATCGATTCTACATGGAACATTTTATCCCATATCTCAATTTCTATCGTCCCTGTCATTTTCCCGAGAAGGTATGTGAAGAAAATGGGAAAGTGAGAATTCTCTATACGTTGAAGAACTGTATGACACCTTACCAGAAACTTATCTCACTTCCTAACTGGGAATCTCATCTACGAAAGGAATTCACAAAAGAGTTACTCCAAAGACTTCAGAAAAGAAAAACACCACTTCAGGCTGCGAAAGAAAAGAAAAAAGCAAGAGATGAACTCATGAAAGTTGCTCTTCCAAAGTTTCTCAATATACTACCTGTAATTATGACAGACGGATAAATCGATTTCAGGGTCTTCTTTGGATGAGAATATACTCTCTATTCCATCTTCCCACTGCTTTTTAGCCTTCTGAATGGCTCTACTAAGTCATCTATATTCTTTCATATCGATTGATTCACTCGGTCAGGATTGCGACATATATTGAAATTCATTGTCGAGAAAATCCAAATATTTCACCTGCTCGTGAATCACATCCATGCACCCATTTTTCTTTATTGCATAAATACGTCGAGAATAAGACTGAATTACTATTGAGATATCTGTGAATCCCATCTCTTGCAGCTCTTTTGAATCGAGAAGCTTTTTGTAGAGGTCACTTTTCTCTTGTAGTGTTTCAAATTTATGAGTTCAGCAATCTGTTTCCAAAAACACGATCTTATTATCCTTCATGATCACTCCATCTGGACGAAGTGATTTCGGACCCCAGAACGTCTCCATTGCTTCGGTGTTGAGTTCTCCATCAAACAATACTTCCGATGTTTTTGCTCCCAAATATTTCATAAAGTATAAAATACCGTTGATATTCGAAATGTTATGGAAAATCTGGTGTAGGTATCGATTCTTTCCGTATAAAATAACAGAACCTTGCAACTCTTGGAAATTTGGAAGATCCTGAATATATTCCAATCATTTCTTATCTATGCTGGCATCTAGCTTTCATTGGACGCCCATAACCATATATCCATTTATTCCAATTCCATATTCTGGAACTTCTCACCTAAGTCTCTTGTATTGATGGGTGGTAAGAGGTCAAGTTCTATCTAGTCTTTGCCGGCTTATTTTTGATCGAAGAGGATCGGCTGTTTTTGATCGAATATCAATGTCTTTTGTCTTAAATCTTGGGGTTCTTTCGAACGAGTAGGACTTGCGTTCCATATTTGTTGGGATTAAGAAAATATATATACTACCCCTACATTATAAGAGAAAAACGAAAAGTTGAGCTAAAATAAGGAGTGAGGACTAAACTAAAAAAGCACTAAACATATACTTAAAACTACACAAGAATCGTCTCTCCATTGAAAAATAAAACACAGATATCCATAGGAACAAAAAATGTCTGCGGACTTTTTGTTTTTTGGACCGTGAGCGATTAGGAGTTTATATTTTTGAGTTGAGACGTTGAAATTATGAATGCGTTACTTTCTCATCTTTTGCTCTCAAATCAGGAATATCCAAAATCGGTACAAATCTTTCCAAAGTTAGTAACTCTATCATCTCTACATCCCCGACAGTGGCAATCCCCACTTTTCCTTTTATCCAATAGGCACAAACGAGCCGTGGCAATCCGTATTTTCGAAAAGTTGCCCGTTTTTTTCTGTTTTCTAATCATTATCGGGAACGAGATGGGGCACTACTATTTTTTGGGCAGTCATTTTACAAACCATACTACCTCGAATCTCTTTTCCGTCCCCGACAGAGATATACCATCATTCCAGCAACTACCATCTGTATTTTTTCGAATGTTGGTTTCGTTACTTATATTCTTCATGGCAATTTTTCATTGTGTTTGAAGAATTAGGCGGATATACGACATATTCCTCTATCGGGAACGATGACTTTGAATAGTGATTTTTCGTGAAATTTTGTCATTTTGCCATAATGGTAGTACTGGATGACCTTATTTCTTCATTTTTACTGCTTATGGCAAAAAAACGAACAAAACATGCCGAAGGGCGTGCATTCAAAAAGGAAGAGGAAGCAAAACATCGTTTCTTTCATTCCCCGGTCCAGGCTCATATACATCCCTTTTGAGATCGTTCACTGGAACGCTTACTCGACAAGCTTCTCAAAATCGATCCAAGCAGTCTTTCATATGACATAGAAAATGATAGATCTCTGGTTGATCGATGATCAGAAGAGATTGGATTTGAGGAACTATGGGTCTTAAATTCGGTCCTCGAAGGTGTTTCTCATATTCGCTTCAATCTTTCGTATGATCGCACTCGGGTTCTTCGGACATTTTACTGGAAGAAGTTCTTTGAATTTGAATGAGAATATGCAACCTATGCGCCGCTTATCTGAATCGATCCGAAGCAGGTTAAGATGCACATCGCCGGAGTTGGTATGGATGTTTGGAACTATGAACGATTCGACTTTCCAGATATCGATCTCGGGGTAGGAGACGTCATCCTGAATGCTATAACCTATTGGCAATCAATAGTAAAAACGAGCGGATGCACAAACCCGAAAGGGAAAAGTAGATTTCTGAAATTTTTAGTTATCCTCATTCAATGAATGATCTTCCGACCGAAGGGCATCATAGCAGCACGCAAAGGTGGTCCTGTGGTGTATGAATATAGTTTTGATGAAAATGAAATTAAAAAATTTCGTGATTCATTTCCAAAAGCAGATTTAGATCCCCCAGGGAATTGGGATAGCCCATTTCAGGTCCGTAAAACTGTCAATTGGTCACTTGGGATTGTTCATTTAGCAAAAATATTGTACGAAGGAAAAGATTTCGAAAAGGTGGTCCTTATTACCGAAACCAGACCAGGTCAAAGATTACAAGTTACGCTTCGGGATTTTTGTGAATCTCAGTGAATTTCATTTGTTTCAAGATACTTTCCGAATGAAGTTATCGACTTGAATATAAATGAACACTCAATTTACCTGATTGAAGATGAATTGTTACGAAGATTGTGCAATTATACACGCTTCGGAAGCTCTCCAATAATTCCGCTTTCTAACATTGAAAAATCACGTTGGCAGAAGTGGCATTAAGACATTTCGGATTTATTTTGGGAAAATATCTTATAATGTGAGAGTCCAAATCAATCTTTTCTTGCAAGGAAATTATTTGGCTTGTTCATTCTAATTTCTTACTTTTTCACTTTTTCTACTTATGGAAAATAATGATGCACAAAATTCGGCCCAAAGACCGAGAAAACGAGTAAAGCAGACAATATAGCTGCTACGATTCGCACGATTATTCCGAAATCACCGAAAGGAATATATATATACTGTGCGATATTTTCGTCAAGGAAATTCGAGACAAGCATGGCAGTGCTGACTTGGAGCGAGCAATGTATGCTTGGATGTTCGATGATTGTACAGAATCAAAGAAGTTTATTGACGATGTATCTCGAAGAAAGTTTCGTTGTAATCCAGCAAAAAATCTCGATTTCGCACAGTTTGATCATTTTCTGAGCTACTTATTGGAAAAACTTTCAGAAATAATTTTAATCAATCCCAATATTACTTATCGCCCTGTAATCATGGAGCACCTTCCTGAAATACTTGCTTTGTTTACCCCTGTTGAAAAGGAGGATATCTATATAAGAAGTGCATTGCTTATCTATGGACGGAAAGCTCGTAAGAAAGCGATTGTACGAACCGAGTCTGCTCCCAAGGAAGAGTTGCCCAGTAACGGGATCATGGAAGTTGAAAAAATAAAAACTCCTATAATAATTTCTCCAAACGAGCCGGAGCTAGAATTAAAAATCATTCCAGAGCCAGTTGCTATAACTGTTCCAGAGATAATATCCGATGCAAAACTGAATCTGCAAGACCCTATTGCCAATAGTCCTATTCTACCCGAAAATATTCCTGAACCCATGACAGACCCGATAATTGCATCATATGTTGAATCCCAAAGAACATACAAGCAAAAAGTGGATCTGTCTGCTCTATAAATATAGATTAAAAATATCAATTATTAGACTGTTAAATAACTTCCGATATCGCCGGAGGTTATTTTTTAGCATAAATTTCCCCTCATTTCTTTTCTGTACCCGATTTATAAGTTTGTTTGCTCGTTACTCCTTCTTTTCTGTACCCAACTTTTTTCACTCTCGTATTTCAAATTCTGGCCACTTTTTTCGTTTCCAGATTTTTTCGGTAAAATGTAGATAAGGAGATTTAATGAAGTTCAAGCGCTTGAAACTTGTTTGGAATATCCGAAACTTTTAATTCATTTTCTTTTTGCAATATGCAGAACAATTTTTCTTTTCTTATGGAGGCTGAATGAGTAAGTGTCACCCTGACTGCACCCTCTCCTGCCAATGAAGATGCTTTTTGTACAGGTTGCACTGGTGACGCAGTTACCGGCGACCACATACAGTTTAAGGAGGCAGTATTTGAATGATCACATAGTAGAGGCCTAAATTTGTAGGAATGCGGACAATAGAAGCTATTATAGAGAAAGATTCCTATGGTTATGAGAAGCAACAACATACCTTCTCACTTCGAATTACTCACTCCGAAGGATGTGAATCAATCGATGTAGGGAAACTTGTATGTAGGAAAGGCCGGAACGTTTATCGGAATGGGACATATCGAAAACCCTGGGAAGATGAGGAAAAAAGAAAGATCGCACTTGATGAAAAACATCAGATCTGAGATGAGTATCGGAATTTGAGAGATCAACGACGATCTATGGAGACATGACGAGGATGGTAGATGTCCATAATGGGGTTATTTGAAAATCGATTTTTTTGCGAAAAAATATTTTTTCTGTATACTGCAAGAGTAGGAAACTACATGAAATACCAAGTAGTATTTCAATTTTAGGAGATCATCTCTGCTAGGATGGCAACAAAGAGAAAAAGAGCGTTTAGTCGCTCTTTTTCTTTGTTCTAAATCATATCAGAGATTCTTTTTACTTCGCTGCTTCTCTCCATTTCCTTATTTTGTATGATTTACTCAATCCATAATAATGGTTGGATTTTTTTCCAACTCCTTCAAAATCTCTCTTCTTTCTGAACTTAATTTATCCAAGTCTCATTCAGAATAAAATTCCAATGACCCTCAATTTAAGTATCAAAATTTAGGTATCTGATTCATACTATTTGCATTATTCCTGTCTTTATTTTTATAGATTTCATAACTATAAAATTCAATTCTTTTCTCAGATTTATCAATTGAAAATCAAGTTCAATAATTCAACTTAAAGTAAATATAAGCCTCGTTACTACCAACGACCTCAATTCATAGAAGCTCTCAATTCAAGCATCAAGGCTCCTTATTCTTACTACAAATATTATTTAGCCACTTTTGCTTTCATATAGAATAATCTCATATTTTCAAATAAGTTTCAGTTAGCTTATTTCATGGAACCTCGGAACTCATTCAAAATCATCCCCAATAGAGCATTAAATATCCAAACCATATTATTGGCAATAGTAGTATCAATACGATGCTATATTTTAGGATAAAATCTAAAATTTTTCTACCATTCATAGCTTTTTGTCGAGTTAATAATTCAAAATTTGAGCTATATTTAATTCCTAATAAGAAAGGAATGACTTCTTTTTATCTGGTTATTCTGAGCGGACATTTCTTATCAATCCACGTGGAGCATCCTTAAAACTATTATTACTTTGTTCAGAAGATATTTTTACATAGGATCATCCTATGATATAAAATCATAAATATATGATGATTAGTGCAAAAGAAGTCCCTATCGCTAATAATTTCACCTTGCGTATTTCTATATTATTTTTTGGTAAAATATCAGAAGCGCTATAAAAATATGATGGAAGAAATAAATATACAGCAGTTAGGATGCTCTTCTCCTTGAATCTTTCAAAGTAAACTCTATCTGAATAAACCTGAAAGAAAAGAAGGAAAGGAATAAGAAATACTATAAATACGAGATATTGTATGTGGCTATATTGCAACAATCTTCATTCTCATAAAGAAGCTCCTTTGAAACCATAAATAATTATCAATAAACCTACCGTAAATGCTATGTGGATAAGGAAATTATTCACCTTTATTAATCCACTTTTTTTGATTCCATATATTTTATTAACTTTTCTTATAATAAGAGCATATATCAAACTCAAAACAATATAGAGTACTATCCATATAGGATTTGCCTTAGTGAGCAAATCTATCTGGTATAAACTAATAGCTAATACCATCGAGAGAATAATACGTTCCATAGAAAATGATTTATAGATAGTGTATGTATTATGTATTTCTTCGGTTCATAGTATAGGTAGTCGAACATATTTTTTAAGGCTTAATTATGATATGTGGAATTTTATCTAAATTTCTTAAAATATTATATGGCTCTTGAATTAACGGATCAGCCATATATTTTTCAATCAAACCTCAGATGTAAAACAATCATAATACAACTTGATTATTCTGTATTGAATATATTTCATTTTTGTGTGCATCATCATTAAAGCCAAATATAGGCTTATGAAAGAAGCTGAATCAGATGAAATCAAACAACTTACTACTGAGTATAAAATTTTGAATTCTTCATTCTTTTATAGAAAAGCATCTTTCAAATCGGAATCCAGTTATTTGACTTGTTTCAATATCCTGCATCTTTCAGATAGCCTCAATGCAACTAAATTCTGTATTTATTCATTTATAGTAAATTACTTTTTCAAAAGAATACTTAAAATAAGGCAAGTTCTTATTATTTAAGTTAGTTTCCTCGGTAATATCTATTTTCTTGAAAATATACAGTGAGCTTACCACGAAATATAGTAGTCATATTATTACAAGTACTGCTATATTTAGTAAATGTTTTTTCATAAAATAGATAATTGAATATACCACAAGATTTAATGATAACATTCAAGTTAATCATGATCAATCATCCAGTGATCATCTATGATATCTCTGGTAGTCTTTTCTTCATCGGAATATCCTTGTTTTCTATAAAAATAATCTATCTCGTGGTATCGTCATATGAGACCACCATGATGAATTCTCCCCTTATCTCCTGATGCCGAAGCCCATTTGATATTACTCTTATAAACGATATTAAATAATTCGTCATATTTTTTATCACACATAGGCTTTCCATACTTTTCGTCCGAAAAACATTTATTCGTATTATTGAAAGTAATATCTTGATAATCAACTGCGAAAATATCTTCATACCCAGGAGAGAGTAACGTTGTCATAATTTCATTGTAATACTTCCCACGAAGAAAATAGTCTAATTTTCCTGGTCACATAAGTGTATGTACATAGATATACCCAATAATTCCAATAGTTATCACTGCAATTATTCTAATTTTCGTCATTGTTTTCATATAAGAGGTATAGAATTATTATTATATTAAATTAAATTAATTTCTTCCAGCTTTCTGTGTATCTCTCATTGTAAGGGTAAGACTTGTTCTTAGCTGTGATTCAGTAAGTTCGCCTGTTCTTGACATTTCTGCAAGAGCATACCCATACCTATATCCTATTTCATCAATTCTTTCATCTTGCAGTGTGTTATTAAATTTATCCAGATTATGATCTATATTATAGTCATTATTTGCTTTATCAAGGGTCATAGACCACAATGAAGATGCCATATAATCATAGGAAAGTCATACTTTTTGAGCGTTGTAGCCAGCCAATATGTTTCCAAGATCTGCCAGATATACTTTATCTTGCACTCCATAGATATTTGTATTTGCAAAATAACAACCTATTTTATTATTTCCTTTGCACTCGCTTTGATTCTCAGTGTACACTTGAAAATTAGTATCACTTTTTATATTTGAGTCCGTAAGTGTTGTAAATATATATCATAGATTTCTATTTGCATTCGCATCTCAGAAATCCACATTTGAGAAATCAGCCTTCATGCCGGCCATAAAATATGTAAATGGCTTAATTAAGAGCTCAGTAGGGAGACTTCCGAGGAAATCATACCCAGCCATTTGCTCTCAGGTCCTATTGAATAAATCTACTGCCATTGGGATGATTTTTTTCTCCATCCCCATCCCATCAACAAACTTTACCGGGCTATTCCCAACATAACTATACAAATTCACATTATCTCTCGTCCCAATCGGATCTCTCGAAATAAACCTTCCAAGATCCGCACTATAATATCGTGCCCTGTAATAATACAGACCAATTTCTTTGTCATATTCACGACCTGTAAATAATCTCGTATTGCCTATGTCAGACTTATTGTATTTTCCCCAATGTTCGCCATTCTCTTTTCTTTCATAGACCTTTCCAAATTCATCGTAGGCGTATTCTTTGATGACTTTTCCTTTATCATCCGTAATTGCAGTAATACTTCCAAGTTGATCCTTTTGATAGAAATATCTATTCTCTGTTTTCTTCTTTCCATCAGCAGTACTTACAATCATCACAAGAACATCATCCACCCCATTTCCGTACACATATTCCTTCGTATCTTTCAATTTCTCTTTTCCGTCACTACTTCCGTACGAAGTTTCTTCGATAGCGTTCTGATTTGAGTACACATATCGTACTATCTTTTTCACCTCATCCTCATCGTTATAGGTTGTCTTAGAGAGTCTTCTTCCAAGAACATCGTACTTGAATTCAGAAATGAGATTCGTAGAAATCTTTCCATTCTTGTCTGTTTCATAACTCTCTACTTTTACGAGTCTATTTCGGTAATCGTAGGAGTATTTTTGATTACTATCCTGGATGAGATTCCCATTCTTGTCATACACGAATTTCCCACTATTTCCATGCTTCTCATCGTCATTGTCTCGTTTGAGTGAGGAAACGCTGGTGTACTGATTTAATGAATTATTGGTATAATCGGCAATCTTCGTCTTTTCTTTTTCTTTTCCCTTCTTTGTCGTCCAGCTCGTAGTCTGCTCTACGGAATCTCTATTTCCGAGATTGTCGTAATTGTAGTTTATATAGAGACTCTCTTGCTTCTTGTCATCTAGGTCTTTTACGAGACCATCTCCTTTGTCGACACTTACGAGTCTATTAAGTGCATCATAGCCGTAGGTATTTTCCCCATTGGAGAGAATATTACTGGTTGCATCGTAGGAGAAGGAGAGCTTAGAGATAATAGACTCTTGTGTTGTTTGCTTCTTCCCGTTCCCGACAGTTTCGATTCCGATATTCGTGAGTTCTTTGAGTCTCAGAAGTGAATCGTACCCGTAGGTAGTTTTTGCTCCGTTTCCAAGTGTGAGCGTATCGAGAGTAACAGAATTATATCCGTAATTTGCGATATTCTTCCCATCGAGAGTAATTCCTGTGAGTCGATTGAGTGTATCGTAATTTCGGTCAATTTTCTTTCCAGATGGAGTGATGAGATTGGTGAGATTGCCATTCTCATCGTATCCGTAACTCACGCTCTTTCCATTATTTGTCTCCTTTGTGAGATTATTGAATCCATCATACTCAAATGCGAGCGTATTATTCTGATCATCATTTCCTCCTATGAGTCGTCCGAGAACATCGTAAGAATACGTTTCTTCGGTTACCCCGAGAACATTCGTTCCTCGTGCGATAGAACGCTTCGTGAGACGGTTAAGAGTATCGTAAGTATTCGTTACGGTAGTTCCATTCGGATCAATATACGATGCAAGATTTCCATTGGCATCGTAAGAATAGGTCGTAAAACTACCGTCTGCGAGGATTTCTTTGGTTCGTCGATTGAGACTATCATACTCATACGAGGTTTTGTTTCCGTTCGCATCAGTGAGGCTCGTGACATTCCCCATACTATCATACTCGTAGCTGGTTTTTACTTCTTTTCCATTCACGGTCTCCGTCTTTGCAAGGACATTTCCGAGTCCATCGTAGGTGTACTTGGTATGATTTCCATTTCCATCGACAGTTTCTACAATTTGATTCAGAGTATTGTAATTATATTTTGTTTCTATTGCCTGCATACCTTCTCCGACAATACTACTGATCGCAAGTTTATTATCTCGGTCATATGTGTATTTTGTCTCGGTGGTCTTTCCATTCGACTGAACAAGTTTCTTGGAAATAATATTTCCGTTGTTGTCATAAACAAAAACTTGCTTGTTTCCGATACTGTCAGTAGTCTCGGTAGTTCGTCCGTAGATATCGTAGCTGAGTTTCGTGCTGTTTCCTTTTGGGTCTATTTTTTCTACAAGAAGTCATTTCTCATACACATATTTCGTTGTAATAGTATTGTTTCCTGTAACACTATATCCAATCTGTTTCACGAGATGAGAGAAGATATCATACTCACGGGATTGTTTGGAGAGAAGCGTATTGTTTGTGTCAAATACTTGGCTCGCCGTAATGTTTCTGGCGGTATCGTACGTGAAGAGGGTATATGTACCCTTAGAATCGGTTACTTTAATAGGTTCGTCGAAGAGATTGTATCGTATATCCTGAGTATTTCCTTTTGGATCGATGATCCGTGTGATATTTCCGTTATTATCATACTGGTACTTCGTTTCCTGTCAGGCAACAATCGTTTTTGTAACTTTGTCCTGTTCGTTGTAGAAGAACTCCTTTGTTGTTCCATTTGGATAAGTAATCTTTTTCACATTCTCGTTTCCATCGTATGTATATTGTATTTTCGTTGTTTTCAGAGCAGAAATCTGCTGGTTTACTTCGGCGAGATGATCGAGGATATCATAACTCTTCGTGGTTTCGAGCGGAGTTCCGTCTGATTGAGTCAGAATCTGCTTGGTTTCTTTTCCATTTTTATCATACTCGAAAGAGTGACTGATTCCTTCGGCAGAAAGGGTCTTGGTTATCTGATGGAACTCGTCATAGGTGATACTCTTCGTATTTCCGTTTCCATCGATAATAGAGGTTGGATTTCCGTCCGCATCATATGTCAATTGGGTCACGATTCATGCAGAAAGAATCGACAAGAGAGAAGAATCTTTCTTAGTAATTTTTGTGATATTTCCATCTGTGTATTCCAGAGTCGTTTGCAATCCTCTCGTATCAATGGTTTTTGTGAGTTGTCCCTTGTCATCATACTCATAACTTGTTTCTAATTTCGTACCAGCAGGATCTACAACAGTTTTTACAACATTCCCTTTATCATCTAAGGTATTTTCTATTACGAGTCCATTTACGGTCGTTATCTTGGTCGGAGTATCATAATTCGTACTGTACTCGTACTGAGTCATTCTTGTTCCTTCTCCGATTTTCTTTTCGGTAAGAAGTCTTCATTTGTCATCGTAGGTATTTTCTACACTGTTTCCGTTCGGTTTCACATCCTTGGTGACTCGTCCATTGCTATCGTATTCGAATGTGAACTCTACAATCCCTGTTGCAGTCTGTACTTTTCGTGAAAGAACATTTCCCTTATCATCGAAACTGTATTCTGTTTTCACATCATTTCTGTTTTCTACACTGTTTTTTATCACTCTCTGAGTTATTGGATCCAGCGTGTAGTTGTATTTCACTTCACCATCCCCGTATTTCTGGATACTTACTCTGTCGTTTTCATCATAGGTATTTTCTACATATGTTTGATTCTTAGAATCGATGAGTTTTGTAATGTTATGATTGAGTTTTACGTTCACATTCCCTGTTATGTATTCGAAAGAAATCTGTCGAGGACTTGCTTCATTTCCGATTTTAATGGTCGTCAAATCACCAGCCTCACTGTATATGAAGACTACTTTCTTTCCCGTGAAATCCACGATTTCTTGAAGTCGGGAGTCTGCATTGTATACATAGCTTATTTCTCTTCCGAGCGTATCGATGGTTTTTATGAGCTTCTTTTCTTCGTCGTACCCGAATGTGAGATTATTCCCGTTCTTGTCAGCAATTCTTTCAACTTTCCCTGCATCGTTGAAAGAATATACTTTCCCATTATCAAAAGAGATGGTAGAGAGATTATTTGTTACTGTGAGACGAGCTCGAAGGGATTTATTTTCATAGAGTCCATCTGATACTTTCTGGAATTCTCTTGGTGCGAAATTTTCATCCAAAAAGATAAGGCTTCCGGAATTCCCCGGATAGACCATCAGGTTATAATTATGACTCCAATTATGTCAGAGATTTCCTTCGTAGTCAACTTGGTTAGAGTACTTGATCTTGAAATCATAGTTTATTCCGAGTCCTTTGTGTGAAAGAAGAGTATTGCTGTATCAGAAATCTCCATTGGAGATATTTACTGGATCTCCGGCATCTCCGGCATAAGTTGGAGTACTTGGAGCTCAGACATTGGTACTTCCGTAAGAATAGGTATTATCGGTAGTATGAGAAATAGGAAAATCGGGGGTATTGGTCGCAAGTGATGGTCGTACATAATTCTTCGCTATCAAGAATTCATTTCTGAGAAGTTCTTTCTTTCCAAGATAGGTGTATCCAAATTCAAGCGTTTGCATGGTCGCAAGCACTCGTCATTTCCCGTAGGCGTAGTCTATATAGGTCGGGAGTGCAGTATTATTTACATCGATTACATCGATTGCTCCTGTGGGGAGATTATTGAAATATCCATGAGTGGACCAATACCAGTTATTGAAGTACCAAGGATTTTGACCAGATATATCCGAATTATACAGAGATTGCCCTGTTATGACTGGGTGATCTATTTTTCTCATAAAAAGAGCTTGATTGTAGGAGTTTATCTTTCCTACTCCATCTGGGAGTACTCCCCAAGAATCTCCATTCTGCCATCCGTGATCTCAATTATGAGAGATAAGGAGTCATCCATTATTAACAAAGGTGTCCCATCGAGTTTTGTGTTGCCGTATGATATTATAAAAACCAGCCGGTTGATCGGAGGTTATGATGATTGCCTTGTAATTATCGAGATTTACATTAGGCAAAGAAATAGAGTTGATAGAATCATATGGAATTTTGAGAATATCGAGTTCTTCTATGTTGGCATTGGAATACCACGGAAGATAGTCCTGTATGAGCAAGACCTTATTCTTATCTATAACAACAGTATCGGCACTTACTTTCGATACGAGATCCTGAATCCAAGAAGTGGTTCCTGTATTGGTCGTATCTATATTCACATTTTCTTGCTCCTCAGATACTATTGGTTTGTAGTCAACTGGGGGACGGACCGAAGATGGTATATTACCCAATATTGCTTCTGCGGAAACAGGTGACAGAGATCCGAGAAAACCAATACTTATAAAAAACACCATCATGGATGTGATGGATACGGCGCTGACTCTTCGGAAAAAAGAATAAATCATAGAGAAAATATTAAGAATAGTACTAATCAGTATACTACCAATTATTAAAAATTTATTAAAATTTGAAAAATTTTTCAAAAATCTTTTGTAAAAAAATACCGCCATGGATGCGAAAGACATACAGACGGTATTTTTGGTACTTTTCGTGGACCGAATAAGAGGATATTTATTTTTATTCATAAACTAAAAAAGTGAGAATATAAAAACATCCATATGGAAGCATATATTTTTAGAAAGTCAAAAGATTTTTAATGTCAATTGTAGTAATTTAGGTTTGCATTTCCCCCAGAGAGATAATCATTGTCTCCTTTTCCGTCCACGACAGTACTATATTTAAGCCATTTCGAATTTTCTTCGTACGAATTTTATGCAAAAACAAAGATTTTCTTTATAATCCTCTTAGAAAGATTCGAATTTTCATTGCTTGAAAAAATCGAAAAATCACTCTCGCGTGAGGGGTATTATTTTCTAGCTAAAAATCCTATGGAAGACCGCTTAGTACCGCTTTGGAAACCAGAAATCAGTGAAGTGGAAGAGATGAGAACATTCCTAAAAGCTCGGCTAATTGGACAGAATGAGGCGATCGACGAAATTTCGAATCTCTTCATAGCCCGAGCTGTCAGATCCAGTGACGATCGGAGACCATTTATGAGCGTGTTCTTAAATGGGACATCCGGTGTTGGAAAAACCTTGTTATTTGAACTGGTTTGAGAATTCTGGAATCAGAACTTACAAAAAAAGAAGTCTCACTCTCGTATCCCTGTTACTAAAATCGCATTAAATGGCGTATTCGCTTTCGAACTTGTAGAAATGGTTTCTGGCTTGACCTCCTGAGCAAAAAATGCTGGTGATTCGAAAAAGAGTAAATTCGAGGAGCTTTTCGAATCTTCGTGGGAGATTGATGATTGTTTTGCTCGACACATCGTTGTACTTGACGAATTTGATAAATTAGGTAAAAGTCTTAATTGGTCGGAAAAAAATGCTATGAATTCCCTTGAAATTCTCGACGATGCTATACCGACTGTTAAACATGCCGATGGTACAAGGATAGATATTTCGAACTGGATAATCATCTGTACTGGAAACTATTTTCTCAATGAGGTCCAGGATCCGAAAACGGCTATCGGATTCTCGATACCGGATGAGACCCCGGTCGTGCAAGAAGAAAAGTCTCCTCCGAATATCGATAAGGAAGCGGTTATCGAAAAGATGCGACGTCATTTTAGCATTTCCGCGTTTAATCGGTGGGATAAATTCATTGTATTTAATGATTTGAGCCAAAATAATGATTTAAGGCGTGGATTTGCAGAAAAGGAGATACAGAAAATGTTTGATACCGTAGATACATTCTATACCAGCCGAGGAAATCCTCTGCCAGATATTGAGCAATATGGAAACTTTGAAACACTCGTTCAGGAGGCACTCGAAAAGAGCGAGAGAAATGGTGGATTTCGTAGTATTAAGCGGTACGTGCAAAACTCTCTGCTGGGAAGAATCCTATCAAAACTCCATGGAGATTATCCGAATATTTCCCCTGCTGATCGCGAGCGACACAGGAGAGCTACTAATCGCAGTGGATCCAAAGAGGAAGTGTCGAAAGATGAAAACGAATTCATGGAAGCATTCGGGATGGAGGATATGGCAAAAGTACTCAACAATATCAATTATGAATAGCATTACCTAAACATAGTGTACCAATTTATTTTCTAATTTTACTCATATGAAAAATACTACGAACTTAAATACAGTGAGTCTACCAGAGAGAAAAAAGCCGAAACTTGTGGTTTTTTGCTGAGATATTCACAGCTCGATTTATTTCCCCGATTTTGTGAGCTGCTTTCCATCAGATACGAAATTTTCTTTATGTTGAGATATCTGGGATAGATGACCCATGGCCTTTGAGGCGTATGTAACCATAAAGGCACTCCATAAAGAATGACGTCTTGATCTCTGTTTATGAAATCATGACGGCTTCCTAATGGGCGCTGGTTTCATGAGTCGGTCTAAAAGCAAATTTGCCGAGCGTGCCCGAGAGAAGCTTCCGGAAGCGGCAAGAAATCACTTTGCCCAAGTGTTCATGGGTCAGCTCATAAATAATCAGTGAGAAGTAACAATACGATCGTTCCAGAAGCATGCCATGCCTTGAAAATTCGATCTTCTTCTCGACGAAGTGGTTGATTTTCTCGCGAAATTTGGCCTCTACTCGGAAGAACAGTACAGTAATGCACTGGTGTGTCATGGTTGATTGCCAATATTGGTTGATTGAAGCGTTCCGTGAGAACGAATACAATGACGCTTCGTTTCGGGGTTTGAATACCTGAAAGAGTTGGATATCTGATTTCGGAATATCGATGCAAATACCCTCCTAAGACTTACTGCGGTTGAAAAATGACTCGGTGAGCAGATACTTTCAGGAATGCTCGAAGCAGGGGTAGTGATCGATCCAAAAATCGCTCGGGAAGAGAGCGGGCATTACCCTACAAATTTTTTGGTTTCGTGGTATGCGAACTCTACGTATGTTAATCCAAAATACCCCGAAGTGGCCAAGAGTCTTCGCACTGAATTAGATAAAGCCGGTAAGTCATTTTTGGTGGTCTGACATTGGGGTAATGACGGTTTCAAAGTTATGGATGGATCTTCGGCGGATGTTCTCAGGCTCGATAGGAGCCATATCGGATATTCCAATTTCGGCTTCGCAGTTTTCGATGTCGAGAATCAGAAAATTATTCATACGGGCGACGTAATTGATAATCCGGAAATTGGGAGAGATTTTAGATAAACAGTATAAAAAAGACCGTTCCTTCATCAGTGGCGGTCTTTCTTGAAGTAAGGTACTTAAATGGACGTCCCAGGAAACAACGAGCATCCGTTTTTTAGTATTTTCTTTTTTCCGTCCCCGATATTCCTTTTTATTCTCTATGGAATGCTACTTTTTTTGACAAAACCACATAGAGTATGCTACACTAATGTACATGAATTCACTTCCAATAGAAGTCAGCACATCGGTCTCAATGAAACTGGTAGAATCGCTCATAGGAAGCTCTGTTTTACTGCTTCCAGAGACGAAAGCTGCGTTGCTCTCATATTTACAAAACTCGAATGATCCGGATGAATTCACGAGGATCATCGATTTTCTTCGGAACGAAAAATCTTTTATCCTCAAATTTATGACACGTCGGCTCCATGAGGGGAATTTTCCAGAAAAGAGAGATAAGCCTAAAATGTGTTGGTTTTTCGATTAAGCCTAAAATGTGTTGGTTTTATTCCTAAACTTTTGCCTTCCTGTTCTGTTCTTCGAGGAGAAAGATAAGAAGAGAATCTCGCTGAATCCGAGAGATTCCTCGATGAGGTTTTAGCTTCTCTTTTACATGTGAAAAATAACCGTCACAAATGCCCGTAGTTCTCGGTATCGAAAGGTGCGGATATCTCTCGTACGTATGCAGGTATGGAAGATAATACCGAATGCTTGCCACGGCACTCCGTAATCGCTTGTGCTCGTACTGTCCGTTTGTGTTCCGTTCTTTGAGAAAGTCAATGTAGATATGCTCTACTTGGGATAATATCCGAAGAAACATTTTTTCTGGAATGCGTCACAGTATCGTTTTGAGGATTTTAAGGGCTTTCCCGAGCCTTGTTTTCGGTCTGAGAGTGGTATATCTCCTGATAATCGCTTTCATATGAAAAATGCACATCTGTATGGGAATAGCAGGGTATTTCTTTTTAAGAAGATCGAACATGAATCTCCTTCCGTCGATCGTAAATGCATCGGTATTCTTTGTATATCAGGCAGAGTCAAAAGTGCTCATGAGCTTGCTAATACTCGTTAATGATTCTGATGATACAAAATCATATACCAGATTGAGTCCTGCATTACTTCGGATTAAAGCCATGCCATCCGTACGGGAACTAAAATAGGTTGCGTCGATCACAACGCACATACGTTCGGTCTCACGAAGGATTGGTAGTTCTCCGGTATAGTGGATGTTTCCCGTTAGATATTTTTGAACGGTATTTCGATTCTTTCCAAGTGTTTTTCCAAGTTCTCTATGGGTTTGTTTATGAAGAGAGTAATCTACATAAGCAGTGCGTATCCAAGAGGTGTCTTTCGGTATGAATACAGCGAGACACACAAGACATTTGTATCGCTGTTTTCCTCTGCTAACCCCGTATTTCTGCACCCTATTTTTACCGCATTTGTTACAAGTGTTTTTTTGTGTAAATCATACAAAGATAGATTAGAAACTAAGTACTGCCAAGTTTAGCAGATACAGTAGCTAAAAGCAAAGGATTTGTACCAACACATTTTAGGCTTATCCCGAAAAAGAGACATGTCGGATAAGATCGAAACGCTTGAAGTAAGAAAACAAGAATTGCTAGCAAAAATTGAGAGTTTTGCTAGCTATCCAGATATTCTTGTAGAAAAAAACGATGAATTAAAGAGAATAAAGGAAAATATTTTATCTCTCAAAGAATGGAAAAACCAGGCGTGTAAGAAAGATGATGGGATTTCCGCAGAAAGTTTCAAGGAATTTTCTAAAAACATACTCACACACTTGCGGACTATGCTTAACAGTGAGAAAAACGAGCGTTTAGTAGGAACGATATTTGATATTCTCTTTGAAGAACTTCCAACCTTCGAAGAGATACAATCTAAGACTGCTAAAATATACCCGGTTTTTGCTTTGGTATGAGAAGAAAACGGTTGAGATAATAACAAACACACTCCTCAAAACGAGGAGTGTGTGACTTTTCTTTGATGGCAGCCCCAGTTGGAATCGAACCGACCTCGCAGGATTTGGAGTCCTGAATTCTAACCGATGAACTATAGGGCTAAAATTCATAAGTCATTGAAATGACTTATGAATGAGTGTATTAAATACTAAACTTGTAGAAACTTTCGATAGAATCACCGATGAATTCTCCCACCTTTTGATCTGGATTTACAACAAATTGTTGAGTAAGAAGTGCATTTTCCTCACGGAATTTAGTCATCTTACCGTCAATAATCTTGAGAAGAATCTCAGCAGGTTTTGTTGCATTCTTTGGATCTTCTTGCATGATAGCAAGTTGAATCTCTTTCTCTTTTGCAACGACTTCATCAGATATATCTGTTGGAGCAAGAACCTGTGGTTGAGTTGCAACGATGTGCATAGCAACCATCTTGAGATTTTCTTCATTAGAACCAGCTTTTGCTACAATGAGAGCGGCATTCTTAAAGTTTGTATGAACATAACTTGCAAGAACAGCACCAGAAATCTTTGTAAGAGTTTTAATAACGATATTTTCCCCAACTTTGAGAGTATACTCAGAAGCCTTAAGTTCTTCAGCGATAGTAAGAGCTGCTTTATCAGAAGCTGCAGATTTTCGAATTTCGATGAATTTTGCAACCATTTCTTCAAATGTTTCATTTCGTGAAACAAAATCTGTTTCACATTCGACTACTGCAACATACGCATCTGATCCATCGATAACGATTTTAATTTTCCCTTCTCCAGTCTCATTTCCAGCACGTTTTGCTGCTTTTGCGAGACCTTTTTTTCGAAGTACATCGATTGCTGCTTCCATATCACCGTTCGTTTCAACGAGTGCATTTTTACAATCTGACATTCCAACTCCGGTTCTTTCACGGAGTTCCTTTATAAGTTGAGCAGTTACCATAAATATGTATAAGGTTACAAATTAAATTTATGTCATTACGAATGAATGAAACAGTCTAAAGGAATAATCTCGATTATCACACTTCGCTCGTAATGACGGATATTTTTTATTTCTGAAATTTTTCAAAGAGTGCATCGATGAATCCATACGAATACTTTTCTCCATTGAATGCCCTCCATCCAGCATATCCAGCAAGTCCGAGATATATGAGGAAAAGAAGTCAGAATATACCAGGAATAGGGACGATATTGAGAATAAAGAATGCACCAAATATCGTTCCTCCTCGTTTCGTATGGAAGGAAAGGAATTCAGATTGTTTCTGCATCAAAATCGGTGCAAAACATCCAAATGGAGCATAACAAAGTGCTCAAAGTAATTTCTCTTCTTTCCCTAATTTATCA
Organism: uncultured Candidatus Altimarinota bacterium; assembly: GCA_963751115.1. GTDB lineage: Bacteria > Patescibacteriota > Gracilibacteria > BD1-5 > UBA2023 > UBA1545. Next base: position 48,894 of record CAVVTN010000006.1, read on the forward strand.
TCTTCTTCTGAAGGAGTATTCAAATTATCTGGCATATGAAAAAATATGAGATGCTAAAGAATATTTCTTTTCTCGTAGAATTATTCTACAGAAGCAGTTTCAGTAACTGGAGATTTTGGAACAAGTTTCTCAGTTCTTCCCATAACTCCTCCTTCTGTCTTCTTCACACGCTTAATAGAAGATTTGAGATAATCAAGAACGAATTTAATAGACTTGATAGAATTGACATTACTTGGAACAAAATCAGTACAACGATCGATATCACCAGTAGAACCGAGAAGTGCATAAGTTGGGATACTAAGAGTTTGTGCTTCTGCGAGCGCAAGAGATTCGTAATGTCCATCTACTACAAGAAGGAAATCTGGAGTTTTCTTGATATCTTTAATACCTTCGTAAGCTTTTCGAAGTTTCTCAAGTTCTTTCAATTTAGAAGCCTTTTCTTTTTTTGTAAGCATCTCAAGAGCTCCAGTTTCAAGATCTTTTTCAATCTGATTGTAGGCAGCAATTCGCTTCTTGATAGTTGGGAAATTTGTAAGAAGTCCTGGAACCCACTTAGTATTGATGTAGTAATTTCCAGTTTCTTCTGCAATAGCCTTCACAGTATCACGTGCTTGGAGCTTCGTTCCAACGATAAGAACTACTTTCCCTTTGGAAGTTGCTTCCTCAAGAGCTTTCTTCACTTCTGTAATTCGAACCTCTGTCTTATAGAGATCAAATACGTGAATGTTATTCTGAATTCCGTAAATATAGTCTCGCATTTTAGCTGACCAAAATTGTCGTTTGTGTCCAATATGCACGGCATTATCGAGCATATCTTTAATAAGGGCAGTATTTGCCATAGAGTAAAAAAGTGAAAAAATAGCGGTAGCGAACCTAAAAGTGTTATTGATAACCACTGTTTATCAATAGCGGTAGCGATCCTTATAATAAATCTCTCTCAAGTATCACATAAGACTCTGATTCGAGTCCAGGAAATAATACTGTTTTTCTGAAAGAAACTTTTGGTAATTTCATTTTCCGAAAAAACCCGCGGGCATTATATGGAAAAAATCCAAAAAGCAATTTTTATTTTCAGAGAAAAGATATGATCGGTGTTGCTATAAAAGAAATAAGAATACTTAAAACAATGATGAATGCTACAATTTTTACAGAAGTATTTTTTTTCATAGAATAAAGTTTTATAAAAGAGTAAATAATATATGGAAATGTATCAAACTTATTCAGCAGGAAATTCTGGAATAAATGGTATATTATCGAGCAGCACCTTTTTCCCTGCAAGATCTATGACGAGAGATTGTTGATTCGTATAAGATTTCTTAATAGTATCTATATAATATCCGAGATCTTTTAGAAAGATTGGAAGTTCTAAGAATGATATACGTACAGGGAATATCTGAATCGGAACACCATTGAATTCATATCATTTTATATCTCACTCTGCCTGTACCGTAAATGAAAGCCTCGAAAAGAGATGTCTCGTGATAACATAATGACCACTGAGTTCTATCGAGTAACTCTTTCCATTTCCTGTAAATGCCTTGTGTATCTTATTTAACTCTACAATTCTCACTCCATCCTGGATATATGCATAGATATCACTGAACCGAATAGGGAGAAAATCTGCAATGTTTTTAAAATCTTTATCAAGCAATTCTTGTTGAATAAAAAGTTGCATTTCTGGTGTAGTTGACGAAGTAGTACTCACAGGATCTGACGTTGAAGGAACATTTATCACAGCAACGGAATTTCCCCTTAAAAAAGTATTTTCAAAGAAATTCTTAAAATCATATTTATATTTTAAATTTAAATCTTCTGTTGCTGTGCCAAGATCTTTAAATTGTTGCTCTTTCTGATCAAGAGATATAGTGATATCGGGAAAAGTCTTTTTGTTTCATAATGTATCAGTATAAGAAATATCTGCAATCATATGATTTTGATCCCAAAGCTTGAAAGCAAAGACATTACCAAATATCATTACTTGTACTTCATAAAATCCATCTTTTTGGAAATTATTTCCTACTTGGAGCGTTGATATATCAAGATTATTAAAATTTTGGAGATACTTTTGCACAATATCAATACCCATTCGATCCTCTTTTTCTATCAAAATACCTCTTGCAGATCTATTATTTGCATCGAGATGAAAATCGCTCAAATATTTGGAATAATTATCAAACATAGATACGAGTATATTCAATGAATTTAATGTTGTTATCAGAAGGGAATAGCTATCAACTACTTGTGAATTTCATTGATTCCCATTATCAATAGATAAAACGTTTTCTTTCTTTGTTATATCTTTCCGTATCATATCAATGCCGTCTATAAAGGCAGTCATAAAATTTGGATCCAAAGTAATAGTGTCTCCATTGAGGTATACTTCTTTCATGAGAAGCCCATTTGTAGTTTTATCAGTAAAAGTGGTTAAAAATACACTATGTATTTTCGTAAAGATTCGAGTATAATTATAAAAAATAGTCGTGGTAATATTTGCTAATTTTGCTTTATCTAGTTGATTACTTGTATAATAATCATTCGTTATCTGAGATAAATGAGAAATAATTCATACGGTATCTATATTTGGTATAACAGGTCCTGTAGAGAGATACTGTGTTACAAAAAATGAAAATGGAAGAAAATCATCTTTTACGAGAAATTTGTTATCCAACATTTTTTGAAGAATCTTTTCGAAATATTTATTCAATTCCTCTGTATGAAGATTTAAAAAGTAGTAAGCAGAGAAGAGATTGGAAAGATATGTATAATACTCACGCTGTTGTAATTTAGGATTATTCGTAATAATATTCTCTGTTTGCGATAAAAATGACGACTCTACTCACTCAGGAATAAAAATCATCTTTTTATTCGCATCTATTGGATCAAGATCTACAAAATGAAAATATACAGCAATATAATAATACTGCCTTAATATAGCTACACCATCCTCATATACCCGTGGACTTAGTTTCTTCATCTCGGCAAGAGTACTGATTATTGCATTATTTTGTGATGTTTTTCGCTTATTATTCAGTGCTTGTAATATATCTTCAATGAGCGTATTTTTAAGGAAAATCTCCTTCTTTGAACCATTCACAAGAAAATCACTTGATGCATCAAAAAAAGAAATATTTTTTGTATTATTCTTATCAAGAATATCAGCATGAAGTGTCACAAGAGCATTGATTCGAGCAGTAATATCTTTTTCTACTTCCGTGAGAAATATCTGATTTTTTTCTGTATTTTCTCCAGAAAATAATATCTTACTATCTTCCACTGTTTTTATATCTATATAACGAATGGAATCAACAATAGATATCCTCAAAATATCAGCTTCTTTGAGTCCAAGAGTATTTTTGGGATCATGTTTAAAAAGTAATGATGGGAAAAGTGTAAATTGTGCAATGTGTGCCCGTCCTGAGCCATTTACCAGTTCTATATCCAAAAATGTATCAAACGAAAATATTTTCACCTGAGAATTATTCGTATCTATCAGAAAAACTCCTCTCCCTTTTGGTCGGAGAGTGATATCACCCACCCGAAATTCATATTGTTCCAATCTGGTCTGTATATTGCAAATAAATAAACCGGAACCAAAAGTAACGATATTTACATCCTCTTTTTTAGTGTGAACAAATGGATTTTTATCTCCAGATGTATAGTAAATACCATCAATGGGGGAAGACTGTCGAAGATAAAAACCATCTTTTTTTTGAGTGGGATCTTGTTTTATAAAAGTCTTTTTTGTAGCATCCCAGCCATAAAACTTCTCTCATTCGCTGAAATCAATATTTACAATATTTGCTTTTTCAACACCACTTTCTCTCGAAAAAGAAAGGAGAATTAAAATTCCTAATCCAAAAAGAATCGTGAGAATGAAGAGAATTTTTTTCATAAAAAGAGAAGATAAATAACATTTCAATATTATCGGGCAATAATTTCAAAAGGGAGAGATTTTTTTGTTTTCTGGTTTTTTGAATCTACCGTTTCTATCTCCAAAGTATGCATCCCGATAGGGATATCTTTATCAGCATTGATGGCAAGAGTTTGTTCTATGTCAAGCGGGAGGATTTTGGAAAGTTTCCCATCTATATACAAATTCACACTTTGTATCACATTGATTCCAGGAGAAAGTGTAAAACGAAGGTTGAAATACTGATCTCCGTATATTCTCGTGATAGCACTATCCTTCAGAGGACTTGTAATAGTAATGGTCGTTGCTGGATTTTTATCTTCAAAAGTTACTTTTGTTGTATAAGTTTCTGAATATCCATATTTATCAATCGCTCGAAAAGAAAGCGTATGTTCTCCTCGGAAATCTTCCCCAAAAGTTATCGCCGGCACTTTATATACTCCCGATGTATCAGTAGCAAGAATAGGGAATTTCTGAAAAACAATCCCATCTTTTATAAATTCTAAACTCACTATAGAATTGTCGGAGCTATAGATGATCTCAAATGGATATTTTGCGAGAGGATATGTACCCCCATCCTTAAAGGACGCAGAAATAGTAATATTGGAGAGTCCTGCATTTGGTCGTACACAAACTTCATCATTTACGGCTCCGAATATATTTTCTGTACCTTGAAAATATTTTTTTCCTTCTTCATTTGTGACCCATGCTGCAATTGCCGGAAGCCAATCTTTTTGATATCCGTCTATGACGGGATTTATATTGGCAATATATCATTTTTTAATAGCCTCACTTGGGGTATTTGCTGTCACTTTTCCATTGCAAAGACTATCTACCTCTACGGACTGAAATCATCCTTCGTATTCTGTTGGTTTCACAGCAAAAATAGATGTCACTTTAAGAGAATCGGGGGTTTCTTTGGTTGGAAGTTTTCAAGAAATCTGACTAATCGTTGCAGAAAATACACTTTCTGGTTTCTGAAAAGTTTCTACCGGGAGGTTTTTATGCGCCGCTTCCATAAAATCATGCCAAATAGGCGCAGCACAATTCAGTCCGTCACATGTTCCTTTTGTCTCGGAACCATCCACATTTCCTGCCCAAACAACGGTCGTAATCTGAGGAGTATATCCCGCCGTCCAGAGATCTCGTGGGAGAATTTGTTTCTTCCCATTTTTTGTGACATCTTTATTGGAAGTTCCGGTTTTTGCCGCAACGGGACGATCTTTGAGTGTGAGAACATTATTCCAGAAATCTCCTGGACGACTTGTTGCATCAGAAAGAATCGTACTAATAATATAAGTAGCTGCATCAGAAATCACACTGGTTCCTGAACTTTCCGTATACTGTTCAATCAAATTTCCTTTTTTATCGGTGATTTTGAGAATGGGATTTATCTCCTTTCTATATCCGCCATTCGCAAATACACTGTACGCTTGGAGAAGCTCAAGAGGCTTTAATTCTCCTGTTCCGATAGCAAGAGGTGCTCCATATTCCCCTCTTGTATTAAGAGAAGTTATTCCAAGATTTGTAGCAAATTCCACCACACTTGCTTCTCCTCCTGCGAGATAGAACATCTTGATAGCTGGAATATTTCGAGAATAATCGAGTGCCTTCTTCACGCTCATTTTTCCGAGAAATTTCTCATCATAATTATTTGGTTCCCATTCTCCAAACTTCGTCCTCAAATCGAAGATAGGAGTATCGGGACCAATAGGGTTTTTGGAAATAGCTAATGTATATACGAGTGGTTTAAATGATGATCCTGGCTGACGCTTAGAAGTGATAATATTTACATTTCCATCTTCTTCGCTATTGAAATAATCTGCTCCTCCCACCATTGCAAGAATCTGACCCGTTTTATTGTCCATACTCACGAGAGCAGCCGATTTTGCTCCATATTTTGTCGCATTAATTTTCACTTGTTTTTTCACGAGTTCTTCTGCAGTATCCTGAAGCACAGGATCTATAGTTGTATATATTTTTAGTCCCCCTTGTGCTTCAAAATCTTTTCCGTATTTATTCTCGAGATAATCCTTAATATAAAAGACGAAATGTGGATATTTTATATTCTCCTTGTAGGCATGAAATTGAAAATCAAGACCATCTACAAAGGCAGTTTTATATTCTGCTGGTTGAATCTTTTGATCCTCAAACATACGACCAAGAACGAAATCTTTTCGTCCAGTATTATACTCAAGAGTCATCATTTTTTTCTCTCCATTTATCGTTCCCGTAGAAGCATTTATTGTCACTGCAGTCTTACCATCTCCTGCTCCAGGAGATGGTATTTCTACTACCTCTCCTTCTATTTGTATACTATTAAAAAAAGTCAGCAATTCGCTGTAATTAAGAGTTGTACAAGCATTATTATCTATAGAGTATTTCTGTTTTAAATACTTTTGCTCTACATGACAGATACTCAATTTATCTGTAGTCAACGGCTTAAATTCGAGAAGAGAAACAAATTCTTTAAATTTCGCTATCAGATTTTTATACTCTGTATTTTTCCCATTATTTTCAAGATTGATAATATCTTTTGGTGCACTACTTTCGTGTACGGAAAAATACCCCATGAGACGATCCTTATGGGAATAAGGAGAATAGTATGAAGAACCTTTTGGGAGAGAAGCGAGAATCGAACTTTCGAGAATCCCTACATCTTTAGAGGATTTTCCAAAATAAGTTTTTGCTGCTTCTTCTATCCCGTAGGCATTATTTCCGAAACTAATTTTATTCAAATAGAGTTCGAGAATTTTTTCTTTGGAATATTTATTATTTAATTCATAGGAAAGATAAATTTCCTTTACCTTTCGATCGGTACTGCGCTCAGAAGTGAAAAATATATTCTTAATAAGCTGTTGACTAATGGTGGAAGTTCCCTGAATTTTGTCTGTTTTCCCACTAATATAGTTAAAACCTGCTCGTAAAAGTCACTTGAAATCAATTCCTGGGTTTTCGAAAAAAGTTTTGTCTTCCGTACTAATTATAGCATCTCGCATATGACTCGATATCTTGCTATATGGCACATAAGTCCGCTTTTCTTCATTGTAGAGATTATAGAGCTCTCCCCCATTACGATCGTAGATAATACTACTTTCTGGAAGTACATCAGTCTCGATACCAGAAATGGCTGGTACATCATAAAGATAATAGATAGCAAGTGCTACTGCAGAGAATAACCCTATAAAAAATACAAGAAGTGTTATATAGAGAGCGACGTATTTTCCATTTGATTTTTTCTTATTTTTTCTGTCGAGATAGGCTTTTTTGAGTCCTCAAATCTTGATTCTTTCTTTTTTAAATTCTGTCATAAGTATTTTTAGAGGATATATAATCCTCTGCAGGATATCCAGAAATAGTTTTTTTTCAAGTAGTTTTATTCTGCTACGACCATTTTATAATCCTTCCCGAGTACAACCTCAATTCGAGGAATCAGAGTTTTGGAATATTTATTGGCAGGAACCATTTGTTGTGGTGCAAATATAAAAAGTGAAAGTGCTTCAAGTGTCTTAGAAGTTGGTGCAATTCCTGTTTTATTTTCCATATCCCCCGTAGTAAACACTTGTGTTTTATCATATATATCCTTCGTACTTCCGATACTATTTTTATCAGGAATATTGAATCCAAATTTTTTAAGATAGAGTGCGACAGTATTTGCTATCCCGGGAGTTTTAGTAGAATTTATAACACTTATCTCACTATTTTCCAGAAACATCTCTGGATAGTTAAATATGATATTGGAGAATTTGGAAGTGTCTGCGTAGGAATCCAAATGTGTTGGTGTTGCTCCATCTGGAAGCAATACTGATGCTCCACCAAATAATTCACGCAATGGTGTATAGAGAAAACCCCCACGCTGACAATACGCGAGCCCCTGAAAACAAGAATCATTCAAGTTAAAAGCAAGGATATTTGTAGTTGGAATATCTTTCCCAAAGAGTGCAAGGGAAGCAAGTTGCCCCATAGAAAGATCGGTTCTTATGTGGGAAACGATCGCGTAATAGAGGGATTTTATCTTGGTTGGACTCGTCAAGATATCAAGTGAAAAGAGCTTATCTTTCACGGCTTTTATCACCAATTGCTGTCTGCGAGATCGATCAAAATCACTGGTGGAATGACGACTGCGTGCATATTTCAGTGCCGTTGCTCCATCGAGCATTTGTCGTCATTTTTTGATACTAAAGGTGATATATCCCCAGTTATTGTCTGGATATTCTGTATCAGTAAGATCTTCTTCTACATTCACTTCTATCCCTCCGAGAAGATCTATAAATTTTGTGAATCCATCGAAATCTATATTCAAATAATGATCCATCTTTTCTCCGGTAATTTCGCGAAGTTTATCTCCTAGATCGGTCATAGCCTGTGTTTGGGATTCTTGTGCACGAAGTCAGCGCATATAGATTTCATTGATTTTCCCACGTCCTCCGAGAGGATACTCCACATAGAGATCACGAGGAATAGAGAGGAGTGAAATAGTTTTGCTTTCTGGATGCAGAGAAACGAAAAGAATCGTATCGGTTAAATCTGCACCATCATGATCTCCTCCACCAATTCCTGTCACGAGTAGATTTATCTTATTTTGCTCTACTCCAGAAATAGTCTGAAACAAATCAACTTTACCTGGGAATGGTAAAGAAAAGTTGAAATGAAAAGAAGGAAGTTGTGAGAATGTAATAAACGAAACGATTACCACTCCAGAAATCCCGAGAAAACCAAGGAGTATTGCAGAGATAAAATTACGTTTCTTCATCGCAAAATACCGATTTCTGAAAGATGCAAAATTTGAGAGTGAGTTATTTCACTCGATAGGAGGAAGCGGAGTTTTTTTAAAAGACACGAATACTGAAATTATGAACTATAAATATTTCAAAGAAATTTATCGAGCGAAGTATATGTTTTTTCCAAAAAAATCAAACAAGATTTTCGAACCAAAAAACAAAAAATAGATGTTCTTATGGAAAACATCTATTTGAATTTTATTATATACATCTATCTCATAATCCTAATGAATGGAATAAGAATAATTGTGAGAACCAGAAAGAATACTATTGGCATTTTTGATAATCTCATCATAAGCAGTTTTTGGAAGAACTGCTGGGATATTATATGAACCATTTCTATATGCCAAAAATTTATCAAAGCGCACAAATCGGAAGATGGTACTCGTCTCTCCTCTGTCATATGAGGATGAAATTTCCTCTTTTTTATATATTCATTCAAGAGAATAGCTACTTCCCATATAAGATATCTTCAGGATAAATGTATTTTCCTTTATCTCACTTTTTTCAGGATGAAAAGTGAATTTTCACGAAGTAATGGCATGTATCTGGTCGGCAATTTCTGTTCTTTTAAATGGAAATGGCGGAGTAGAAGGTGGAAAAGAGAGACAGAGTTGGTGAGTTCATGAGTCAAATCACCGTTGTTGTGCAGAAAGTGACATAGGAGAGAAGAAAAAATATAAAAGTATTGTACATAATTTAAGATACTTTTACACTAAAGTCAATACAATTATCTAAAATAGAATAACTAGATTTTTCGG